>DBLB01000033.1:265-19716 GCA_002298695.1 Clostridiales bacterium UBA735 | reverse complement strand
TAACACGAGATTTTGGTCACTTTTACGAAAATGTGCCATCATTCCGGGATTTATGGCGCGTTGTGTGTAGAAATCGGGCGGGCGCTTTTCTTATAATGGAGACAGAAAAGCCGCAGATGGGTCTGCGGAGCGGCCCTGCCGGAATCCGGGGGGCAGAATGAAATATGAAAAAACGGAGGGTTCAGAATATGAAAATTCAGGCAGCAGTTGTCAGAGAAGCCGGTGCGCCGTTCTGCTTTGAAGAGGTGGAGCTGGCCGAACCGAAGGCCGATGAGCTTCTGATCAAGATCAAAGCTGCGGGCGTATGCCACACGGACGAGGCCGGACGCGCGGGCGAGCTCCCGTTTACATTCCCGGTGGTGCTCGGCCACGAGGGTGCCGGCATTGTCGAGGCGGTCGGCAGCGCCGTCACGGAATTCAAGCCCGGCGACCGTGTCGCGATGTCCTTCTGCTCCTGCGGCCACTGCAAGCCCTGCCTGTCCGGCCGCCGCTATGCCTGCGAGCAGATGTTCCCGCTGAACTTCGGCGGCAAGATGCCCGACGGCACCAGCCGCCTGTCCAAGGACGGCCAGGAGATCAGCTGCTTCTTCGGCCAGTCTTCGTTTGCAACACATGCCGTGGTCAACCAGAACAGCTGCGTCAAGGTGGACGACGACATCGACCTGGCGCTGGCCGCGCCGCTCGGCTGCGGCATTCAGACGGGCGCGGGCTGCGTGCTGAATATCTTCAAGCCCGAATTTGACTCCACCATCGCTGTGTTCGGCATCGGCCCGGTCGGCCTGAGCGCCATCATGGCGGCGAAGATCGTTGGCTGCTCCAGAATCGTGGCGATCGACAAGATCCCCAGCCGGCTGGAACTGGCCAAGGAGCTGGGCGCGACGGACATCATCAACGGCGGCGAGGTCACGGATATGGCGGCGGCGCTGATGGAGATGACGGGCGGCGCAGGCTTTGACTATGCCATCGACACCAGCGGTTCCCGCTTCCTGGCCAATGTGGCGCTCGGCGTGCTGAGTTATACCGGAAAGCTGATCCTGGCCGCAGGCGGCACCCGTCTGGAGCTCATCACCGGCGCGCAGCTCGGCGCAAAGACGGTCATGGGTCTGAACGAGGGCAACTCCAACCCGAAGGTCTTCATCCCGCAGCTGCTGAAATATTACAAGATGGGCAAATTCCCGGTCGACAAGCTGCTGACCTATTATGACATCCAGAACATCAACGAGGCGTTTGAAGCGTCCCACCAGGGCGGCACCATCAAAGCCGTCATGCGTGTGGAAGACTGAGGCGCACCATCCTTCGCCGGGGACTGCCCGGCGCTGAACTTGCTCGATCCTTCGCTCATATATCCGGAAAGAGGACGCCGCAGGCTGCGGCGTCCTCTTTTCGCGGTATGACGGAATCTTCTGCAAAATCATCTACACAGGCTGCTCCGGGGCGGACGTCTGTGCGGCGTCGCGGCAGAGCTTGCGGTAGCGGTAGGGCGTGATGCCGTCGCGCTGCTGCATGAGGCGCGAAAGGCTTTTGCTGCCGCGCAGACCGGAGCGCTCTGCGATCTTTTCAATGGACTCGTCGGTGGTGCGCAGCAGCTCCTTGGCCTGTGCCAGACGGATGTCCGCAAGGAAATAGGTGAAGCTGACGCCGAGCTTTTCCCGGATGATGCGCTGACACTGGCGCGGGGAATAGAAAAAGTGCTCGGCAACGGATGTCAGCGTGATATTTTCCGTGAAATGGGCCTGCACGTAGCTCGTGATGGAGGAGATGGTGAGCGTGGAGATATTGGAGAGCACTGTATCGAAATCGTCCCGCGGGGGCAGATCGGTCAGGAGCTGGAATGCCGACATCATGACGTTGGAAATGCGGTTTTTGATGATGACCAGCTCGCCGAGGCGGCGGGAGGCGACAGATTGCAGGATCCGCTCCAGCTCCGTGATGCAGGCGCCGGTGCGCTCGAGGCGGCTGCTGCAGGCGTAATCTTTGGCCAGCAGGGCCTGCACGACGCGCTGCTCATCTTCGATCCAGGCATAGGCGATCTTCTCGGCGGAGGGGCATGCCTCCACCGTAAACGAGAGCAGATAGGTGCGCAGCGGCGTGCCCTCGTGCTCAGTAATGCGGTGCGCGATCTTCTGGTTGATGAAAACAATGCTGCCGCGGCGCAGGGGGAGCAGCTGCTGCTTGCCGCTGCCGTCCTGAACCAGCATGGTGCCCTCGCCGTCGACGATCAGCAGCAGCTCCAGTGCGCTGTGGGAGTGAAAGGTACTGATAAGGAATTCGCCCTCCGGGACGAAATCGTCCACAATGATCTCGTGCACCAGCCAGTTGATGTGCAGCTGTGAGCTTGTGGAGATGGAAGAGCGCTCGTCCCGGTTCGCTTCGTTCTTTTTCATGGCGCAGAATTCCTTTCAGATGATAATGGTATATAAAATGTGGGAGGCGGTATATGAAAAACAAACTATCTTTTTGCTGCCTGATATGACAAATGACAAAATTACGACATGATTCATCGTTTCGTGACACCTAAACAGGCAGACGCTCGGGCGGAAATGTATTATACTAAATGCACAAGAACGGAGGGAATCGGACGGCAAGAGTGATGCGATTTCGCCAATGCAGGAGGCAAAACAGCAAAAACTGCTGCAACGGCAGAGCGGACAACTGAGCAGATTACAGCATTTCTACCAAACGCCTGTTTTCATGTGCGGCGAGGATTCTTAACGTCAATTATACAACGTTTTTCCGGTTTTTGAAATTCTTTTTTCAAAAATAATTTTGAGGCCGGACGTTTATGAGGAGGATGGCATGAAGNNAAACAATCAGCTTTTGTTCACGTGGGTATGACGGTCGCGGACATTGACCGGACCGTCGCGTTTTACCAGAAGTATTTTGGCTTCACCGTCAGGCTGAAGGGCCGCTTCCCGGAGGGCTTCTTTGATGCAAAGCCGACGCTGTACCGCCTCGAGCAGGGCAACGGCAGCCGGATCGCGATCATCGAGTCGCCGGACGGCGTGGCCATCGAGCTGTTCCAGTTCGACAGCATGACTCCGTTCACCACGCCTGCGTGGAACACGCCGGCGTACCACCATATCTGCCTGAAGGTGGAGGATGTGAAGGCAAAGTACGAACAGATGCGGGCCGACGGCGTCGAGTTCTTCTTCGCGCCGGATTACATGGGTGATCCCGCGGATGACAAGTACTGGGTCTTCCTCAAGGATCCCGACGGCAATATGATCGAACTGCAGTAACGGACAGGAGGTATTTCAAATGGATCACAAGCAGGAAATTGCACGCCTGAAAGAGCTTGCATACGAGATGCGGATCAAGCTGCTGAAGTTCTGCGGCTCGTATGAGGGCAGCGTCCACATCGGCGGCGATCTGTCGATGACGGAAATTCTTATCGCACTCTGGCACCATACCATCAAGTGCGACCCCAACAACATCTCCTGGCCGGAGCGCGACCGGTTCATCATGTCCAAGGGCCACGGTGCATTCGCCATGTATCTGGCGATGGCCATGCGAGGCTTCTTTGACTATGACGAGATCATCAGCACCTATGGCCATCTGGATTCCAAATACGGCATGCATCCGTGCCGCGTGCAGCTGCCGGCGCTGGAGTGCTCCTCCGGTTCGCTCGGACAGGGCCTGGCGATGGCCAACGGCATCGCGCTGGACGCCAAGCGCAAGGGCAACGATTACCGGGTGTTCTGCATGATGGGCGACGGCGAGACCTGTGAAGGCTCCGTGTGGGAGGCGGCCATGCTGGCCAGTTCCTACAAGCTGGGCAATATCGTCGGCATCGTCGACCGCAACCATCAGACGATGACGTTCTACACGGAAGACAAGTACATGACGCTGGATCCCTATGCCGACAAGTGGCGCGCGTTCGGCTGGAACGTGATCGAGGTCGAGGACGGAAACGACATGGAACAGATTGTCCGCGCATTCGATTCTCTCCCCGACCCGAAGGGCGATGTGCCGACCGTGGTGGTCTGCAACACGATCAAGGGCAAGGGCGTCTCCTTCATGGAGAAGAAGCTCGGCTGGCACTCCGGCTAACTTGGCTACGACGACATGGAAAAGGCGCTGGCAGAAGTGGAAGCCGCATGGGAAGCTGAGAAAAAGGAGATGAACTAATATGAAGGTATCGTTCAATTTTGACGCTATTTTCGCTTCCGGGCGCGACAATACGGGCAGAAAGCTCGAAGAGCTCGCCGGTCGTTTTGACAATGTCTGGGTTCTGACGGCAGACACTGGCGGATTCCTCGGCGGCTACAAGAAAACCTATCCGGATCGCTTTGTGGACGTCGGCATCGCCGAGCAGAACGTTATGGGCACAGCCGCCGGTCTGGCGCTGGCCGGGAACATCTGCTTCGTCACGGGCATGATCCCGTTCATGACAATGCGCGCCTGCGAGCAGGTCCGCACCGCGATCTGCTATCAGAATCTTCCCGTCCGCCTCATCGGCACTGGCGGCGGCCTGACCTCCGGCGGCGGTTCCACGCATAACGCGATGGAGGACGTGGCCATCATGCGCTCGCTGGTCAACATGACCGTGATCTCGGTGGCCGACCCCAACATGATCCCCGATCTGCTCGAAGCGTCCATGACCTGGCCGGGCCCGATCTACATCCGTCTGGCGCAGGGCAAGAAAGACCGCGTCATCTACGAGGCCGGTACGGCAAAATACGAGATCGGCAAGGGCCTGATCGCACGCGAGGGTAAGGATCTGACGATCTTTGCACACGGCGAAATGGTCGGCGAGGCGATGGATGCGGCCGTCGAGCTGGAAAAGGAAGGCATCGACATTCAGGTCGTCGATATGTACTCCATCAAGCCGATCGACGAGGAGCTGGTGCTCCGCTGCACGGCAGAAACGGGCAACGTGATCGTGCTGGAGGATCATCTGATGTACGGCGGCCTGGCCTCGGCCATCTCCGACGTCTACCTCGATCACGGCGTCGCGCCGAAGAAGTTCCGCAGAATGGGCATTCCGCAGGTCTATGCCGGCTTCGGCTCCGGTGCGGAGCTGCAGCACAAGTATGGCTATGACAAGGACGCGGCGGTGGCTGCGGTCCATGAGATGCTCGGCCGGTAAGGGAAAAGGAGAAATGCTATGAAAGCGATCGTTTTGACGGAAAAGGGCGATTGGGCCAGCAAAAAATGGGGCAAGCTCGACTGCGTCGATCTGCCCATGCCGAAAATCGAGCATGACGACGATGTGCTGATCAAGGTCGCCTATGCCTCCATCTGCGGCTCCGATCCCAACATGCTCAACGGCATCATGGATGTGGACGTCGGCATCGGTTTCGGCCATGAGATGGCCGGTACGGTCGTGGCGCTCGGACCCGGCTGCACGCACCGCGGGCTGAAGGTCGGCGACAAGGTGACGGGCTGCTTCGTCCACTTCTGCGGCGTCTGCGACGCCTGCCGCCGCGGCATGGAGCAGTTCTGCACCTCCCGCGAGCAGCACATCGTCCCCTGCCAGGCGGAATATGTCGTCTGGTCGGAGGATCAGGTCTATAAGCTGCCGGACGACGCCGATCTCAAGTGCGCGTCGCTCGTAGAACCGATGACCATCGCACTGCACTCTGTGGAAAAGGCCAACATCCGCATGGGCGACCATGTGGCGGTCTCCGGCGGCGGCGGCATCGGCCTGATGGTGGTCGAGCTGTGCAAGATGGCCGGCGCGGGCAAGGTCACGCTGCTGGAGCCGGTTGAGGCCAAGCGCAATCTGGCCCTGACGCTCGGCGCGGACTATGCGCTGGACTCCACGGCGGCCGATTTCAACGAGAAATGGACGCAGATCGCGCCGGACGGCTTTGACCGGGTCATCGAATGCTCCGGCAACCGCTTTGCCGCACAGACGGCGCTGGAGATCACCAAGAAGGGCGGTACGATCGTCTACATGGCGCAGTACCCCACCGATTTCCGCCTGCCGCTCGATCTGAGCACCTACCTCTATCACCATGAGCTGACGCTGACGGGCCTGTTCCTGTCGACCTACAGCTTCGGTCCGGCGATCCGGATGCTGCACAGAATGAATCTGGAACCGATCATCCAGAAGGTGTACAAGCTCGAAGAGTGCCAGCAGGCTTATGCCGATCAGATTTCCGGCAAGTTTGCAAAGATCGTCTTTGACTGCGATTGTTCAAAATAAGGCGTTTGCGCCGAAAAGAAGGAGAAAAGAGTATGGCAGCTGGATATCCCGTTCCGCAGACGATCAAGGAAATGCGGAATGTGTATGACATGTTTTCCCTGAAGGGCAAGGTCGCGCTCGTGACCGGCGCCGGCGGCGGCATCGGCAAGGCAACGGCCTGCGCGCTGGCAGAGATGGGCGCAAAGGTGGCCCTGATGGACATCCCGCCCAAGGAAGAGGTCCTGAAGCAGAACTGCGCGGACATCCGTGAAAAGTGCGGCGCAGACGTGATGTACGTCCTTGGCGACGTCTCAAAGCCGGAATCGGTCGATGCGTTCGTGAAGGAAGTTGTCGACGCCTACGGCACCATCGACGTCTGCCACAACAACGCCGGCATCGGCCTGGCGGGCGACGATTCCAACATCGACGTCAAGCTGTGGCAGAAGGTCGTCGACATCAACCTGACCGGCAACATGCTGGTCGGCAGAGCGTGCGCCAACGTGATGGTCGCCCATAAGCACGGCGGCTCCATCATCAACACCGCCTCGATGTCCGGCGTGATCGTCAACCGTCTCCCGGCGGGCAGCCGCTACGGCATCGCCTATCCGGCGACAAAGGCCGGCGTGGCCCACCTGACGAAGGCCATGGCCATGGACTATGCCCAGTACGGCATCCGGTTCAACTCGGTCAGCTACGGTTATATCATCTCCGGCCTGCACGACCCGAAGGCGGGCTTCCCGGTCGAGGCGTTCGCCTCCATGGCCGCGGATACGCCGCTCGGACGGACGGCTTCGCTGGATGAAGCGGTCGGCTGCGTCTGCTATCTGGCGTCGGATCTGGCTTCGTTCCAGACGGGTTCGAACGTCATTGTCGACGGCGGTTACACCACCTGGTAAGCTTCACAGCAAAATAGAATCATGACGGGCAAGCAGCGGTCGGCTCCGATTCGGGGCCGCCGGCTGCTCGACCGCATTTTCCCGTTTCCGGCCGGGGGCATCCGGCCGACGCATCAGACCCCATCACCCGCGGACTTCAGCTTGTCTTATGAGAATGCTGCGGCATTTCAAATAAAAATATGGAGGTTCCACAATGAAAAAGGTACTATGCGCAATTCTCGCACTGACGATGCTCTTCTCGCTTGTCGCCTGTGCAAAGGAAGCAGCCCCCACGCAGACCACCAACAATGACACGAGCGCCTCTGACACGGCAGCGACAACCCCGGCAGATACGAGCTCCACGGAAGATACCGCATCAGAGACCGGCTACCACAAGCTCTACAGCGTTCCCGACCTGGACATGGTCAACGGCATGCTGATGCCGAGCGACGTGGAATCCCGCGCCTCCATCGACAAGGGCCTGCCCACCGAGAGCAAGTCCGGCCTGAAGATCGGCCTCTGCCAGGCGACCCTCTCCAACCCGTACTTTGTTGCCATTGCGGACTCTGCGAAGGAGCACGCCGAAGAATATGGCTATGAACTGATCATCATGAACGCCGAGACTGACGGCGACCAGATGATCGCCATCTGTGAGGCGTTCCTGGCCCAGGGCGTCGATGCGATCATTCTCGACCCGTGCGACGTCAAGGCGGCCAACACCGTCGTCGCGGAATGCGTTGCGCAGGATGTGCCCGTTGTAGGCATCGGCGGTGCGCTGGATCCCGCCTGCGCCACTGTCACCTCCATCCTTGCCAACAACTTTGAAAATGGCTGGCAGGCCGGGCTGGTCGGCGGTGAAGCGATGAAGGACTATGACTCCATCTCCGCGGTCGTCATCATCGGCCTTGCCGGTTTCGCAAACTCCAAGTCCAGAATCTGCGGCGAGGTCGCCGGCATGATCTACACGATCCTCAACGCGAAGGGCACGGAGATCTCGATCAATGACGCCCGCTACCTCTCCTACGGCTACTGCACCGAGCTGTTCAACAGCGGCAAGACCACCGTTCCGGAGATCAACATGACCATCGGCGGCTACGGCGAAGGTTCCTGGACGGATGAAGGCGGCCTGACGGCCATGGAAGACCTGATGACGGCCAACCCCGACGTTCAGCTGGTTCTGGCAGAGAACGACTGGATGGCTATGGGTGCGATCAAGGCCATCAAGGCAGCTGGTAAGACCCCCGGCACAGACGTGCTGCTGATCTCCGCGGCGGACGGTTCCCAGGAAGCGATGGACTGCGTCAAGAGCGGCGAGCTGCTCTGCACCGGCTACAATCCCCCCGATATGCTCGGCGGCTGCGCGGTCGACCTGATCCACATGATCTTTGAGGAAGGCTTTGACGCCTCCAACATGCCGGCCGGCACGTCCCTCGACGCCATCGCCATCACGAAGGACAACGTCGAAGAGTACTATGACTCCCCCACGGGCTACGTCAAGGCCTATGACATCGTCTGGAAGAGCATCGACGATCTGGCTGCGACGGCAGACTTCTCGTAATTCCCTGCTTCCGGCAGGAAACATCCTGTAGTAAAAATCGATATGGAGATTTCAGCCTCGGCTGAAATCTCCATATCTGAATCAAGCGGAATCCATGTGGCGTCGGGCAGTCTTTTCTGCAAGGGCCTGTATCACGCGCCGCCGCAGGCGGCGAAGAAGCAGCCGACAAGACCGTTTTGACCGAGCATGCAGAGAGAATGAATCAAGTTGGAGGAATTTGATTTGAGTGACAAAACATACCGTTTGGAGATGCTGAACATCAGCAAGAATTTCGGCGGTGTTCAGGCATTGAAAGGCGTCAATCTGCGCGTCAGACCGGGCAGCATTCACGCGCTGATCGGGGAAAACGGCGCCGGCAAGTCCACGCTGATCCGCGTGCTGGCCGGTGTGCATCAGGCCAACGCGGGCGAGATTTTCATCGACGGCGAAAAGCAGAACATCACGGACACCAATGTGTCCCGGGCGCTGGGCATCGGCGTGATCTATCAGGAATACGCGCTGGCGACGGATCTTACGGCTGCCGAAAATATTTACATTGACCGCCTGCGGGAGGGTTCCGGCGGCGGAAAGTTTATCAACTATAAAAAACTGAACCAGAATGCGCACGATCTGCTCGAATCCCTCGGTTTCGGCCATATCAAGGAGACAGACATCGTCGCAGAGCTGTCGATTGCATATCAGCAGGTCGTCGAGATCTGTAAGGCGCTTTCAAAGCCGACAAGCATCCTCGTGCTTGATGAGCCGACCGCGCTCCTGGCCACCAGTGAGGTGGAGCAGCTGTTCAAGCTGCTGAAAAAGCTGCGCGATCAGGGCACGTCCATCATCTACGTCTCGCACCGCCTGGAGGAGATCTTCCAGATCTGCGACGAGATCACCGTCCTGAAGGACGGCAGCTATGTCGATACCGTAAAAACGGCGGACATCACGCAGGACGATCTGGTTCGCCTGATGGTCGGACGCAATATGGAGAACTACTATCCGGAGCGCCGCAGCAAGATCGGCGAGATGGTCTTTGAGGCAAAACACCTCTACGCCGGACGTCAGGTGCAGGATGTTTCCTACAACGTCCGCGCAGGCGAGGTCGTCGGCCTGTACGGCCTGATCGGCGCCGGGCGCACAGAATCTGCGCAGGCCATTTACGGCATCAACCCGCTCGACAGCGGCGAGGTCTACATGCACGGCAAGCGCGTTCATGTATCCACCCCGCGTCAATCCTTCAAAAACGGCATCGGCTATCTGTCGGAGGACCGGAAAAACACAGGTGTCCTGCTGCGGATGGCGATCCGCCACAACGTTACCATTTCAAATCTGAAGACGTTTACCAATTCGCTCGGCGCAATCGATTTCAAGCGGGAGAAGGCATATGTTTCCGAAATGTGTGAAAATCTCGCCACAAAATACGCGTCGATTGAAGACCCGGTCACGACGCTCTCCGGCGGCAACCAGCAGAAGGTCGCCATCGGCAAGACGCTGGCCTGCGAGGCCGACTGCATCATCTTCGACGAGCCTACCCGCGGTGTGGACGTCGGTGCAAAGGCGGAGATCTACCGGATCATCAATTCCCTCGCCGAAAACGGCAAGGCCATCATCCTCATCTCGTCTGAGATGCCGGAGGTCATCGGCATGTGCGACCGTGTCTACGGCATGCACGAAGGCCACATGACTGGAATGGTCGAGGGCGACGAGATCACAGAAGAAAGCTTAATTCATCTCGCTATGGAGGTTTGATCACAATGAGTGGTAAAAAAGCACCGGAAACTCTGGAAAACAAGCGTTTTGACCTGGTAGGATTGCTGCTTGAGTATAACTCTTATGTGATCCTGGTGGCGCTGATCATTGCGAGCGCCATCCTGTCTCCCTATTTCTTTACGAAAAACAACCTCTGCAACCTGGCACGGCAGTACTCGATGTACTTCCTGCTGACCGTCGGTATCCTGTTCATCATCTTCACCGGCTCCATCGACCTTTCCCTCGGTTCCACCATCGGCTTCGGCGGCATCATGTACGGCGTCGCGTTGGAAAACTGGGGCATGAACCAGATGGGCGTGGGCGGCTATCTGCTGTCCCTGCTGATCGCGCTGTGCGCCGGCGCACTGGTCGGCGCGTTCAACGGCGTGCTCGTCGCCAAGCTGAACATGATGCCCTTCGTGGCCACGCTGGCCGTCCAGATTGCATTCCGCGGTCTGACATACATCATCTGTGCGCAGATCCCCATCCGGCTGACGACCGGCACGGTCGCCGTCGATCTCGGCATGAGCATCGCGGCCAACAGCGACCCGATCCTGAAGCTGCCGTATCTGTTCTGGATCGTTCTGGTCGTGATCCTGGTCTTCGCATGGATCCTGAAATACACGGTCTACGGCCGTATGTGCATGGCGACCGGCTCCAACGCAGAAGCGGTTCGCTTCGCGGGTATCAATGTGGCGTTCTACAAGTTCATGCCCTATGTGATCGGCGGCGTGTTCGCGGCGGCAGCGGGCGTGATCCTGGCCTGCCGTGCCGGCGTTGCGACGCCGCAGGCCGGCGACGGCTATGAATGCGACGCCATTGCGGCGGGCGTCATCGGCGGCGCGTCGCTGGACGGCGGCAAGGGCTCCGTGCTGCGCGGCGTCGTCGGCATGTGCATCATCGCACTCATCACCAACATTATGAACCTGCTCGCGGTGGCCTCCTATCCGCAGAAGGTCGTCAAGGGCCTGATCATCATCGTGGCCGTGCTGCTGCTGGACTTCACGAACCGCCGCAAGGCCATGAAGCTGAGATAAGCCATGGAACAGCAGATTTTCGGCTCCTGCGGCCGCTATATTCAGGGCTACGGTGTTCTGAAGGATCTGGGCCGGCATGTGGCCTACATGGGCAAGGCATTTCTCGTCATCGGAAGCCCGCGGAGACTGGCGTCTCTGCGGGCGGACGTGGAAGCGTCCTTTGCGCCGGACTGCCGGCTGGAGTTCGCCGAATTCGGCGGCGAGAGCTCGGCGGCCGAGGTGGAAAAAATGGTGCGGCATGGACGCGCCATGCAGGCGTGCGCGGTGATCGGCCTCGGCGGCGGCAAGGTGCATGATACGGCGAAGGCGGCGGCAGAGGCGCTGCATGTGCCGGTCGTCATTGTGCCGACCATCGCAGCCAGCGACGCGGCGACCAGTTCCACAGCGCTGATCTACAACGACGCCGGCACGGAGGTCGTGGACTGCGTCTATCTGAATGCCAGCCCGGCCGTCGTCCTGGTCGATACGAAAATCATTGTCAACGCGCCGACGCGCTTCCTCGTGGCCGGCATGGGAGACGCACTGTCCACATATCTGGGCGCGCGGGTCGCTGCGGCGGGCTATAAGGAGAACTATTTCGGCGGCCTCTATACGCAGACGTCGCTGGCCATCGCGAAGCTGTCCTATGACCTGCTGATGCGCTATGGCCGGCAGGCGAAGATCGCCTCGGAGCAGAAAGCCGTGACGGACGCGTTCAATACGATCGTCGAGGTCAATACGCTGATGAGCGGGATGGGCTTCGAAAACAACGGCAGCGCGACCGACCATGCGTTCTTCTTCGGCGCAATGGCGCTGCCGCGCTACACCGAGCATGCGCTGCACGGCGAGGGCGTCGCGTTCTCCTGCTGCTGCCAGCTGGTGCTGGAGGGCAGCTCCTCCGAGCAGCTCGACGAGGTCTATCGCTTCTGTACCGACGTCGGTCTGCCGGTCACGTTCGAGCAGATCGGCCTGCGCGATGTGACGGACGAGGAGATGGGGCTGATGGCCGATTCGATGATGCAGCGCCCGATCAACCACCCGTTTGCGGTGACGCGGGAAAAACTCGCCGCGGCCTACAAGACGGCAGACGCCATTGGCCGGATGTATCTGGCGGGCGGCCGGCTGATCTGAGTATCTCACAGGAAACCTTTTCGGGCAGGATCCCCGGATTTGATTCTGCCCAGAGGTTCGTGCGCGCAAAAAACCGATAAAATTTGAATTCCCCCCAACTTTATACCGCTGTACACAGAAAGGAGCGTACTTATGGCAAAGTATACCCACGTATTCCAACCCCTGCAGCTGAGAAAGATGACGCTGAAAAACCGGCTGATGTTCACGCCGTTTGTTCCGTGCCTTGTCGACTCCGAGGGCTGCCCGACGCAGGATATGCTGGACTTTGTCCGCATGCAGGCCAGAACCGGCGTCTGCAACATCGTCATGGGTTCCATCGTCGACCCGGACCGCAGGATGTGCTGTCATGCCGACCTGGACTTTCTGGAGGACAAATTCGTCCCCGGCCTGAGTCTGGTTGCCGATGAGGCGCACAAGTACGGCGCAAAGATCTCCTACGAGGTCTGCCATTCCGGCCGCGGCTGGATCCCCTCCTTCGGCCCGCTGGTGAAGGAGCAGTCCGACGGTTCGAACGACATTCCGCCGATCGAGTCCATCTGCAACGATATGACGCGCGAGGACATGGACTGGATGAAGGAACAGTTCGTCACCACCAGCAAGCGCGCGCTCAAGGCCGGCTTCGACGAGATATTCCTGCACGTTGGCCACAACAACCTGCTCGGCGCGTTCATGTCGCCGAATACGAACCACCGCACCGATGAATACGGCGGCACGCTGGAAAACCGGCTGCGCTATCCGATCGAGGTGGCCAAGGCGCTGCGCGAGGCCATCGGCCCCGATGTGCCGATCGAGGTGCGCGTCTCCGCCGAGGAGCGCACGCCCGGCGGCGCGACCATGCGCGAGTGCATCACCTATCTTTCCATGATCGAAGAGATCATCGACATGGCCCATTTCTCGATGGGAAACGTCTTCCACTATGATTCCCGCGTCTGCACGTCTCCGATGTACACCATGGAGCACCTGCAAAACGTGAAATACACGGAAATGGCAAAGCAGATCCTGAACATTCCGGTTGTGCTGGTCGGCAATGTCTGGACGCTGCAGGACGCCGAGGACGTGCTTGCACGCGGGCAGGCCGACGTGGTCGGATTCTGCCGCTCGCTGCTGGCCGACCCGAACCTGATCCACAAGTCCGCTGCGGGGCACGAAGAGGACGTGCGCCCCTGCCTGAAGTGCATGGACGGCTGCGGCCGCATTTTCCACGGCCTGCCCAGCCGCTGTGCCGTCAACCCCGAGCTCGGCTATGAGACAGAGGTTCGTTTGCAGCAGCCCGCGAAGTACAGCATGAAGGCCGTCGTCGTCGGAGGCGGCGTTGCCGGCATGCAGGCAGCACAGACGCTGCGCGCCCGCGGTCACGAGGTCACGCTGTTTGAAAAGTCCGACCGTCTGGGCGGACTGCTGCACGATGCCGGCGCAGTCTCGTTCAAGAATCTGCTGCGGGACTACACGCGCTACATGATCCATACGACGGAGAAGAGCGGCGCAAAGATCCTTCTGAACACCGAGGCGACCAAAGAGCGGATCGCCGCGGAGAAGCCCGACGCCGTCTTTGTGGCGACCGGCTCCAACTTCATCCGCCCACGGATCGAGGGCATTGACGGCAAAAATGTCCACATGCTCCGCGACGTTGAGAACGGGAAGCAGTCCATCGGCAAAAAGATCGTCATCTGCGGCGGCGGCCTGTCCGGTGTGGAGTCCGGCGTGGATCTGGCCCGCCAGGGGCACGACGTGACCGTCATCGATATGATCCCGGCCAAGGCGTTCTGCATCAGCCTGTTCGACTTTGCCTATGAGGCGCTGATGCACGAGGTCGAGCGCTCCGGCGTCAAGTTCCAGGGCGACAGCAAGATCGTCCGCTTCACGGACGAAGGTGTCGTGGTCGACCACAACGGGCAGGAAGAGCTGCTGACCTGCGACGACGTCATCATTGCGCTGGGGCTGAAGTCGGAGAACCGGCTGGGCTATGAGCTGTATGCCGAGGATCCGATGCACACGTTCATCATCGGCGACGCCTACAGCGTCAAGAACATCCGCAACGCCACCAGAACCGCCTACGATGCCGTTTTGTCCATGGAAGCGTTCGATTACAGAGGATAACCTGACGATTCATAGAGGAGGAACATTATGAACAGATTCCCGCATGTATTCCAGCCGCTTCAGCTGAGAAAAGTTACTGTGAAGAACCGCATCGAGCTCACTCCGTTCGTCCCCTGCCAGGTGGATTCCGAGGGCGGCGTGACGCAGGGCATGATCGACTTCATCCGCATGCAGGCCCGCTCCGGCGCAGGCATCATCGTCATGGGCTGCATCACCGACACCGATCGGCGGCTGAGCATGTTCGCCGACGTTGACATCACCGACGACAAGTACGTTCCCGGCCTCAGCCTGCTGTGCGACGAAGTCCACAAGTACGGCGCAAAGCTGGCCTATGAGCTGTCCCACTCCGGCCGCGGCGACCTTCAGTCGGCAAAAGGTATCGCCGGCTCCGAGGGCATGACCGAGGAGATCCCGGTTCCCTCGCTCGAGGCGGCTTCGTGCAGCAAGATGACGCGCGAGGACATGGACTGGCTCATCCAGCACCAGATCGAGTCCTGCCGCCGCGCCATCAAGGCCGGCTTTGACATCATTTTCATCCACGGCGGACACAACGCCTTCCTGTCCACCTGGCTCTCTCCGCTGACCAACCACCGCACCGACGAGTACGGCGGCAGCCTGGAAAACCGGATGCGCTTCCCGCTGGAATTCATCCGCGCCATCCGCGAAGCCGTCGGCGAGGATGTGCCGATCGAGCTGCGCGCCAGCGCGGCGGACATGATCAAGGGCGGCATTGTAGAGGAAGAGTGCTTCCGCTTCTTCGAGGCGGCAGAACCGTACATCGATCTGGCGCACGTCTCCCGCGGCAACTGCTTCCATGAAGACGGCCGCAGCTATACTTCTCCGATGTACACGATGCAGCACCGCATCAACGAATCTGCGGCGGCGGAGCTGAAAAAGCGCCTGCACATCCCCGTGACCTGCGTCGGCAACGTCTGGAATCTGGAGGACGCGGAAGAAATGCTCGCCGCAGGCCACTGCGACGTGGTCGGCTTCTGCCGCTCGCTGCTGGCAGAACCGCAGCTGTTCATCAAGGGCGCCGCGGGAAAGAGCGAGGACGTGCGTCCCTGCCTGAAGTGCATGGACGGCTGCGGCCGCATCTTCCATGGCCTGCCCGCCCGCTGCGCGGTCAATCCCGAGCTCGGCTATGAGACGGAGGCACGCCTGCTTCAGCCGGCGAAGAAGAAGCTGCACGTCGCGGTCATCGGCGCAGGCCCGGCCGGTATGCAGGCCGTCCAGACCCTGACGTCCCGCGGCCATTCCGTCACGCTGATCGAAAAGTCCGACCGCCTCGGCGGCCGCCTGCATGACGCGAGCGCCGTGTCCTTCAAGGGCCTGATGCGCGACTATCTGGCGTATATGATCCGCACCACGGAAAAGAGCGGCGCAAAGATCCTGCTGAATACCGAAGCGACGAAGGAACTGATCGCAGAGCTCAAGCCGGATGCCGTCTTTGTCGCCACCGGTTCCAATTACATCCGCCCGCGCATCAAGGGCATCGACGGCAAGAACGTCCATATGCTCGCCGCGGTGGAGCACGGCGAAGAAGCAATCGGCCAGAAGGTCATCATCTGCGGCGGCGGCCTGTCCGGCGTGGAATCCGGCGTGGATATTGCCGACCAGGGCAAGGACGTCACGGTCATCGATATGATCCCGACCGAAAAGTTCTGCGACAACCTGTTCATGTTCGCCTACGACGCGCTGTTCAAGGAAGTCCGCCGCTCCGGCCTGAAGCTTCAGGGCTACAGCAGGATCAAGGAGTTCACCGACTGCGGCGTCATCGTCGAGCGGAACGGCGAGGATGTGCTGATGGAGTGCGACGACGTTGTGATCGCGCTCGGCCTGAAGTCCGAAAACAAGCTTGCAAACGAGCTGTACGAGGCCGACCCGATGAATACCTATGTGATCGGCGACGCCTGCAGCGTCAAGAATATCCGCAACGCCACGCGCACGGCATATGATGCAGTATTGACCATGGAATCCCGGATTCTGTGAGACACCACCCCACACCCTTTCCTCGGCAAAGCGCCGCCCGTCCGGAAGGACGGGCGGCGCAAAATAATCTATTGGATACAGACGGGCGAAACGACTTTTTTGCCGCGACGACAGCAGACCCCGGAATCAGATGATTCCGGGGCCTGCCGTTTTGATGAGAAATCGAATGGAGAAGCACAGGGCGAATCCGCCCCGTGAAAGGCGGGATTCAGAGGTTCCTTAGAGCGCGGGCGTCTCCCAGAGGTTGAGCTTCTGGCCGATGCCGTTCTTGAGGGCGTTCTGATAGATGTCATAACCCCATGCCACATCAAACACGGCCATGCCGCAGGCCACGAAGATATAGGTGTCATCGTCGCTGGTACGGCCGTCTTTGTCGCCGTTGATGATCTGGCCGAGAGACGTAAAGTCCTTCAGAGCGGGCAGTTTGCCTTCGTCGATCAGGTGGTAGATCGGGCCGCCGATGACGCCCTTGTAATAGCCTTCCTTGTCGCCGGAGGCAATGGCTTCGGCCACGTAGTTCTCGTGCAGGCCGACATGGTCGAGCACGATCTTGTTGTTCAGCCAGAACGCCTCATCGCCGGTTGCCGGGCCGGTCAGCAGAACAGTCGTGCCCTTCTTCAGCCAGGCATTGTCGATGTACAGCGGCTTCAGGCGGGAGGCGGCGACGGTGACGAAATCGGCGTCGCGCAGCGCCTCCTGCAAATCGTCCGTGGCCTTGCCCTCGATGCCGAATGTCTCGGCAGCCCAGTCGGCGCAGGCCTGCGCCTTCTCCAGGAACAGGTCGAAACACCAGACCTTCTTCACGCCGGGCATCTGCGTCATGATGTTGCGGAAGCAGGACTTGTTGATCGGGCCGCAGCCGATGATGGCGGCAGTTTCGGAGTTCTTGCGGGCCAGGTGGCGCGCAGCGCAGGCGGGCACAGCGCCCGTGCGGGCGGCGCTGAGCAGGTTGGCGGACATGAAGGCCAGCGGTGCGCCGGTGTCCTTGTCATTGAGAACAAGCGTCAGGATCGAGCGCGGCAGGCCCTTGGAGGTGTTTGCAGCGTTGGAACCGTACCACTTGTTGCCGCACACGTCAAAGCGGCCTCCGAGGTAGGCAGGCATGGCGAAGAAGCGGCGGTCGGGGCCGGCGACAGGCATGTTGGGGAACGGGGTCTCCTTCGGGAAGATAATGCCCATGCCGTGGCTGTTGTGGTTGCTGCTGCCCATCAGGTAATCGCCCTTGGCCAGCAGGCCGAACACTTCGGCGCAGGTGTCGACGCAGCGCGCCGCGTCGTTTACGCCGGCTGCGATCGTGTCCGGCTCAGACAGGTACAGAAAATCAATGCGTGTATCCATAGTACAATCGCTCCTTCTTCTCATTATTCTAGTCCGGAATGCGGCGCCCCGCGGGGCGGAAAGCCGCAGCAGATGATCTTCTTTCAGTGTAGCGGGATGCGGCAAAAAGCGATAGTTCTATTTTTGCGGAAGATTGTACGATTTTGCGCAACTTTATGGGACTGGAAACCAGCTGGATCTTCCTTTTCGTAAATTGCTGAAAATGGCGGGCGCTTTTTGTTGCTTTCTACAAAAATTTAGATTTTCAAAAAAATACGGGAAAAACGCTTGCATTTTCTAAAAATGTATTTTAATATGCTTATGTACGATTTAGTTCATAATCAGGGAGCGACGGCGTGCAGCCGCACAGGGCGCATATCGCCTGCGCAAATATTTGATATCACGAGAACGCGGCGCGCCGACCTCGGAGCGCCGACGCGGGAGGAAATGCACATGAAGATCAGAAACCGGGAAGAAATCTTGTGCCACGGCGACACGGAGAGCCGCCGGATCGTTCTGGACATTACGGAAAAGACACTGCGGCGCCTGGACGCGCGGGAGCGGATCATGAGCATCGCGCACATGGAGGGCAGCGAGCTGGTCATCGGCGAAAAGCGCTGGGATCTGGCGAAGAAGCGTCATGTCTATCTGCTGGGCGCAGGCAAGGCGTGCAACCATATGGCCATGGCCATCGACGAGATCCTCGGCGACTGGCTGACGCGCGGCATCGCGATCGTCAAGATCTCCGAGCCGACAGACGTGTTCCGTCATACGGATGTCTTTGTCGGCGGCCATCCGCTGCCGAATGAAGAGGGCCTGCGCGCGTGCAGGGAAATTCTGAAGCTCGTCGACGAGGCGACGCCGGACGATCTGTTCATCGTAGTCATCTCCGGCGGCAGCTCGGCGCTGATGAGCTGCCCGATCGAGGGCCTGACCTTGCAGGATGAGATCGATGTGACCGACGTCATGTTGAAATCCGGCGCGAACATCTTTGAGATCAACGCCATCCGCCGCCATATCTCGCAGATGAACGGCGGCATGCTGGCCAAGCGGATCGCCGCGCGCGGCGCGGAGCTGATCGGCTTCGGCATCAGCGACGCCGTGGCCAGCCCGGCGACCGGCGACATTTCAAAGCCCTATCTTGCCTACCGCGGCACGCCGATGGGCCCCGATCAGACGACGCTGGAGCAGGCGCGCCAGGTCATCCGGGACTATGACGTGGCCGAACGGCTGCCGAAAAAGGTGGTCGATTATCTGATGAATGTCGGCCCCGAGGGCGAGACGCCGAAGGCATTCCCGCAGAACACCTATTATCTCATCAATACGCTGCCCGATTCCTGCCGGTATGCGAAGGAGATCGCGGAGGAAATGGGCATTCCGGCCTACATCCTCTCCTCGTTCCTCGACGGCGAGAGCAAGGACGCGGGCACGTTTTTCGCGGCGATCGCACGCGAGGTACAGACCTACGGCAACCCGTTCCCGGCGCCGTGTGTGATCCTGTCCTCCGGCGAAACGACGACGAAAATTCTCGACAACAGCACCATCACCGGCCACGGCGGCCCGGGGCAGGAGCTGACGCTGAGCTTTGCGCTGCTGGGCGCAAAGAC
>DBLB01000033.1:0-245 GCA_002298695.1 Clostridiales bacterium UBA735 | reverse complement strand
TCCATCGACTCCGAGGGCACCGACGGCACAACGCCGGTCGCCGGCGGCATCACCGACTCGAGCAGCCTCGCCGCGGCCCAGGAAAAGGGCGTCGACATCCATGCGGCGCTGCGCGGCCACGCCTGCTATGAGGCGCTGAAGGCCATGGGCGACACGGTGTTCACCGGAAACACGGGCACGAATCTCTGCGATTTCAACGTGCTTTATATTCCGAAGGCAGAGTAAGAGAAACCGGAGAGGAGGAC
>DBLB01000031.1:3180-9937 GCA_002298695.1 Clostridiales bacterium UBA735 | reverse complement strand
GCCACAAGCACGGTCTGGTGCTCGACTATACGCTCGAGCAGAATCTCGTTTTGCAGCGCTATTTCGAGCCGCAGTTCCAGCACGGCGGCTTTATTCGCTTTGACGAGGTGCGCAAGTACGCCGACAAGCTGATCGAAGAATACGACATCCGTTCCGGCCAGGGTCCGGTGACGGTCGTGCGCAGCATGTCCGGCGGCAACCAGCAGAAGGCGATCGTCGCCCGCGAGATCGACCGTGAGATGCCGCTGATCGTTGCGGTGCAGCCGACGCGCGGTCTCGACGTCGGCGCTATTGAGTACATCCACCGCCAGCTCGTCCACGAGCGCGACGAGGGGAAAGCCGTCCTGCTCGTCTCGCTCGAACTCGACGAGGTGATGAACCTCTCCGACCGCATCCTCGTGATGTACGAAGGCGAGATCGTCGGCGAATTTGATCCGAAGAAAGTTTCCGTGGAAGAGCTCGGCCTTTACATGGCTGGCGCGAAGCGGCAGAACGGGGAGGAGAAAAAATGAAAGAACAAAAGACCTCCTTCTGGCATAAGGACAGCACGCGTTCGGTCATCGCGTCGCTGCTCTCCATCCTCATTGGCCTTCTGGCCGGCACGCTGCTCATTCTGATCGTCGGCTGCACGAACAAGTCCCTGGGCTTCCAGAGCGCCTGGGAAGGCATCCGGCTCGTGTTCTTCGGCCTTTTCAGCACCGGGCGCGACGCCGCCGGCACGCTGACGTTCGGCTTCAACCCCACGAGCATGGGCAACATGCTCTTCCGCGCCATGCCGCTGATCCTCACGGGGCTCTCGGTGGCGACGGCATTCAAGACCGGTCTTTTCAACATCGGCGCGCCGGGACAGTATCTCGCCGGTACATGCGCCACGCTTTTCATCGCGCTGAGCATTCCCTCCGAGCAGGTTTCCCCCGTGATCATCTGGCTGCTGGCGTTCCTCGGCGGCATGGCGGCGGGCGCGCTCTGGGGTTCGATCCCCGGCCTGCTCAAGGCGCTGCTGAACATCAACGAGGTCATCGCCTGCATCATGACCAACTGGATCGCGGCAAACATCGTCACGTGGCTCTTTGATATCAGCAATCTCAAAAATATAGTGGAGAACACGAAGTCCGGCTACATTTACAAGACGACGTTCAACAACGTTTCCACATCCAAGTTCGGACTCGATAAGCTCTTCCCCGGCTCGCAGGTCAGCGGCGGCATTCTGATCGCCATTGCCCTGGCCATCGTCATTTACATCGTTCTCACAAAAACGACGTTCGGCTACGAGCTGCGCGCCTGCGGCGCCAACCGCCACGCGGCCCGCTATGCCGGTATCCACGATAAGCGCAACATCGTTCTTTCCATGGCGATCGCGGGCGCACTCGCCGGCGCCGCCGGCTCGCTTTACTACCTCGCAGGCAATACGGAGTTTTACTGGAACACCTACCAGACGCTCCCCGCTGCGGGCTTCAACGGCATCGCCGTGGCGCTGCTCGCCGTGAACAACCCCATCGCCGTGATCTTCACCGGCTGCTTCATGTCCATTCTGGACATCGCCGGTATGCAGATCACGAACCTGACCGCCTATAACGAATACATCACCGACGTTATCATCGCCGTGATCGTGTATATGGCGGCGTTCTCGCTGGTCATCAAAATGTGGATCAGCGGACGGAAAAAGAAGAAAACGGCGCACACGGAGACCGCCGAACCGGCTGCGGAACCGGTGGTACCGCAGGACGAGACCGGCGCCGGAGTTCTCCCGGCGGCGGAAGGAAAGGAGGCGCAGGAGTAATGTCTTTTCTGATCCGACAGACGCTCATTTATGCGATCCCTCTGATGATCGTGGCACTCGCGGGCATTTTTGCCGAGCGCAGCGGCATCATCAACCTCGCGCTCGAAGGCATTATGATCTTCGGTGCGTTCATCGGCGTGCTGTTCGTGCGCATTCTGCAGGCCACCGGCTGCTTTGACGCGGCTAAGGCCGCGGGCGACTGGATGGCGCTGCAGGGCTATATGTTCCTGACGATGCTCGTCGCGGCGGCGCTCGGCGCGGTGTTCTCGCTGCTGCTGGCGTTTGCGGCCATCAACCTCAAGGCCGACCAGACCATCGGCGGCACGGCGCTGAATATGCTCGCCCCTGCGCTGGTGCTGTTCCTCATCCGCATCATCGCCAATCAGAACACGCTGCAGATGCTCTCCGGCGACAGCGCGAGCTGGTTCATGGTCAAGAAAACGACGCTCGGCTTTGACCGCAGCGCGGATCTCGGTTTCCTCGGCGAGACGTTTCTGCACAAGGTCTATTTTGCAACGTATATCAGCATTCTGATCTTCATCATACTCTCCGTCATCCTCTATAAAACGCGCTTCGGTCTCCGTCTGCGCGCGTGCGGCGAAAACCCGCAGGCGGCGGCGTCGCTCGGCATCAACGTGGTGAAAATGCGCTACGCCGGCGTTTCGATCTCCGGCGCTCTCGCCGGCATGGGCGGCTTTGTCTACGCTCTCACAACGGCCAACTGCAGCTCGAACGGCGACGTGGCGGGCTTCGGCTTCCTCGCTCTCGCGGTTATGATCTTCGGCAACTGGAAGCCGCTGAACGTGGCGGGCGGCGCGCTGCTGTTCGGCCTCTTTAAGTGCATCGCGGCGTCATACTCCACGCTCGACATCAACGGCGACGGCATTTACTGGCTGAATACCATCGGCTTGAACAGCCACTTCTACCGTCTGCTCCCGTATCTCATCACGCTCATCGTGCTCGCGTTCACCTCGAAGAGCTCCCGCGCTCCGAAGGCCGAGGGCATCCCCTACGACAAGGGACAGCGGTGATCACAGCCCATGGGAAAGGCCCCGCCTTTCCCATGGCCCCTTTTTCCGGAATCTCCTGCCCCCACCGGTCCACTTTGAACCCATTCTTTTCTTTCTCCTGCTGAGAAAGAAAAGAACGGTTTCAATCTTCCAAGAAAAGAAAGAGGGCTGAGTGCTGACCGTTGTCCTGAATTGGCCTCTGAAAATCTCGGCCATCAGCTGTCCGTCGCGTCAGACCCTACCACCCGAAAGGACTCTGCGCTCTGCGCATCGCCTTTCGGCGGAGCTGCGTCAAAAAATCAGCCCGCAGTCAGCTGCCCGCCATCATCAAGATAGCGTGCGGCGCGTAGTCGGGCCTCGTGAGGTGACCAGGGGCGGGCAATAAGACCGGGCAACTGAGCTGTTACATGATGGCGGCACGGGATGCACTTCCGGTTTCGAACGCTCTCTTTCCTTTTCTTCACCGGGCGCGGCGGTTCTTTTCTTTCTCCGAAAAGAGAAAGAAAAGAATGGGGGGCGCAAAAACATCTCCCTTTTCTCTTCAGAGAAAAAATGAAAGGAGTTTTTCCCATGCGAATGGTAGATCTGATCGAAAAAAAGCGCGATGGCCTCGCCCTGACGGACGAGGAGATCCGCTTTGTCATTGACGGCTTCACGAACGGCTCGATCCCGGACTATCAGATGTCCGCGTTTGCGATGGCCGTGTTCTTCAAGGGCATGACCGACCACGAGACCGCCGTCCTGACCGACGCGATGATGCGCTCCGGCGACACCATCGACCTTTCCCGCTTCGGCGACAAGTCCGTCGACAAGCACTCGACCGGCGGCGTCGGCGACAAGACGACGCTCATTCTCGCGCCCATCGTCTCCTGCCTCGGCGGGAAGATGGCGAAGATGTCCGGCCGCGGCCTCGGCCACACAGGCGGCACCGTCGACAAGCTGGAGTCCATCCCCGGCTACAAAACAACGCTCACCGTCGACGAATTCCTGCATCAGGTCGAGCAGGTCGGCGTGGCCGTCATCGGCCAGAGCGGCAACCTCACGCCCGCCGACAAAAAACTCTATGCCCTGCGCGACGTGACCGCGACGGTCGACTCCCTCCCGCTCATCACATCGTCCATCATGTCCAAAAAGCTCGCCGCCGGGTCGCATTCCATCGTGCTCGACGTCAAGGTCGGCTCCGGCGCGTTCATGAAGACGCTGGACGCTGGACGTGAGCTGGCCGAACACATGGTGACCATCGGCAAGGCCTGCGGCCGGAATGTGACCGCCGTTCTGACGAACATGGACGTCCCGCTCGGACACCGCATCGGCAACGCGCTTGAGGTCGAAGAGGCCGTCGAGATCCTCCGCGGCGAGGGCTGCCCCGACCTGCAGGAGGTCTGCACGGTGCTTGCGTCCAACATGCTGATGCTCTGCAACGGCTGGGACGAGGAGACGGCGCGGGCTCAGGTCCGCGAGGCCATCGCCTCCGGTCGGGCCTTTGAACAGATGAAGCGCTGGGTCGCGGCGCAGGGCGGTGATCCCGCCGTCCTCGACGACACGTCAAAGCTGCCGCAGGCCGCGATCAGGCATGAAATTCTTGCGCCGCGCGGCGGCTATCTCCGCCACATGGACGCGCAGAAGATCGGTGAGGCGTCCGCGCTGCTCGGCGCGGGCCGCCAGACGAAGGAGGACGTGATCGATTTCGCCGCCGGCGTCGTGCTGAAAAAGAAGACCGGCGACCGTGTGGAGGCAGGCGATGTACTGGCTGTGCTGCACACGAACCGGGCGGACGCCATTCCCGCCGCAGAAAAAACGTTCTTTGACGCGCTGCGCTGGTCGGACACCGAACCGGCTCCGCAGCCGCTGATTCTGGACATCGTCAGATAAAAAAGGAGACGGGATATGGCAGATGTGATCGTAATTGGAATTGCCGGCGGCACCGGCAGCGGAAAGACGACGCTGGTCAAGGCGCTCGTGAACCGGTTTGGGGACGACATCAGCGTTCTCAGCCACGACAACTATTATAAGCGCCACGACGAGCTGAGCTATGAGGAGCGCACCCACCTGAACTATGACCATCCGGACGCGTTTGACACCGATCTCATGATCGGCCACCTCCAGCAACTCAAGGCCGGGCAGGCCATCGAGTGCCCGACGTATGACTACACCGTCCACAACCGCTCCGCCGAGGTACTGCGTGTGGAACCACGCAAGGTCATCGTCGTCGAAGGCATTCTGATCTTCGCAAGCCGCGCGCTCTGCGATGAGATGGACATCCGGATCTTTGTCGACGCGGACGCGGATGTGCGCCTCTGCCGCCGCATCCGGCGCGACGTGAAAAAGCGCGGCCGCACGATCGACTCGGTCATCGAGCAGTACATGACGACGGTCAAACCCATGCACGAGCAGTTCGTCGAGCCCAGCAAGCGCAGCGCGAATCTCATCGTTCCAGAGGGCGGCAAAAACCTCATCGCGCTCGAGATGATCATCAACCGCATCCAACGACACATCGACGAAACCTGATATCACAAGGATGCGCCCGACGGAAGCTTCCGCCGGGCGCATTTTTACGCGCTGCTGCACGGCGCCGGAGAAGGTCTTGCGGATTTTTCGAAAGATTGCTATAATAAGTTGTTATTTCAGAAAACCGAGGGAACAGGTATGAGATTTGAAGCGGGAAGCTATGATGCGGCGGTGATCGGGGCCGGACACGCCGGGATCGAGGCAGGGCTGGCCTGCGCGCGGATGGGACTGCGAACGGTCGTATTTACGATCAATCTCGACGCGGTCGGCAATATGCCGTGCAACCCGGCCATCGGCGGGACGGGCAAGGGCCATCTGGTGCGGGAGCTGGACGCGCTCGGCGGAGAGATGGGAAAGGCGGCGGACGCCTGCTGCATCCAGTACCGGATGCTGAACCTCGGGAAAGGCCCCGCCGTTCATTCGCTGCGCGCGCAGGCCGACCGGCGGCGCTATCAGGAGCATATGAAGCAGCTGCTCGAGCGGCAGGAAAGCCTCGACCTCAAGCAGGCGATGGTGACGGAGATCGGCGTAGAGAACGGGGCGGTCTGCTCCGTGACGACGCGTCTCGGCGCGGTCTACCGCGTGAAGGCCGTCGTCATCGCATCAGGCACGTATCTGGACGCCAGGGTCATCACCGGCGACTGCGCCTACGCCTCCGGCCCGGACGGAATGCAGGCGGGCGTGGGGCTGACGGAATGTTTGAAGGGCCTCGGGCTGCGGATGCGGCGCTTCAAGACCGGAACGCCGCCGCGCGTGAACCGGCGGTCGATCGACGTGGAAAAAATGGAGGTTCAGCCCGGCGACGCGGAGCCGGAGGGCTTTTCGTTCTCGACGGTGACGCCGCCGGAGAACCGCGCCGTCTGCTATCTGACCTACACGAATGAGGAGACGCACCGCACCATCCGCGAGAATTTTGATCGCTCGCCGCTGTTCAACGGGATGATCGAATCGGTCGGGCCGCGGTACTGCCCGTCGATCGAGACGAAGATCGACCGGTTCCCGGACAAGGCGCGGCACCAGCTCTTTGTGGAGCCGTGCGGCCTCGGAACGGACGAGATGTATATTCAGGGTCTGTCGTCCAGTCTGCCGGAGGATGTGCAGCTCGCGATGCTGCACACGATCGCGGGGCTGGAGCACGCGGAGATGATGCGCCCGGCCTATGCCATCGAATATGACTGCATCGACCCGACGGAGCTCCTGCCGACGCTGGAGAGCAAAAAAGTGCACGGCCTCTACGGCGCGGGACAGTTCAACGGCTCTTCGGGCTATGAGGAGGCAGCGGTGCAGGGCTTCGTTGCGGGCGTGAACGCGGCGCTGAAGATCAAGGGTGACGCGCCGATGATCTTAAAACGCTCGGACGGGTACATCGGCACACTGATCGACGACCTCGTGACAAAAGGCACGAATGAACCGTACCGCATTATGACCAGCCGCTCGGAATACCGGCTGCTGCACCGGC
>DBLB01000031.1:2634-3093 GCA_002298695.1 Clostridiales bacterium UBA735 | reverse complement strand
CCGTGCAGGAAAAATACCGCGCCGTGGCGCAGGAGATCCGACGGCTCGAAGCGAGCGGCATTCCGGAATCGGCGGCGCTGAACGCGATGCTGACGGAAAAGGGTACGGCGGCGGTGAAGGGTTCGGCCCGGCTGGCCGATCTGGTGCGGCGGCCGCAGATCGCGTATGACGATCTGGCCCCGTTTGACCCGGCGCGCCCGGCGCTGCCGAAGGCGGTGCGCGAGGCGGTGGAAATTCAGATGAAATATGCCGGCTATATCGCGCGGCAGCAGAAGCAGGTGGAGGAATTCCAGCGGGAAGAAAGCCGCCTCCTGCCGCCGGACGCGGACTACGCCGCTATCGGCGGGCTGCGCGTGGAGGCGCGGCAGAAGCTGGCGGAAATTCGTCCGCTCTCCATCGGGCAGGCCAGCCGTATTTCAGGTGTGTCGCCGGCAGACATCGCGGTGCTGCTCATCTGGC
>DBLB01000031.1:0-2492 GCA_002298695.1 Clostridiales bacterium UBA735 | reverse complement strand
GCATGATGAACATCGGCTGCGATCTGCCGTCAAGCGAGAACTCGGTAGCGCTGGCGGAACGGTATGACTGGATCTGGGCTGCCGTGGGCAGTCACCCGGACGACGCCGACCATGTGGATGAGGCGCGGATCGCGGTCTACCGGGAACTGGCGAAGCATCCGCGCGTGAAAGCCATCGGCGAGATCGGCCTCGACTACCACTACGAGGACGTGCCGCGGGATATACAGCAGCGGGCGTTCCGGATGCAGATGGCGCTGGCGGCGGAGCTTGATCTGCCGGTCGTCATCCACGAGCGCGAGGCGCACGGAGACGGGCTGGCTATCGTCGATGAGTTTCCGGCAGTCAGGGGGGTGTTCCACTGCTTCTCCGGTTCGCCGGAGCTGGCAAACGAGCTGGTGCGGCGGGGGNNTTTCACTGCTTCTCGGGAAGTCTGGAGATGGCGAAGGAGCTGGTAAAGCGCGGGTGGTACATCGGCTTTACCGGTGTTGTGACATTCAAAAATGCACGCAAGGCCGTGGAGACCGCGAAGGCCATTCCGCTGGGCCGCATTCTGATCGAAACGGACTGCCCGTACATGGCGCCGGAACCGTATCGCGGGCGGCGCAACGACCCGAGCTATGTGCCGCTGGTGGCGGAGAAAATCGCGCAGCTGCGCGGATTGCCGACTGAGGCCGTCGCGCAGGCAACCTGGGACAACGCCTGCCGGCTGTTCCGCCTCTGAGTTTTCAAAAGCGCCCGGAAAATCGTTGGATTTTCCGGGCGCTGCATGGTATATCGGGCGGGAGCGCGTGATTTTCTGAAAGACGACGGCGTCGATTTCGGTTCGGCAGGGAGCGGATGCGGCGGTTATGCGAGCGATTCGAAGCGGGCCGCGCCGCGGGTATGCAGCCAGCGGAGCATCAGGGCAGCCAGCGCCCAGAGCAGCACCGTGGCGGCCGCGAGATAGGCCGTGCCGCTGAGCGCACCGCGCAGCCAGAACAGATACGGCAGACCGAGCAGCAGCGCGGCGCCCCAGCCGAGGAACATCGTGATCATCACGGCCGCGCCCTGTTTGATGGGCTGGATCTCATTCACCCAGTCCAGATTGGCGTGCCGCAGGTTGGCGATCAGGCCGAATAGCGCAAAGTCCACGCACAGCGCGGCGGACGCCGGCAGGAGCAGCCAGCCGGCGGCTCCGGTGATGGTCAGCAGCAGCGCAGAGAGCAGCAGTGTCAGCGGCAGTGCCAGGATCAGCTGCATACGCAGCTTCGCGTGCAGGATCTGCCGCGTCTGCACCGGCATGGCACGGAGAATCGGGTAGGCTTTTCCCTCCAGCGAGACGGAGGAAGCTGTAAAGAGGATCATCGACTGGAGGAAGGTCATGGCCGTCAGGGCCAGCACTGCGGCGTCGCTCCCGTCCATGCCGAGCAGGGCCATATAATCGAGCAGCGCGCTTCGCTTCCAGACCACGCCGACGGCCATTGCCAGAAGGAAGAGCAGGCCGAGACCGTCGTTCATCATGTAGGGAACAGAGCTGGTGAGATGACGGAATTCCCGGTGCAGCAGCGCGCTGCGGACGCCGCGGACCGGCAGCGCACGGCCGTCATAGTGGATTTTCGCCGCGCCGCGCTTCTGCGTCACGATGTGGATGAAGCTGCGCGCCAGCAGCCAGCAGGCCGCCGTGAACGGCAGGATGCAGAGCGCGAGCGTCAGGCCCAGCGCCGCGCTGTCGCCGCAGAGTGCACGTCCCAACCAGTACACCGGCGCGACCGCGCTGAGTCTGCCCGCGATCTGCGCGCCGTTGGCCGCGAGCTCGGTAATGTACGTATTCATCCGGAAGCAGATCACAAAGTAGGCACCGAAGAAGACAATGGAGAGCAGCATGGTGACAAGCGTCTTTTTCTGCATCCGCGCAGTGATCAGGCTGATGATCCATGCGAACAGGCACGTCACCGCCGCGGACAGCAGCGGCAGCGCCAGAAGCAGCAGCGCAAACGCCAGGATCTCCGTCGCACTGACCGGAGACCGCAGCGCCCAGGCAAGAGCCGCCGGAATTGCCGCCAGCAGCTCAAACAGCAGGTCGAGTGCCAGCAGAAGGGCGATGCGGGACAGAAGAATGTCGGACGGGCGGATGGGCATGGAGAGCAGGAGTTCGTTGTCCTTCGCCTCGAACAGCTGCGACTTGGCTGTGAAGACGCTGCCGATGAACATCAGTGCGAAGGCCATGATGCCGTACATCGCCCAGTACAGCCAGCCAAGTCCCAGCGGCGCAAACGCGTCCGCCAGCTGGGCAAAGCTCTGATAGAACAAAAACAGGAACGCCGCCGCTGCATAGAGCAGCAGAAGGGCGTAACCAACGGCGCTTCCGCGCTTTTTCTTCCGCGATTTTCCGGTAAACGAAGCCAGCACCGCGCGCAGCTGGATCCGAAGCAGCGGTTTAAGCATGTTCTTCGCCCTCCAGTTCCAGGAACACATCCTCGAGCGACTGGTTGCCCTTGACTTCCTCCATGGTG
>DBLB01000053.1 GCA_002298695.1 Clostridiales bacterium UBA735 | reverse complement strand
TGATTGGGGAATATGTGACGATCACGGATATCAATGACCGCAACCCCAGCCGCCATGGAAAGGAGAAAGACAGCTATGAGCGATAATCCCATGCGCATTCTGGTCGTGGAACCAACAAAAGATCCGTATGTTAAGGAGATCGACGGCAGCTTAAAAAGTATGCAGGCTATTGTGGGTGGTTTCATTCAGGCCGTCGAACCGTTTGAAGATCGTAATGTTCTGCTGCTGTGCAACGAAGAAGCCAAAATCCTCGGCTTGCCGGAAAACCGCTTCCTGCGGAATCGCAATGGCATACCGTATGACATCATTCACGGCACGTTCTTCCTCGCCCAAGGCAGCGACGAGGAATTTTGTTCTTTGACCGACAAGCAGATACAGACCTATACGCGCCTGTACTCCCGCGAAAAGCTGTTTGTCATGCAGCATGGAAAGGTGATCAATCAGCCAAAGAAAGGAAAATCTACGCATGAAAGATAAGTACATTTTGACGGCAGAGTCCGTTACGGCAGGTCATCCGGACAAGCTCTGCGACACGATTGCAGACAGCATTCTGGACGCCTGCCTCAAAGAAGATCCCAATGCCCGCGTTGCCTGCGAAGTGCTGGCGACGGCGGGCAAAATTCTTGTTGCCGGAGAACTCCGCACGACGGCAAGCCCTGACGTGGAGTCCATTGTGCGGCAGACCGTTCAAAATGCCGGATATGACTGTAATTATCATGTAGAGGTACGGCTGCATACGCAAAGCCCCGACATTGCAGGTGCAGTCGATGGCGATACGCTTGGCGCGGGCGATCAGGGCATCATGTACGGCTATGCCTGCTGGGAAACGGTCGAGCTGCTGCCTGCGCCGGTCGTGCTGGCGAACCGCATCACGAGCCTGCTTACCACCTGCCGGGAAGAAAAACTGATTTCAGGTATCGGCCCAGATGGAAAAGCGCAGGTGTCCGTACAGTATGCGTTTGGTGTTCCGGAGCGCGTGGACACCATTGTGATCTCCTGTCAGCATGATGCGGGCAAAGATCTCGACGAACTGCGCGAGGAACTCCGCAGGCTGGTCATTGACCGCGCCTGCCATGATGTGCGTATTGATGAGCAGACGAAAATTTTCATCAATCCATCCGGCAGATTCGTGCTGGGCGGCTTTGAAGCGGACACCGGACTGACCGGCCGCAAGCTGATGGTCGATACCTACGGCGGACTTGCGCCCCACGGCGGCGGTGCGCTTTCCGGCAAGGACGGCACGAAGGTCGACCGCAGCGGCGCATATATGGTGCGGTATGTTGCAAAAAACATCGTCGCGGCTGGTCTTGCCGATGCGTGTACGGTCAGCCTTGCCTATGCCATTGGGCAGGCAGAACCGGTTGCCATTGAGATCGACACGCAGGAGAGCGGATACTATGACGACGCATTCCTGACCGAAGCAGTCCGCCGCGTCTTTGACTTCACCCCAGCAGGCATGATCCGCGCGCTGGATCTGGACAAGTCGTTCTTCGCAGAAGTCTGCAACAACTGCCATTTTATGCACCCGCAGGCCGCATGGGAGCAGACGGACAAGACAGAGAAGCTGCGTATGGCTTGCGCGGAACTGGAGGATGAACGTACATGAGTCCGAAGCACGTCGCCTCCTGTTCCTTCGGGAAAGACAGCATTGCGACGATCTTATTGGCTTTGGAGCATGGCGAACCGCTGGACGAAGCGGTGTACTGTGAGGTCATGTTTGATGATAATACCTCAGGCGAAGTGCCAGAACATCAGGCGTTTATCTATCAGAAAGCGATTCCTGCTATTGAAAAGTTGGGTGTGCCTGTCCGTGTGCTTCGGAGCGAGAAAACCTATACCTCTGTCTTTATGGGGAAGGTCACGCGCGGGCCGAAGAAGGGTATGATCCGCTCGTTTCCTGTGTGTGGGAAGTGCTATGTCCAGCGCGACTGCAAAGCGCGCCCGATAGAGCAGTATCGGAAAACGCTGTCGACAGGCACGGTGCAATACATCGGCATTACAAGGGACGAACCGCAGCGGTTGGCACGGTTGGGCGTTAATCAGGTATCGCTGCTGGAGAAGTACGGATATACCGAGGACGATGCGAAGCAGCTCTGTAAACAAGCGGGGCTGCTTTCCCCTGTGTACGAGTTTACCGGTCGCGGCGGCTGCTGGTTCTGCCCGAATGCCAAGCTGCCGGAATTGCGGCATTTGTACGACCATCATCCAGAGCTATGGCAGAAAATGATGCGCCTGCAGGCCGTCCCCGGCAAGACCACAGAGAAATTTAATCGCAGCCAGACGTTCGCGGATATTGATGCAATGTTCCGAGAACAGGATTTACAAGTAGCCTAACCCATACTCTTTGTGCAGGAAACATAAAAATCGACGTGAACTGCCCGGTTGCATAAATCCAGAAATGCTGGTAAAATACCTATAGGCAGATTGTTTTTACAGGAGGTACCGGATAATGATGTATCCGTTTTTAACGCTGGACGACCAGACAGAGATCGTACACTCTCAGCTTTTGGACGATGGCAGCGTAAAGGTTTATGTAGAAAAGC
>DBLB01000145.1 GCA_002298695.1 Clostridiales bacterium UBA735 | reverse complement strand
TCCCCAACCGACGGCACGATCAAAATCGGCGGCTTTGACATTCTGGAAAGCCCGGAGCAGGCAAAACGGCTGATCGGGTATCTGCCCGAGCAGCCGCCCGTGTACATGAACGAGACGCCGCAGGAGTATCTGGAGTTTGTCGGCGAAGCGAAGGGCTTACGGGGCAAGGCGCTGCGCGCGCAGATCGACGAGGTGGTCGAAAGCGCGGGCATTGGCGACGTGCGCGACCGATTGATCGGCACGCTCTCCAAGGGCTACCGGCAGCGGGTCGGCATTGCGCAGGCGCTGCTGGGAAACCCGCAGGTCATTATTTTAGACGAGCCGACTGTGGGCCTCGACCCGATTCAGATCATTGAAATCCGCGATTTCATCAAGGAACTGGGCAAAACGCACACAGTCATTTTAAGCTCGCATATCCTTTCCGAGGTGCAGGCGGTCTGCGAGCAGGTGCTCATCATCTCCAAGGGCAGGCTCGCCGCGTTCGACACGCCGGAGAACTTAGAGAAGCTGCTGACGGCCTCGAGCGGGATCACATTTCAGGTCGAAGCGTCCAAGAAGCAAGCCGAAGAAATTCTCAGCCAGTTGGACGGCTTGTCCGGCTTTGAAATTTCCGAGACGGACGGCGTTTGCAGCGTGACAGCGAATCTCGCGGAGGGCGCAGATGCCAAGGCCGTCTGTGGAAAGCTGACGCTCGCCTTTGCGGCGAAGGGGCTGCCTGTCATTGAAATGCGGATGAAGAAGGCGAACCTCGAGGATGTCTTCCTCGAACTCACGGAAGCCGGCGCGGCGGAAGAGCCGGACTCGCCGGCGGAAACGCCCATTGAGGCAGAAACATCTGAAACAGAAAGCGAGGTGGACGGACAATGATCGCAGTTCTCAAACACGAGCTTCGAAGCGCATTTAATTCCCTGACAGTGTACTTATTCTGCGCGGCGCTTTTGTGCATCGTCGGCGTGGGCGCGATGCGTTACAACATTCAGGCGTCGGTGGCGAACTTTGAATACGCGCTCAATTACATTTCCGTCATTCTGGTGGTCATCATTCCGGTGCTGACCATGCGCTCCTTCGCCGAAGAGCGCAAGCAGAAGACTGATCAGCTGCTCTACTCCCTGCCGCTCACCACGTGGCAGATCGTGGGCGGAAAATATCTGTCGCTGGTCATGATGTTCTTTTTGCCGATGGCGGTCATCGCGGTCTACCCGATGATTTTCGCGCAGTACGGAGAAGTTTATTTGCCGGGGGCGTATGGTTCGATTTTCGCGTTCTTCGTGATGGGCGCGGCGCTGATCGCGGTGGGGATGTTCATCTCGTCTCTGACCGACAATCAGGGCTTCGCGGCGGGCATTGCGATCGTGCTGTTCCTGTTCAATTATTACAGCGTATCCCTTGCCGAACAGGTGTCTTCGACCAGCCTCGGCTCCGCCGTTGCGCTGTGCGTGCTGGCGGCGCTTGCGGGCGTGATCGTGAAGGTGCTGACGAAGAACAACGCGATTTCCCTCGGCGTTGGCGGCGGTTTGATCGTCATTGTTCTGGTCTGCTATTACCTTATGGGAGACAGCTTTGAAAATCTGCTGCCGAAGCTGATGCAGAAGCTCTCGCTCTTTGACCGCTTTACAACGTTTGTCAATGGCGTCTTTGACCTGACGGCGCTGGTATTCTATGCGTCCGTCATCGCGCTCGGCCTGTTTCTGACCGTGCAGTCTCTGGAGAAACGGAGGTACAACTGATGAAGCACCAAAAGCTGCGGCGCCGCATTGCGGCAAAGGGCGGCTCGTATGCCTTAGCCGTGACCGCTGTTGTGCTGGCGATCTTAATTGCGGTGAATATCCTCGCCTCCGTTCTGCCGACGACGCTCACAAAGCTGGACATCAGCTCGACCAAGCTCTACTCCATCACGAGCAGCACGAAGGTCGTGGTCAATAATCTGGAAAAGGACGTGACGATCTACTGGGTCGTGCAGTCCGACAAAGAGGATTCGGTCATTGAAAACCTGCTCGGCAAATACGAAAGCCTGTCCTCACACATTACCGTGACCAAAAAGAATCCGGACGTCTACCCGACGTTCACCGCGCAGTATACCGACGAGGATGTGCCGAACAACAGCCTCATCGTCGAGTGCGGCGAAAAGAGCCGGTATATCAGCTACGATGACATTTATCTTGCCGATGTGGACTACACGACGTATTCCTATGTCTACTCGTTCGACGGCGAGGGCGCGATCACGTCCGCCATCGACTATGTGATCTCCGACGAGCTGCCGAAGGTTTACAGTCTGGAAGGTCATGGCGAAGCGGAGCTTCCAGACGAGTTCCAGACGCAGATCGAAAAAGAAAACATGGAGCTGGAGAGCTTCTCGCTGCTCAACACCGATGAGATCCCCGAGGATGCGGACGCGCTGCTGATCTATGCCCCGGAAAGCGATATTTCCGACGAAGAAGCAACGCTTCTGGAAGACTATTTGGAGAATGGCGGCAAGCTGCTTGTCATTGCCGGGCCGACGGAGGACGGTACGCTGACAAATCTGTACAGCGTTCTGGAAACCTACGGTGTGGAGGCGGCAGACGGTCTGGTCGTTGACACCGACCGGGAGCATTATGCGTTCCAGCGGCCGTATATCCTGATGCCGGACATCCAGTCGAGCGATATTACCGACCCGCTGATCGAAGCAAAATACTACGCGATCTTCCCGCTGGCGCAGGGTCTGGCCATCACCGGCAGCTCCGCGACCGCACTCCTGACCACGTCCGATGAGGCGTTCAGCAAAGCGGCGGGCTTCCAGTTCGATACCTATGAAAAAGAGGACGGCGACACGGACGGCCCGTTTGCGGTTGCCGTGTCGGTCGATACCGGAAACGACGGGCAGCTCATCTGGTTCGCGTCGAGCTATTTCCTTGACGAGATGTATAACGCTTATTCGTCGGGTGCAAACCTCGATCTGGCCATGAATGCACTCTCCAGCCTCATTGGCGAGCGCGAAGCGGTTTCCATCCGCAGCAAGTCTTTGAGCTACAACTATCTCACGATCTCCGAGTCGGCGGCATCGATGCTGAAAACCTGGATGATCGGCGTGATCCCCGGCGCGTTCGTGATCTACGGCGTCGTTACGGTCATTGAAAGGAGGCGCAAGCGCCATGCGTAAGAAGAGGATCACGCTCTGCGTCCTGCTCGCCGTGTTCGCGGTCGTGAGCATCACGGCGGTGCTTGTCAGCCGCCACGAGGAAAAGGTCGAGCAGATCAAAAACAGCGGCGAGACGATTTTAGCCATCCCGACGGATACCGTCACGGCACTTTCCTGGACGAACGAAGAAGGGACATTCTCGTTTACGAAGGATGAGACATGGACGTATGACGACGATGCAGCCTTCCCTGTGGACGAAGAAAAGATCAACGAATTGCTCGCGCAGTTCGAGGACTTCGCGGCGGCGTTCGTGATCGACGATGTAGAAGATTACGAACAGTATGGGCTTGACGAGCCGGTCTGCACGATCTCCATTACGGCCGGCGAGGAAAGCTATACCGTAGAACTGGGCGATTTCAGCAAAATGGACGAGCAGCGGTATATTTCCATCGGCGACGGCAAGGCGTATTTGGTCAGCCACGACCCGCTGGACGAATTTGACGCGGTGCTGCGCGATATGATTTTGGACGATACCATCCCGGAATTTGACACAGCGAAGCAAATTGCGTTCTCCGGCGAAGAAAGCTACACCATTACCTATGACGAGGACGGCACGAGCATCTGCGCGGATGATGTGTACTTCACAGATGGTCAGCCGCTCGATACCGACAACGTTGGCGCCTGGCTGACAGCGCTGACGGGTCTTTACCTGACGAATTACGTCAGCTACAACGTCACGGATGAAGAATTGCAGACGTTCGGGCTGGATGAGCCTGCGCTGACCATCACGCTCGACTACAGCAGCTCTGACGAGGACGGAAACGAAACGGACTCCGGTACGCTGGTCCTGCATCTGTCGCAGAACCCGGAGGAGCTGGCTGCGTACAACGAGGCCGTCGAGAGCGAAGCGGACGAAATCCCGGACGTGACGTGCTACGCCCGTGTCGGCGATTCTCAGATCGTCTACCAGATCACGCAGACAGAGTTTGACGATCTGACCGCGGTGTCCTATGACACGCTGCGGCATCAGAAGCTCTTCACGGCGGATTTTGACACTGTGACCTCCATGGACGTGACGCTCGAAGGCGAAACCTGCACGTTCACCTACACACCGCCCGAAGACGAAGACGGCGAGGACGCGGAGGGAACATGGACGTATGACGGCGCAGAATTTGACGTCTACGATCTGCGCACCGCGCTGTGCTCGCTGACCGCCGTCAGCTTCACGGACGAAGCGCCGGAAGGACAGGAGGAAATTTCTCTGACCGCGTATCTCTACAACGAGGACTTCCCGACGTTTACGCTGACGCTCTACCGCTATGACGGCGAAAGCTGCATAGCCACAGTCGACGGCGAACCGGTCGCGTTCGTCTCCCGTACCCAGACCGTCGATCTGGTCGAAGCCGTCCGTGCCCTGACGCTCGGCAGTTAAAAACCAAAAGCAAAGGAACCTCTGAATCAATCGTCTGCGACTGTGAACGGATCTTTTCCGCCCGCTCTTCGGTATCAAAAACGGGAAATACATACA
>DBLB01000087.1:477-4322 GCA_002298695.1 Clostridiales bacterium UBA735 | reverse complement strand
CCATTGCCAACAAGCTGCGGCTTTTGAAATTGTCCGAGCCGGTGCTCTCGCTGCTCCGGGCGAGCGGTTTATCCGAACGCCACGCGCGGGCGCTTCTGCGCATCGAAGACGAAGCGGCGCAGCTGCGCCTGGTGCGCCTGATTGCAGAAAACGGCTGGACGGTCGCAAAAACCGAGCGCTATATCGACGAGCTGTGCGCGAAATCTTCGCAGAAGGCAAGGCTCGGACACTTCGTTCTGCGCGATATGCGCGTTTTTTTCAACACCATCAACCATCAGTTGGATCTCATCCGCGCCGCCGGTGTCGACGCCGGAACCGAGCAGCAGGAGACCGAGCAGGAAATCGTTCTGACCATCCGAATTCCCAAATCCGCCTGCGTCCGGTAAGGCAAATCCGTCAAGTTTCACAAAGGCACGCCGGACCTGTTTGGACTGCCGCGTTGTGTTGTTTTTATTTTGGGCAAAATAAATGTCCGAAAAAGTTGGGTCTTGTGTGTTTTGCCGAAAATTCTCGAAAAATCCAACAAATTTCAAAAAATGTACCCATATTCAACAATTTATAGTTGAAAAAATCGAACTTTGTGCTATAGTATGTAATTGTCTGAAAATCATATGGCAAACATGCTGGACCGCATCGAGTGACGAAGCGGTCACCACAGGAAAGGGGTACAAAATGTCTCACAAATACGTTTACCTGTTCTCCGAGGGCAACGGACACATGCGCGAGCTGCTCGGCGGCAAGGGCGCGAACCTGGCCGAAATGACCAATCTCGGCATGCCCGTCCCGCAGGGCTTCACCATCACCACCGAAGCCTGCACGCAGTACTACAAGGACGACCGCCAGATCAACCATGAGATCGAAGCGGAGATCATGGAGTACATCGAAAAGCTCGAAGAGATGACCGGCAAGAAGTTCGGCGATCTCTACAACCCGCTGCTGGTCTCCGTCCGCTCCGGCGCGCGCGCATCCATGCCCGGCATGATGGATACCATCCTCAACCTGGGCCTGAACGACGAGGTCGTCGTCGCATTCGCCAAGAAGACCAACAACCCGCGCTTCGCCTACGACTCCTACCGCCGGTTCATCCAGATGTATTCCGACGTCGTCATGGAAGTGGGCAAGAAGTATTTCGAGCAGCTCATCGACGAGATGAAGGTCGCCCGCAACGTCAAGCTCGACACCGAGCTGACCGCCGACGATCTCAAGGAGCTGGCCGAGAAGTTCAAGGCCGAGTACAAGGAAAAGCTCGGCGAAGAGTTCCCGCAGGATCCGAAGGTCCAGCTCATGGGCGCCATCAAGGCCGTTTTCCGCAGCTGGGATAACCCGCGCGCGATCTACTATCGCCGCATGAACGATATCCCCTCCGACTGGGGCACCGCTGTCAACGTCCAGTCCATGGTCTTCGGCAACACCGGCGATACGTCCGGCACGGGCGTCGCCTTCACGCGTAACCCCGCCACCGGCGAGAAGAAGCTGTTCGGCGAGTTCCTGATGAACGCCCAGGGCGAAGACGTCGTTGCCGGCGTCCGCACCCCGCAGAGCATCGATCAGCTCGCCGAGGTCATGCCCGAGGCATATGCGCAGTTCGTGGATATCTGCCACAAGCTGGAATACCACTACCGCGACATGCAGGACATGGAATTCACCATTGAAAACAAGAAGCTCTACATGCTCCAGACCCGCAACGGCAAGCGCACCGCGGCTGCCGCGATGAAGATCGCCTGCGATCTGGTCGACGAGGGCATGATCACCGAAGAAGAGGCCGTCGCCATGATCGACCCGAAGAGCCTCGATTCCCTGCTGCACCCGACGTTTGATGCCGCGGCCCTCAAGAAGGCCAAGGTCATCGGCACGGGCCTCGCAGCGTCCCCCGGCGCCGCCTGCGGCAAGATCGTCTTCACCGCGGAAACGGCCACCGACTGGGGCAAGAGCGGCAATAAGGTCATCCTGGTCCGCCTCGAGACCAGCCCCGAGGACATCGAGGGCATGCACTACGCGCAGGGTGTCCTGACCGTGCGCGGCGGCATGACCTCCCACGCGGCCGTCGTTGCGCGCGGCATGGGCACGTGCTGCGTCTCCGGCTGCGGCGCCATCCAGATGGATGAGACGAACAAGAAGTTCACCCTCGGCGGCAAGGTCTATAAAGAGGGCGACTGGATCTCCATCGACGGCTCCACCGGCAACATTTACGGCGAGAAGATCAAGACCGCCGCGGCTGCCATCTCCGGCGACTTCAACCGCCTGATGGGCTGGGCGGACAAGTTCCGCAAGCTGCAGGTCCGCACGAATGCCGACACCCCGAACGACGCTGCACAGGCAGCCGCCTTCGGCGCGGAGGGCATCGGTCTCTGCCGTACCGAGCATATGTTCTTCGAAGCAGACCGCATCAAGGCAATGCGCGAGATGATCGTCTCCGAGACGAGCGAGCAGCGCGAGCGTGCGCTGGCCAAGCTCGAACCGATCCAGCAGGGTGACTTTGAGGCCATCTATGAGGCCATGAAGGGCCGCCCGGTCACCATCCGCCTCCTCGATCCGCCTCTGCACGAGTTCGTCCCGACCGACCCGAAGGACATCGAGGCGCTGGCGAAAGAGATGAACATCTCCGTCGAGCATCTGAACCATGTCATCGCCGGCCTGCACGAGTTCAACCCGATGATGGGCCACCGCGGCTGCCGTCTGGACGTCACCTATCCGGAGATCGCCAAGATGCAGACTGCCGCGATCATCAAGGCCGCGCTGGCTGTCCGCAGCCGCCGCCCGGCCTGGAAGATCGTTCCCGAGATCATGGTCCCGCTGGTGGGCGAGGCGAAGGAACTGGCCTACGTCAAGTCCGTCATCGACCAGACCGCGAAGAAGATCATCAAGGCCGCCGGTTCCGACATGGAATACAAGGTCGGCACGATGATCGAGATCCCGCGTGCGGCCCTCACTGCCGACGAGATCGCGAAGGAAGCCTCCTTCTTCTCCTTCGGCACGAACGACCTGACGCAGATGACCTTCGGCTTCAGCCGCGACGACGCGGGCAAGTTCCTCGCGTCCTACTATGACCGCAAGATCTACGAGTCCGATCCGTTCTCCAAGCTCGATCAGGCCGGCGTGGGCCGGCTGGTCAAGATGGCGTGCGAGCTGGGCCGCGAGACCCGCCCGGATATCAAGCTCGGCATCTGCGGCGAGCAGGGCGGCGATCCGTCGACCGTCGAGTTCTGCCACAACATCGGCCTGACCTATGTGTCCTGCAGCCCGTTCCGCGTGCCCATCGCACGTCTCGCTGCCGCACAGGCTGCTATCAAAAACGAGAGGAAATAAGCTCTCATAAAAAAGCAATCCATGATATGCATACCCCCAACCGGCCTAGCCGGTTGGGGGTATTTCCTGTTCAGATGCTGATGATTCCTGTTTTGTCTTCCCATTTCTTTCGAAAGAACTTCATGCCAATGGTGTGACAATATGCCTCAGCTTCTTCCGCAGTAATGGAAAAGCTGCACAATGTCTGCGGATTTGTGATTCTCGAATCCAATTGACTGTCACGCCCTGTTTGCTTTTCCCTGTATTGCAGCAGCGCAATTTCACTTGGCTTCATACGCCTTGTCTGAGATGAATCGGGTGCTGTCAAATGAACAGCATCCGCAGCCGTGTGGAGGAAATCGTTTTGACCGAGCTTGTATATGAATGACAAATGCCCGTTATTGGCAGTATGGCCGATAACGGGCATTATCTTTGTCCTTTGTAAAAGCGGCAATGTCGGGCCGGCCAAATACACCATCAACGCCCATATTTGCAAATACCGCTTTTGCCTTTGCAATCGTACTTTGACTTGCGTTCAGTCGGTCAATCGCAACCTCAAT
>DBLB01000087.1:0-442 GCA_002298695.1 Clostridiales bacterium UBA735 | reverse complement strand
TCCTGAATGACACGGTATTTCTCAAATTCACTCTCGGCAAAGGCTTTTGCAATGGCCGCTGTCACTTTTCCCTTATGATGCAGCACTTCTTCCTCATTAAACTGCAAAAACGCATCCAGCCGTGCGACCCAATCTTGCATATACATGATGTTTCCACGGCGTGCCTGCCGCTCGGCATAATCCAGATACATCGTGACGATTTCGTTCAGGCTTCCCATCTCGGTTTCGTCCAGATAGTTCTTCGCTATCACGACATCAGATTTGCGGATTCTGCCGCCCGGTGCATTTTTCCACGTTGTCAGCCCCATATTCGGTTTCGTGCTGTCTGCCCGGCCATAGATAATTTCTGCTGCGGTGTGCTTTGTGATCGCGTAATGCAGCTTGTTTTGTACGGTGGCGAAAAACTCTTTTGTTACAGGACTGTCCACATCATAGTCTGCGC
>DBLB01000114.1:3302-3472 GCA_002298695.1 Clostridiales bacterium UBA735 | reverse complement strand
AATCAATAAAAAAATATTGATTTTCCTCTTGCGTTTTTGAAAAAATACGCTACAATGGAGACCGGGAGTGAAGCGTAAGGGCAGGAAGATGTGAGCCTGCCAATTTAACAATTACATGCGTACCCAAACGTTGCATGAGTAGGAATGACGCGTCAAGTACCGGTCGGATG
>DBLB01000114.1:0-3268 GCA_002298695.1 Clostridiales bacterium UBA735 | reverse complement strand
GGTGTCATTTCGCATCCGCTATGGCAAAGAGAAATTGTACTGCATGCAGTTTCCAATTTCCAGAAAAGTTCATATCTTTAACCTCCTCCAATTTTCTTGATTCAAAATTAGGAGGCTTTTTTATGTCCAAATCCAAATCTGTGTTTACAACAAAGCGTATTGTCATTGACGCGCTGCTGATTGCATTGTTTTTCGTGCTGTCCATGTTTGCAGTGGAGATCGTGGGCGTGAAGATCACGTTTGTGTCGCTGCCGACGGTTGTCTGCGCGATGCTCTATGGCCCGGTCGATGCCTGTATCGTCGGTCTGCTCGGCGCATTTCTGGAGCAGATGCTGAAATACGGCTTTACGGCAACGACGCTGCTCTGGATCCTGCCCGCAGCCATCCGCGGCCTGCTTCTCGGGCTTGGCGTGCGGCTTTTCCGCAAGCAGATGTCGGTCGATGCCATTGCGTCCACGAAAAAGCCGTATGTCTATTATGCGGCCTGCATCGTGGCCGGTCTTGCAACATCGTGCGCGAATACGCTGGTGTATTATCTGGATTCGGTGATTTATCATTATTACTCCTTTGCGCTCATCTTCGGCGTATTCTGGTCGCGTCTGGCGACCGGTGCGCTGACGTCGTTCCTGACCGCGACCGTTGCGCTTCCCGTGGTGCTGGCGCTGCGGAAATTCCATCTGACAGACACGCGCAAGCGCGTATCGCTCCAGTGATGGGCGCAGCCATACTCTGAAACAGAAAGAAGTCCGATTTTATGACGCTTGACGAAGCATTACATTATATCCACGCCGTCTGCTGGAAGGGCAGCATCCCCGGCCTCGAGCGCATCACCGCGCTGCTGGACGCCATGGGCCACCCCGAACGCAAATGTAAATTTGTCCATGTCGCCGGAACGAACGGCAAAGGCTCCACCTGCGCCATGCTGGCCTCGATCTTCCAGGCGGCGGGCTACAAGACCGGCCTCTACACCTCGCCCTACATCGTCGAATTCGGCGAGCGCATCCAGGTGAACGGCCAAATGATCCCGAACGACGATATCTGCGCGCTGACCGAGTATGTCAGGCCGTTTGCGGAGTCCATCTTCGAGCAGCCGACCGAATTTGAGATGGTCACGGCCATCGGCTTTGAATATTTTGCGCGGCAGCAGTGCGACATCGTCGTCTGCGAGGTCGGCATGGGCGGCGAATTCGACGCGACGAACGTCATTCTGCCCCCCGAAGTCGCGATCCTCTGCAACATCGGCCTCGATCACACCGAATTTCTGGGCGATACGCTCGAAAAGATCGCCGCGACGAAGTCCGGCATCATCAAGCCAGGCTGCGACGCCGTCATCTACCGCGAGCAGCCGTCTGTGGAGGCCGTGTTCGAAGAACGCTGCAGAAAGGTCGGCGCGAAGCTGCACAAGGCCGATTTCGATTCCATCCGGCTCCGCTCGCACAGCCTCGAAGGGCAGGTGTTCGACTGCGACGGCTATGAGGCGCTCGAACTGCCGCTCCTCGGCGAACATCAGCTGCACAACGCCGCCGTCGTGCTGACCGCGGTCGACGCGCTGCGCGCGCGCGGCTGGAAGCTGCCGGAGGAGGCCGTGCGCAAGGGTCTGAAGGACGTCAAATGGCCCGGCCGGTTCGAGCTGCTGCGCAAAGACCCGCTGTTCATCATCGACGGCGGACACAATCCGCAGTGCATCGAGGCGCTCGTCAGGAACATCGACGATTATCTCGCCGGGCGGCCCCTCACGGTGCTCACCGGCGTCCTCGGCGATAAGGATTTCCACTGCATGTACGCCAACGTCGCGCCGTTTGCCAAGGAGTTCATCACGGTCACGCCGGGCAATCCCCGCGCGCTGGACGCGAAGGATCTGGCAAAGTATCTTGCCGCATTCGGCAGGCCTGTCACGCCCTGCGAGACGGTCGCGGACGGCGTAAAGCTGGCGGTGGAGCACGCGGGCCAGGACGGCGTCGTCCTCTGCTACGGCTCGCTCTACATGCTCGGCGATGTCAAGGCTGCTGTCGCGGCCCTTTGACGGAATCCATGCGAGCGGCCCCGGACTCTCCGGGGCCGCTGCTGCGCTCCAGAAGATCGGGAAGCGGTTCCCCCGAGGGTTTGCGCTGGACAAAGTCTGTCCGGCTATGGTAGAATCAGAAAGGCGCGGCTGGGGACCCGTCCGCGCATCAGCGACGGTTGAAGGAGAAAATTGCATGAAAATAATTCGTATTCTGGCGCTGGTTCTGGCGCTGCTTCTGCTGCTGTCCGCCTGCGGCGGCGAAAAAACGCCGATGGAGCAGGCGGCAGCCTGGCTCCGGAAGACCATGCCGTCACCGACGTTCGGTTCGCTGACCGGAGACTGGACGGTGTTTGGCCTTGCACGCTCCGGGCTGAAGGTGCCGGAAAAATACTATAAGACATATTATCGGAATGTTGTGACAGCGGTGCAGGACGCGGGCGGGAAGCTCAGCGAGAACCGGTATACCGAGTATTCCCGGCTGGTCCTGGCCCTGACGGCCATCGGGAAGGACCCCTGCGACGTCGGCGGCTATGATCTGCTCCTGCCGCTGGCGGATCTTGAAAAGGTGAAGCAGCAGGGGGTCAACGGTACGATCTTTGCGCTTCTGGCGCTGGACGCCGGGCGGTATGAGATCCCGGAGAATCCGGAGGCCGCCGTGCAGGCCACGCGCGAGGGCTATGTCGCAGAGCTTCTTGAACGGCAGAACGAGGACGGCGGCTGGGGCCTCGGCGGCGGTGAATCCGATGTCGACCTGACGGCGATGGCATTGCAGGCGCTGGCCAAATACCGGGACCGCAGCGACGTGCAGGACGCGGTGGAGCGGGGGCTGGAGTGGCTTTCCTGGATGCAGGAGCCGGACGGCACGTTCATTGTCTGGGATGCGGTGAGCAGTGAATCGGTCTGCCAGGTGATCGTGGCGCTGACGGAGCTCGGAATCTCGCTGGACGACGAGCGGTTCGCGAAAAACGGCACGACGCTGGAAGCGGTTCTGCTGCGCTTTGCGAAGGAGGATGGGAGCTTTACCCATACGCCGGACGGCGAGGCGGACGTGATGGCGACGATGCAGGCGCTCTACGCGCTGGCTGCCATCCGGCGGGCGGAGGAAGGGCTTCCGACGCTCTACGACATGGCGGAGGGAAACTGAAAAAGGACAAAGCGCGCCCCGGAGCAGTGCTCCGGGGCGCTGAGACTGTCAAAAAACCATGAAACGCAGGTCTGAGACAGAGCAGCGGGGGAAGAGTGAAGGGGGCAAAAAGCCCCCTT
>DBLB01000177.1:15391-15614 GCA_002298695.1 Clostridiales bacterium UBA735 | reverse complement strand
GGCCTGCTCCTCAGCCGCGAGACGACGAACGATCAGGAGCTGCTCGTCTTCACGGACCGGGCCCAGGTCTACAAGACCCGCCTTTCTGATTTCGCAGATGGCAAGGCATCCGCCCTCGGCGACTATCTGCCCGGCAAGCTCGGCTTTGACGAGGGCGAGAGCTTCTTCGCCGCCGTCTTCCCGGGCGACTATACAGGGAATCTGCTCTTCGTCTTCGAAAACG
>DBLB01000177.1:0-15333 GCA_002298695.1 Clostridiales bacterium UBA735 | reverse complement strand
CTACGCCACCAAGACCAACCGCCGCAAGCTGACCGGTGCCTATTCCGACAAGAGCCCGCTACGCGCCGTCTTCCACTTGACGGAGGAGGAACAGATCGCGCTCTACGCCACGGACGGCCGCTGCCTCATCTTCTCCACGGCGCAGCTCGCCGTGAAGACCACCCGCTCGACACAGGGCGTCGCAGTCATGAGTCTGAAGAAGAAAGCCGTGATCGAGCGCGCCGTGCGCCTCGCAGACTCCGGCATTCAGAATCCCGCGCGCTACCGCACCCGGGCCGTCCCGGCGGCGGGCGCGCTGCTCCGCGCAGAGGATCAGGAAGAAAAGCAGATGACTTTGGAACTGTAGGGGGGATTCCGGCATGAAACGCAGCGCACTCTGGCCCTGGATCCGCATGCTTGCTCTGACGGTACTCGGCAGCGCCATCTTCTCTCTGGGCTTCGACCTGTTTCTTCAGCCGCACCAGATCAACGTTGGCGGCGTCAGCGGCGTAGCCATGCTGCTGACTACGCTGTTCGGCCGCGGTTCCGTCGGTCTGTTCAGCCTGCTCATCAATATTCCGCTGTTCCTGCTCGGCGGCCATCACCTGGGGCGGAAATTCTTCCTCGGTTCTCTGGCCGGCGCGCTGGCGTGCTCGTTGTTTCTCGACCTGTTCCTGATGCTGCCCGCGCCGCAGACGGACGTGATGCTCGGCGCGCTCTACGGCGGCATTTTCTCCGGCGTCGGCATCGGGCTGGTGTTTCTCGGCGGCGCGTCGACCGGCGGCACCGACATTCTGGCCAAGCTCCTGCGCCGCCGCTTCCGCACGCTGCCGCTCGGGCGGCTGATGCTGGCCGTCGACCTCGCAGTCATCACCATGACCGGCATCGTCTACCACGACATCAGCAAGACGCTCTATTCCGCCGTTCCGCTCTACGTGTCCTCCGTCGTGATGGACGCGCTGATCTACGGGCTGGACTATTCCACCGTTGCGCTCATCATTTCCGACCAGTTTTCTGCCATCATCCAGGCGATCGAAGCAAAGCTCGACCGCGGCGTTACCATTCTCGACGGCCACGGCGGCTATTCCGGCGCACCGAAGCAGGTGCTGCTCTGCGCCATCCGGCGCAAGCAGGTGCCACAGCTGAAAGATCTGGTGCGCGAGATCGATCCGGACGCCTTCGTCATTTTGCAGGAGGCGCATCAGGTGCTCGGCGAAGGCTTCCGCCGCAACGGCGACGAAATGTGACAGGAGGATTGCAGATGAAACAGCTTGCCGCGGCGCTGCTGGCGCTGCTCTGCGCGGCGCTGTGCGGGTGCAATGCGCTGATTCCTGCGCAGTATACCCAGATCCAGCCGCATACGGCTGCGCAGTCAGCCGCAGCGGACGCGGACGTGCCCACCGTGCGCAATTACACGGAGCTGCGCCGCGCCATCGCCGGTTTTGCGGAAAACGGCGTCGCACACGGCGTCATCCGCACTGCAAACTACACCGGCAGCGTCACGGACGATCTGCCCCGCGCCGCCTACGCTGTCTCCCGCGAGGATCCCATCGGGAATTATGCCATCGACTATATCACGCACGACTGCTCGCTGATCGTCTCCTACTACGAGATCACCATCGACATCACCTTCCGCGACATGGCCGAGGACCCGCGCACGCTGGACTATGTCACCAGCCGCCGTGAGGTCGAAACGCTGCTGCGCGGCGCCATGGACAACTACCGCGATCATGTGACCTGGTACGCCATCAGCAGCTTTGAAACAGACTATGACGCGCTCGCGCAGGAGATCTATGACAGCGACCCGCTGCAATACATCGCTATTCCGGATATTTCCGCGGCGAACTACCCGGAGCAGGGCCGCAGCCGCATTGTCGAACTCACGCTCGGCTGGCCGGCCGATGCCGCATCTCTGAAAAAGATGGAGCGCGCAGCGGAGGAAAGTCTCCAGGCCGCTGAGGTCTATGTCCGCTACCGCGATACCGCGTGGGACAAGCTCCGCCTGCTCTATACCTATCTGACGGAGCGTTTTTCCTATGAAGAACAAGCCACCTCCACGCCGCTCTATTCCGCGCTCTGTGAGGGCCTCATCACCGACGAGAGCGCCGCAGTGCTCTGGCAGCTGCTCTGTGCCCGCCTTGGCGTCGACTGCCAGACCGTCTCCGGCAGCCGCGACGGCAGCGCCTACCACTGGAATATCGTCACGCTTGACGGTCTGAGCTACCATGTCGATCTCCTGCGCGACCTGCTGGCCGACGACGCGCTCCACCTCCGCTACGATGAAGAAATGACCGGCTATTCCTGGGATGCCTCGCTCTATCCAGCCTGCCCGAAGCCGGAGCCCATTGCCGAAATTCCGGAGGAAAACGCCGAGACGGATGTCCCCGCCTCTGCCGTCGACACCCAGTTCCCGGACGACGCGCAGGAAGCCGAACCTTCTGCGGAAAAAGAGGAAAAAACGGAGGCAAATTCCCTCCGCAGGTCTTGACATTTCCGGAATTTCTGCTATAATAACACCTGCATTTGAGATGCGGGTGTAGCTCATCCGGTAGAGCGCCACCTTGCCAAGGTGGAGGTAGCGAGTTCGAGCCTCGTCACCCGCTCCAGACCATAAGACACGACTTCCGTCGTGTCTTATTTTTTATCCGCCCACCGTCCGCATGAACAGATTTTCCCGATATTCCCAGCATTTCTTCCGCGCCGGACGCATTGCCGGTGTCGCCGCGCACCTTATGACGATGAAGCCGCAGACACAAGTTCTGCCGATCCGCCTCACAATTCGCCGCCTTGCTCCCCCCGACGGGTGCTGCTCCGCCCTGCCGCCGGCATTGCCGGCGGCTTTTTGTATCAAAAAAGCCCCGACCGGAGCGTTCTTCGGCCGGGGCAGAGGGGAAGGGGCAGTTTCAGGGCTTATTCTTCGCCGCCGAGATTTTCGCTGACGAACAGGTCGATCACGCTGTCAATCGTCTCGGGGCTGGCATCCGCGTCAATGCCGGCGGAAAGCCAGTAGGCATACGGGCCTTCCATGTATCTCAGCAGCTGATCGAGGTCGCTGCCGTAGCGGAACTCGATGTGCCACGTGGTCTGCATCGTATCGTCGCGCATCAGAAAATACGTGAATTCACCCGCATCATCTGCAGTCTTGTAGACGTCGACCGGGAAGGACGGGTCAAACGTCTCGCCGCCGTAGGTCATCGACTCGCCCTCGCCGAGCCGATAGCTGCCGAGGTATTCGTAGGTATGGGTCTGCTCGCTGCCATCGGTCAGCTTCGTGGTGATGGTATCGCCGTCGAACGTGAACGTGTCGACGTCGTCGAGATACCAGCAGTCAAACATAAAATAGCCCGCATCCTTATACGCCTCGACGGCCTCCTCGCCGTAAATGTCGGCGCTGATGAAGCCCTTGAGGTAGTCGACGTTCTCCCGCGCGGCGTCCTCGCCGACGATGGATGCAGCCTTCGTCATCCAGATATCGTCATATTGATCGTCGAGGATGACGGTGAACAGGTTCGCATAGGTCGTACCGCCTTTTCCGGCAATGTCGGTCAGGATGCCGTAATCGGCGGGCACTTCCGCTTCTTCTTCGCTCTCCGCCTCTGTGGGCTGCTCCGGTTCAGCGGTTTCTTCGGTCTCTTCCGTAGTCTCAGACGCAGCGGTCTCCGTGGCGGCAGCAGCAGTCGTCTCGGTGCCCGCGGGTGCGGACGAGGTGCAGGCGGTCAGCCCCAGCAGCAGGCAGAGGCCCAGCAGCAGCGCCAGCAGACGTGTGGTGTGTTTCATAGCAAGAATTCTCCTTTTTCACATGTATGCTCTTTTTAGTTAATGTGCTCTAACCAATGTGTATAAGCGAAGGTTAGAGCCATCTAACCGTTGTGCATTATAACACGCCGCCCACGCCGTTGTCAATCCCGGAACGAAAAAGCTTGACTCTACAATTGTTGCAGAGTTTATGCTATAATCATCAAACAAACCTGAAAACGAGGCGATCCCATGGAGACCAATCTGACCACCGGCAGCGTCGGGCGGCAGGTCGCACGCTTCTGCCTGCCCTACCTGCTCTCCTATTTTTTGCAGACGCTTTACGGCATGGCTGGCCTGTTCATCATCGGGCAGTACGAGGGTGTCGCAGCGACGACGGCGGTGTCCGTCGGCTCGCAGGTCATGCACATGCTGACCGTGATGCTCGTGGGCCTCGCGATGGGCTCCACGGTGACGATCGCGCAGGCCGTCGGTGCAGAAAACCGCCGCGCCGCGTCCCAGTGCGCCGGCAATACGGCAGCACTGTTTCTGGCGCTCTCCGCAGTGCTGACGGCGGGGCTTCTGGCGCTGACGCGCCCGATCGCGGCCGCGATGTCCACCCCGGAGGCCGCCATGGAGGGAACCGTCCGCTATCTGACCATCTGCTTCCTCGGCATTCCGTTCATCACAGCATATAATATCATCAGCGCCATTTTCCGCGGCATGGGCGACAGCCGCAGCCCGCTCGCGTTCGTCGCGGTGGCCTGTGCGGCCAACATTGCGCTGGATTACCTGTTCATGGGCGCGCTCCGGCTGGGCCCTGCAGGCGCAGCGCTTGGCACAACGCTCTCACAGGCCATCAGCGTCCTCGTCTCCCTGATCGCCATCCGAAAACGGCGTCTTCTGGCGCTGGCGGCGGCAGATTTCCGTCCGGAGCGCAGCACGCTCGAAAAAATCCTGCGCATCGGCATCCCGGTCGCCGTGCAGGACGGCCTCATTCAGGTCGCCTTCATCACGATCACCATCATTGCCAACCGCCGCGGCCTGACCGACGCAGCGGCAGTCGGAATTGTGGAGAAGATCATGGGCTTTTTGTTCCTCGTCCCGTCATCCATGCTCTCTACGGTCTCGGCGCTCGGTGCACAGAACCTCGGCGCGGGCAAGCCGGAGCGTGCCGTCGCGACGCTCCGCTGCGCGATCCTGATCTCCGCATCGATCTGCATGATTTTTGTCGCAGCGGTGCTGCTGACCGCGGAGCGGATCGTCGGGCTGTTCACGCCCGACACCGCAGCGGCCGCCGCAGGCGGGCAGTATCTGCGCGGCTACGTGTTCGACTGTCTGTTCGGCAGCGTGCAGTTCAGCTTCAGCGGCTATTTCTGCGCGCGCGGAAAATCCGGTCTGTCGTTCCTGCACAACATCCTGTCCATCACGCTCGTCCGCATCCCAGGCGCATATTTTGCCTCCCGCTTCTTCCCGCGGACGCTGCTGCCGATGGGCTTTGCCTGCTCGGTCGGTTCGCTGTTTTCCATTCTCATCTGCGTGATCGCGTATGCAGCGCTGCGGCACCGGGACCGGAAACAGGAGGGATATCTATGAATCCGCGCCTGACCATCGGCGACATGGCGAAGCTCTTTCACGTGAGCGTCAGCAGCCTGCGCCACTATGAACACCTGGGTCTGCTGAAACCGGACTTCATCGACCCGGACAGCGGCTACCGCTACTACAGCGTGCGGCAGTTTGAGCCACTCAATACCATCCGCTATCTGCGCGCACTGAACATGCCGCTGCCGGAGATCGCCGCATTCCTGCAAAAGCGGGACGTCGGCACGATGGAGCAGGCGCTGCTGCGGCAGAAGCAGACGGTGGAGACGCAGCAGCAGGAGCTGGCGCGGGTGGAGCGGAAAATCGAAAACCGACTGCGGCAGCTGCGCGACGCACAGCAGACCCCGCTGGACGACATCCAAACGGTGCGCCTGCCGAAAAGCCGCATGCTCTGGCTGCCGGGGACACTGCGCGTAGACGGCGCGCTCGATCTTGAAGCGCCGCTGCGCCGGTTGGTGCAGCACCAGCAGGAGGACATGATCTTTCTCGGCAAGGTCGGCATCGGCATCTCGGCGGAGCACCTGAACGCCGGCTGCTTCACGGCATACGACGCCATGTTTCTGCTGCTGGACGAGGAGGACCGGTTCGAGGGACCGACGCGCCTGCTGCCGGAGACGGACGCCGTCCGCGTCCGCTTCCGCGGCAGCCACCCGGAGGCCCCGGCGCACTACCGCCGCCTGATGGCATATCTGGAGACCCACGGTTTTCTCGCCGCAGGCGATTCCCGGGAAATCACGCTGATCGATTCCGGTCTGACCTGCGATCCGCAGGAGTTCGTCACCGAGATCAGCATTCCCGTCCGCCGCGCCTGATTTTCCGCACCCGTCCATACGGCCCCTACCGCCCGGTTGTCTGCGCCGCGCTGCCCGCAGCGAGGAGCATGTGCTCCAGCTCCCGCGCCGCAAGGCTGAGCGGCTGCCCCCGGCGCTTGACCAGACAGACGGCGCGCGGCGGCAGCGGCTGCACAAGCGCGATGGTACAGACGTCATCCCCGGGATGCAGAAACTCCTGCGGGACGATCCCGATGCCCAGCCCTGCCTCGGCCATGGGGATGATCTGGTCGGCCGTCGCAGCCTCGATGGCCGGATGAAACGGCACACCCTGCGCGGCAAAGGCGGCGCTGTAAAAGCTGTAGGAGGTCGTGCCCGGGCCGAGTGTGATGAGCGGATACGGTTCCAGCTCCGCAAGCGCGATGCTGCGCCCCAGAAGCCCGGAAAACTCCCGCGTGCAGACGAACACCTCCTGCACGGGCTTCACATCCGTCTGCACCAGCGACGGTGCATGCGCGGCCGGCGTCGTAACGAGGGCAAAATCCGCCGTCGTCTCGTGAAGCGCCGCGATGGCCTGCGGCGTGGAATAATTGCTGATCCGCAGGTGTACGCCGGGATACTGCGTCCGGAACTGCTTCAGCACCGGCAGCAGCAGGCAGCGCAGCGCTCCCTCGCTGACTGCCAGACAGACCGTCCCCTGTTCCATGCGGCGGCTCTGCATCACGGCGGCCTCCCCGGCCTCGATCTCGGCAAACGCGATGCGGATGTGCCGGTAGAGCGCCTCACCCTCCGGCGTCAGCAGCATCCCGCGGTTCGTCCGGGTAAACAGCTTGCATCCCATCTCCGCTTCCAGATTTTTGACCGCGCGGGTCAGATTCGGCTGAGTGTTCTGCAAAACGGCCGCCGCGCGGGTCAGATTCCCGCATTTCGCAACATAGTAAAAGATCCGGTAGTATTCGTAGCTGATGTACATTTCAAATTGCACTCCCTGCACATTTTGATATCCGATTTTGATATGGCCGAGATATCAAAGATAGATTTTACATATTTCTATAACCTGTTAATATAGTATGCGCCTGAAAATGTCAAGAGAAATCTGAAAAGGCAAGGAGTAAACCACTATGGAACGAACGATCATTTGCATCAGCCGCCAGTATGGCAGCGGCGGCCGGGAAGTCGGCGAAGCAGCCGCAAAGAAACTGGGCATTCCCTGTTATGACAAATACCTGATCCAGCAGGCCGCACGGGAAACCGGTCTTTCCGAGCAGTCCATTGCAAACTATGACGAAAAAGGTACGGATTTTGTTGTCGTTGCTTCCGGCGATCCGCTCGCAGACAGTACCGCATTCAGTGAAGCATTTTACTCCGAAGAGTCGCAGGTATTTGACGCGGAGCGCCGCGTGATCCTGGAACTCGCGGAAAAAGGCAGCTGCGTCATCATCGGCCGCTGCGCATCCGCGATCCTGCGCATTGCGGGTTGCCGCCCTCTGTCCGTATTTCTCTACGCCGATGCCGACGACCGGATGAAGCGCATTACCGCGCGCAGCGGCCTCGATGAAAAGCGGGCCATGCGTAAGGCACAGAAGATCGACCGTTTACGCAAGCATCATTTCGATTTTTATGCGGATACGCTCTGGGGCGAACCGGAGAGCTATGATCTGATGCTCTCATCGAGTGAATACGGCATCGATGGCGCCGCTGCGGTCATTGCTGCGGCTGTCGGGCTGCGAAAGTGAGGAACTTGGCGTGAAATTGGAATTCTGGACCGCCCTCGTACTGGATTTTGCAGCCCTGGGGCTGCTGCTCGGGCTGGCGCGGCGTTCGGTGAAGCATACGCTGGTCATAAAAGCCGGGAGTCTGGCGCTGGGCCTGCTGTTCATTTTCCTCACATCTGCCAACTGTGCCAACGGCATTCATACGCCGCTCATTCCCAGTCTGATCGGCCTTGCGCTGAGCTCGGCAGCGTCCTGTCTGGCGCTGGAAGGCCGCGGGGAGGATGTCGGCCATGAATAAGGATCTGACGACCGGAAAACCCGAAAAGGTGCTCTGGCAGTTCTGCCTGCCGCTGTTCGGCAGCATCATTTTTCAACAGCTCTACAACATTGCCGACAGCTTTGTCGCCGGCAAATTCATCAGCGACAACGCGCTGGCCGCCGTCGGCAACAGCTATGAGATCACGCTCATCTTCATCGCCTTCGCCTTCGGCTGCAACATTGCCTGTTCGGTCATTGCGGCGCTCTTCTTCGGGGCGAAGCAGTATAAAGACCTGAAAACTGCCGTCTATACCGCCCTCATCGCCAGCAGCGCCGTCTGTGTCATTCTGATGCTGATCGGGACGCTCTGCTGCGACGGCCTGCTCCGCCTCATCAAGACGCCGACGGAGGTCTTTGCGGATTCGAAGCTCTACCTCGACATCTACATCTACGGTCTGCCGTTTGTCTTCCTTTATAATGTTGCAACCGGCATTTTCTCTGCCCTCGGCGATTCGAAGACGCCGTTTCTCTTCCTCGCCTGCTCATCTACATCCAACATCGCAGCCGATATCCTCTTTGTCACCGCATTCGATATGGGGGTGGCCGGCGTCGCCTGGGCGACGTTCCTCTGCCAGGGCGTGAGCTGCGTGCTCGCGCTGATCGTGGTGTTTCGCCGGTTTGCAAAGATCCCGACAAACGGAAAAATCACCGTCTTCTCTTGGAATCATCTCAAGCGCTTTGCCGTTATCGCGATCCCGAGCATTTTGCAGCAGAGCTTCATCTCCGTCGGCAACATCATCATCCAGAGCGTCATCAACGGCTTCGGCGCCGCCGTCATGGCTGGCTATTCCGCCGCGGTCAAGCTCAACAACATGGTCATCACATCGCTGACAACGCTCGGTAACGGCATCTCGAACTACACCGCGCAAAACCTCGGCGCGGCAGAGTATGACCGCATCAAGGCGGGCTTCCGCGCAGGGCTGAAGCTCGTCTGGGCACTGTGTGTGCCGTTGGTGCTGCTCTATGTGTTTGCCAGCCGCCCGCTCGTGCACATCTTCCTCGACAGCCCCACGGGGCTGGCTATGGATACCGGCATTGCCTTCCTGCACATCATCGCGCCGTTCTACTTTGTCGTCTCGGCAAAGCTCGTCTCCGACGGCATTCTGCGCGGCGCAGGCCGGATGAAGCAGTTCATGATTGCGACCTTTACCGACCTTCTGCTCCGTGTCGCCCTGGCCGAACTCCTTTCGCGCACAGTACTCGGCACGACCGGCATCTGGATCTCCTGGCCCATCGGCTGGACGATCTCCATGGTGCTTTCTGTCGTATTTTACGCCCGCGCCAGATGGAACCGGCCGCTCACCTGACTCGCTCCCACCAGCATATAGCAAACAGCCCGGAACCATTCTGGTTCCGGGCTGTTTTATGCCGTTTTATGCAGAAAACCACACATTCTGTTTGCTGCGGATACAGATGTCCGCACCGATGATGGGATGCCGGAACTCCAGTTTTCCGGCGCAGAGCTGCTGATATGTCAGCCCGGCCCGCGCGGAGAAATCCCGGGAGGCGTCCGTGGCATACTGCGGGTCGCCGAGAATGGGGAAACCGGACGCCATACAGTGCAGGCGCAGCTGGTGCGTCCGCCCGGTCAGGGGGTGAAGCTCCAGCAGCGCCGTCTCCGGAAAACGGCGCAGCACACAGAATTCCGTCTCCGCCGCCTGCCCGCGTGGGTCGACCGTTCGCAGGAGGCTGCCGCCGCCGGGCTTATAGACCGGCAGGCAGATCTGCCCGCGTTCGGCCTCCGGCCCGCTGAACACAGCGGCATAATACGTCTTATGCAGCTGCCCGGCGCGGAGCATGCAGCGGAACTGCTCGTGGACGTGCGCATTTTTGGCAAACAGCACAACGCCGAATGTATCTCGGTCCAACCGTGTGACCGGATGGACGCCGCATTTCTGCCCGCTCCTCTCAAAATAGCCAAGCAAGCCGTTCGCCAGCGTCCCTTCGTTGCGGTTCGGCGACGGATGCACCAGCACCCCCGCAGGCTTGTCGATGGCGATGCAGCTCTCGTCCTCATAGAGGATGTCGAGCGCCATCTGCTCCGCTGGAAAGCCCTCCGGCGTCTCGTCCAGCAGGACACGGATGCACTGGCCGGGCTGCACCGGAAAATTCGTATGCTGCGGCTGCCCGTCCACCCAAAACGCGCCGCGCCACTTCAGCCGCTTGATCAGCCCGGCGGACAGGCCGAATTCGCGCCGCAGAATGGACAGCAGCGGTGCCGCGCGCGCCGCGCGCTGCTCCAGGATCATCTCGTCGCCCTCCTCCGATGGCGAATTCCGAACCAAATCCGCCGTGAATTATCTCTATTCTAGCGTATTATGTCGGCTTTTGCAAGCCGGAATGCGTCCAGAGCTGCTTGAGCAGGATGGCGGAGATGGGAAAAAGGATCATGCCGGGAACGCCGCAGAGTCGGAAGCCGGTATAGAGTGCGATGAGCGTGAGCAGCGGGTGCAGGCCGATCTGCCGACCGACGAGGCGCGGTTCGAGCGACTGCCGCGTCAGCGCCGCCACGGCGTACAGAACGAGAAAACCGAGGCCCCTGCCGGTATTCCCGTGCAGAAATTCGAGCAGCGACCACGGCAGAAGCACCGTCCCGGTCCCGAACACCGGCAGCGCATCCACCAGCGTGATCAGCAGCGCGAACAGGAGCGGATAGTCCGTATAGAGAAGCAGTAGCCCCACCGTCAGGATCAGGAACGTCACGCCCATCAGCTTCAGTTGTGCCACCAGCCACGCGCCGAGCGTTGTCTGTAAATTCCGGCAGAACGCTCCGAGCGACGCGCGCAGCGGCGCAGTCAGCTTTTCGGCTGCCACAGCGCGCAGCTGCGGCAACTCAGAGGCAAACATGAAGCTGGACACCACGGCGGCCACCGCAAACAACACGCCGCCCGGCAGTCCGGCCAGAAATCCGGATGCCTGCCGGAACAGCCATTCGTAGGCGCGCGCACCGAGGACGCTTCCGCTCCGGAAAAAACTGTCGATGCTGGCGCGCAGCCCCGTCCCGAGTCCGTCCGGAAGGCGGCCGGCCAGCGCTTCGAGCGATGCTTTCAGCTGTTCGACCGGCGCAGAGAGCGAGGCCAGCAGTGCCGGCAGCTCCCGCAGAAAGCCGGACAGCTCCCCGAACAGCACGCGCCCGAGGAAAAACAGTCCCGTCCCAAGCAGGGCGTAAAGCAGCAGCACGCAGAAAAATGCCGCCAGCCAGCGCGGCAGATGCAGCCGCTGCGTGCAGAATGCAACAGGCTTCTGCGCCAGCAGCGCCACGCTGAGGCCGACAAAAAACGGCAGCAGCACCGGCAGCAGAAACTTGACGAACAGCACCAGCCAGAGCGCGGCGGCAGCGACGCGCAGGCAGGCGATCCAGAACGCACGAGAGGGCATGGCACACTCCTTTCCCCGGAGAATCTTCAAAAAATGTACTTGCAATTTGCGGGGGCATGGTGTATAGTGGGCATGATATAAGGACACTTGACTGCGATACAGAGACATTTCGGAGGTGGATCCCATGGAAAAAGCACCGCAGTATTATATTGTAGAGGCAGCGGCGCTGCCGGAGATTTTCCGTAAGGTGGCCGAAGCAAAACGGATGCTGGAAACCGGCGAAACGGACAAGGTCAACGAGGCGACAAAGGCCGTCGGCATCAGCCGGAGCGCGTTTTATAAGTACCGGGACACGATCTCACCGTTCCAGAACATGATGGCGGGCCGGATTATCACATTCCAGCTGATGCTCAAGCACAAGGCCGGCATTTTATCGGAGATACTCACTATTTTTGCCAATTTCGGAGCAAATATACTGACGATCAACCAGGCCATTCCATCCGGCGGCCGCGCGATGGCGACGATCTCGGCGGAAACCGGCAATCTCGGCTGCTCGCTGGAGGAATTCACGCGGCAGCTTTCAGCGTGCAAGGGCGTGGTCAAGGCAGAAGTGGTTGCGGGGTGATTGGAAATGATGCATGCATTTGAATACTACACACCGACAAAGGTGATTTTCGGCGAAGGAAGTCTGGAAAAGCTGCCGGAGGCTGTCCGCGCGCACGGCGGAAGCCGGGTGCTGGTCGTCTACGGCGGGCAGAGTGCAAAGCGCAGCGGCCTGCTGGATCGGGTGGAGGCACTTCTGACGTCGGCGGGTCTCGCGTTCGACGCCGTCGGCGGCGTGCAGCCGAACCCGCGGCTAGGTCTCGCGCGCGAAGCCGTGCGGCGGGCCGTTGCGTTCCGGGCCGACCTGATCCTGGCCGTCGGCGGCGGGAGCGTCATCGACACGGCAAAGGCCGTCGCGCACGGCGCGGCGAATCCGGAGACGGACATCTGGGATTTCTGGACCGGCAAGGCCGCACTGACGAAAACCACGCCGGTCGGCGTGGTGCTGACGATTCCGGCGGCAGGCAGCGAAATGAGCGATTCCGCCGTCCTGACCGATGAGGCGGCGCTTGCAAAGCGCGGGCTGAATACCGATCTGAACCGCCCGGCCTTCGCGCTGATGGACCCGGCGCTGGCCGCAACGCTGCCGCCGCATCAGGCGGCCTGCGGCGTGACGGACATCATGATGCACACGCTCGAGCGGTACGTCAATCCGGTTGAAAACGACGTGACGGACGAGCTCGCCGAGGCGCTGCTCCGCGTCGTCATCCGCCACGGCCGGGCCGTCGCGGAAAACCCGGGCGATACGGCGGCAATGAGCGAGATCATGTGGGCCGGCAGCCTCTCGCACAACAACCTGACGGGTCTCGGCGGGAAAAAGGACTTCTCCGTCCACCAGCTCGGGCAGGCCATCGGCGAAAAATTTGACATCTACCACGGCGAGACGCTCTCGGCCATGTGGGGCAGCTACGCGCGCTATGTCGCGCCGGCGAACTACGCCCGCTTCGCGCGCTATGCGAGAAACGTCTGGGGCGTCCGCGAGACGGACGACCGGCAGGCGGCGCTGGCCGGGATTGCGGCTACGGAGGACTATTTCCGCTCGCTCGGCATGCCGGTCTCCATGAGCGGCCTCTCCTGCGGCGTGCAGGACGCAGACGGCCTTGCCGACCTCGCCCTGCGTTGCAGCCGGAACCGCGGACGGACGATCGGCTCGTTCCGCGTGCTGGATTACGACGATATGCTGCAAATTTTTGAAGATGCAAATCATTGAGGAGAACAGACTATGAAAAACATTGCAATTCTCGGTTTCGGCACGGTCGGCGGCGGTGTCGCAGACATTCTCAGAGACAACGCAGACGTCGTCTTGCGCCATGCAGGCGAAGCGGTGGCGCTGAAATATGTCGTCGATCTGCGCGAGATGCCGGACAGCCCCTATGCCGATAAAATGGTGAAAGATTTCGAGGCGGTGGCAAACGACCCGGAAGTAGACATCGTTGTGGAGGCCATCGGCGGCGTCGGCGCAGCACTGGCCATGGTGCGCAAAGCGCTGTCCGCCGGCAAGAGCGTCGTCACGTCGAACAAACAGCTTGTCGCCGAATATGGCCTGGAGCTGTTTGAGCTGGCGCGTCAGAACGGCGTCAACTTCCTGTTCGAAGCATCGGTCGGCGGCGGCATTCCCGTGCTGAACCCGATGACGCGCTGCCTCGGAGCCAACCACATCACAGGCGTGGCCGGCATCCTGAACGGTACGACGAATTTCATCCTCTCGCAGATGCTCGAGCATGGCGAGACGTATGGATCCGCGCTCCGGCAGGCGCAGGCCAACGGCTACGCCGAGGCCAACCCGGCGGCGGACGTCGAGGGCACGGACGCGGCGCGCAAGATCTGCATTCTTTCGGGCCTCGCGTTCGGCGAAAACGTCAACCCGGCGGACATTCACGTCGAGGGCATCACCGGGGTCACAGACGTCGATGCGGCGTTCGCCGAAGCCGGCGGCATGAAGCTCAAGCTCCTCGGCCGCACGGCGCTGCGCGGCGGCAAAAAGTTCTGCTTCGTCAGCCCGCATCTGGTGCCGGGAAACAAGGTACTGGCTGCCGTCGGCGACGTGTTCAACGCCGTCGCCGTACAGGGCGATGAAGTCGGCGAGGTGCTGTTCTACGGCCCCGGCGCCGGCCGCTATCCGACGGCGAGCGCCGTTGTGGCAGACATCATCGACATCGTGCAGCACCCGGGCCGCGTCCAGCCGACAGGCTGGGCCGCCGCGTCGGAGAAGCCCACCTGCTACCACGACTTTGTTTCGCGCTGGTATGTGCGGACGAAGGAGGAAAAGGCTTCCGTCGAAGCAAAGCTCGGCAAAATCTGCTGGCTGCCCGACCAGAGCGGGTTCCACGGTGGCCTGACCGAAGCGCTCGTGCGCCGGGCGCTCGGCGAGAGCGGTCTGGCCCTCGATGCCGCATGGCCCGTTTACGACGACTGATTTTGGAATATGGAAAGTCCCTCCCGTCATAGAGTATGACAGGAGGGATTTTTTATGAAAAAGCGGTTTGTGATCGCCTTCCTGCTCACGGCACTGGCCGGAGCGGGACTGCATTTTGCCTACGACCTCTGCCCCGCGCCGCTGGTCGGACTGTTCGCACCGGTGAACGAGAGCGTCTGGGAGCATCTGAAGCTGTTTTTTTGGCCCGTTCTTGCAGCGGCATTCGTCATGACGCGCGGCAGTGCGGACGGGCAGCGGGCGTGGAGCGGTTGGCTTCTGGCAGAGCTGGCAATGCCGCTGCTCTGTGCCGGCGGGTTCTATCTGCTCTCCTGCGGCTTCGGCGTGGAGGCGCTGTGGGTGGATCTGACACTGTACGTGCTGACGCTGGCCGCCGGCTTCCATCTGGCATACCGGAAGACCGTGCGCGGCGACGCCGCCTGGGCCGCCGGCATTCTCGTCATTGCAGCCGGCCTCTATGGCGCGGCGCTCATCCTCTTCACCATGTCTCCGCCCCTTCTGCCGATTTTCCAGAGCTGATTTCCACTGCCAGTTCCGCAGCACCACGTCCGCATCTGTGGGGGCGGACACCTCTGTCCGCCCGCCGCGTACACACCGATCTGCGATCGCAGGCCTCCGGGAGATAAGTTCTTTCTGTGTTCACGGGACTTGGAAGCCTTGCGCCGCTTGTGTTTCATGGCTTCGGGCAGTTCCGCCACGGACAGGTCAAGGCTGCCTGCCCAGACCTCATTGTAAAGCGTGTGGGTGCAGACCATCTCCTCTGTTGAAAACAGCCCGTGCAGACGAGCATATCAGGCGCAGGCATCCAAAGACCACTTGTGTTCCTTGGCCTGCTCCATTATCCAGCGAATGAAGCGCG
>DBLB01000072.1:8889-10338 GCA_002298695.1 Clostridiales bacterium UBA735 | reverse complement strand
GCACCCTGATGGGCGACGGCCTGGCTACCTCCCTCGCGGCCCTGTTCGGCGCGCCCGCCAACACGACCTACGGCGAGAACACCGGCGTTCTCGCCCTCTCCAAGATCTATGACCCGCGCGTCATCCGCATCGCGGCGGTGCTCGCCATGCTCTTCTCCTTCAGCCCGAAGTTCGCGGCCATCATCTCCTCCATGCCTGGCGGCACCATCGGCGGCGTCAGCCTCGTGCTCTACGGCATGATCTCCGCGGTCGGCGTGCGCAACGTCGTCGAGAACAAGGTCGACTTCACGAAGTCCCGCAACGTCCTCGTCGCGGCCCTGATCCTCGTCCTCTCCATCGGCATCAGCTACTCCAGCGCCGGTGCGCTCCAGCTCGGGCCGATCAGCCTGTCCGGTCTCGCGGTCGGCTCCATCGTCGGCATCGTGCTCAACGCCATCATGCCCGGCAAGGACTACGTCTTCGGCCAGGACAAGCAGGGCGACGAGTCCGTCAACTTCATCGTGCAGTAAACGGAAATCCAACGCGAACCGCAGCGTCCCTCTCCGGCGAAACCGGAGAGGGACGTTTTCTGCCTCAGGGAAGTGCGGCTTTCGTGGGGCAGGGAGGAACGTCCCTTTTTCAGCCGAGCGCGGTCCAGCGCTCGCCGTTGGCGGTATCCGCTGTGTGCGGGATCGCGGCCTCCTGAAGCGGAAGGAAGTACCAGGCGGAAGTGTCGCGGTTGTCGGAAAAGATCGGCATGCCGATCAGAAGATCGTCCAGCGTCTGCGGTGTGCGGCCGAGCAGCGTGTTGAAAATCTGCGCGAGCTGCGCCCGCGTCAGGGCGGCCTCCGCGTCGAACTGCGTGCCGTCAAAGCCCATGACCCAGCCCATGCCGCCCGCGAACGACACGTCCTGCGCAGCCCAGCCATCCCGGAGCGTCGGCCAGACGGCACCGGCCGTTTCCTCGCGCGTCAGCCGTGCCAGTGTCCAGGCCAGTTCCGGGCCGGTGACGGTATCCTCCGGGCGGAATCGTCCGTCCGCGTCCGGGGACATCAGGTTTGCGCCGCAGACGAGCCGCACGGCCTCGTGCGCCCAGTGCGCCGCAGGGACGTCCGGCGGCGCTTCGCCATCCGATACGGATGGCGTCTCGGCCAGTCGGGACAGGACAACGGCAAGCTGCGCCCGCGTAACAGCTGCATCGGGACGAATGGTCCCGTCCGGATAGCCGGTCAGATAGGCCGGGTGGAAGACGGCGCAGACCGGAACGGTCAGTGAAATTGCCAGCACGGCGGCCAGCAGGGGAGCGCGAAAAAGCGTTTTTTTCATAGAGCAGCCTCCTTTGTGTGCACCCATTGTCGCACAGCGGGCGCGGAAAACGCGTCAGTTTCCGGCGGGGCGGAAAATTTGTCCGCCGCCTGGCGGCAAAATACGGCGCAGGGAATGCGCTTCATAATAGTGCGGAAATTATCC
>DBLB01000072.1:0-8852 GCA_002298695.1 Clostridiales bacterium UBA735 | reverse complement strand
GAAAATTCGTATTTTCCGAATTTTATCCGGCAAGAAGCACCACTCTACTGCCGGTAGAGTCCGATTCTCGGATTCCGAAAGCCGCGCGTTCCGGATGAGAGAGGGCAGAACGTGAGGTTTCGGGAGACTTTTCCGCCATCCTGCGCTACACTGAGGATGAAAAAGCTTCTTGACCGCAGGAGGGGAACCGATATGAAAAAAATCATTCTGTTTGGCGATTCCATCATCAAGGGCGTGACGTTCAACGGCAGCGCCTACCATCTCTGCCCAGATCACGACCTGCCGCAGCTGACGGCGCGCGGCATCGAAGTGGAAAATCACACGAAAATGGGCGCGACGATCGAAGACGGGCTGAAGAGCATGGAGCGATATCTGCACAGATGTGACAGCCAGACGACTGTGCTGCTCGGCTACGGCGGCAACGACTGCGACTATGACTGGCAGGCGGTCTCGGACGCGCCGGAGGCCGAACACCAGCCGAAGGTCGCGCCGCAGGCGTTTGTGGAGGGGCTGCGCAGGGCCATCCGCCGCGCACAGGATGCCGGCGCAATGGTCGCGGTGACGTCGCTGGTGCCGCTGGATTCGGAGCGCTATCTGCGCTTCATCAGCCGCGGCCGTGACGGCGAGCATATTTTGCAGTGGCTGGGCGACGCGGAGCATCTGTACCGCTGGCAGGAGTACTATAACACATTGGCCACGCAGATCGCACGGGCGTTCGGCTGCCGCGTGATCGACCTGCGGACAGCGTTTTTGCAGAGCCGCGACTTCCCGGCCCTGCTCTGCCCGGACGGGATCCATCCGACAGACCGGGGCCATGCGCTGGCGCATCAGACGCTTGCCGCAGCCCTCTACTGAGACGCAGCGGATGCATCGGACAAAAGCAGCGCGGCCCGCAGCGATTTGCTGCGGGCCGCGCTGCTTTCTTTCTTATTCCGCGCCGCGGAAGCGGGCGAGGAAATCCTTGGCCTCGGCGCTCTGCGGGTTTGCAAAGAACTCGGCGGGTGCGCCCTGCTCGCGGATGACGCCCTGGTGCATGAAGACGACCTGATTGCTCACGTCGCGCGCGAACGCCATCTCATGCGTCACGACGAGCATCGTCATCCCCTCCTGCGCCAGCCGCTGCATGACCGTCAGCACCTCGCCGACCATTTCCGGGTCGAGCGCGGACGTCGGCTCGTCAAAAAGCAGCACCTCCGGATCCATCGCAAGGGCACGGGCAATGGCCACGCGCTGCTTCTGGCCGCCGGAGATCTGCCGGGGCTTCGCGTTGATATACGGCGCCATGCCGACCTTCTCAAGGTACGTCATCGCCTGCTCGCGCGCCTCTTCTTTTTTGCGCTTTAAGACCTTCACCTGGCCGACCATACAGTTTTCCAGCACGGTCATATTGTTGAACAGGTTGAACGACTGGAACACCATGCCGACGTGCGACCGGTATTCCGGCGCGTTGACGCCACGGCCCACGACGTTTTTTCCGTGGTACAGGATCTGGCCGCTGCTCGGCGTTTCGAGCAGGTTGACGCAGCGCAGCAGCGTCGACTTGCCGGAGCCGGACGCGCCGATGATGGAGATGACGTCGCCCTTTTTCACGTTGAAATCGATGTCGCGGAGCACCTCGTGCGTGCCGAAGGATTTGCCGAGATGGCGAATTTCCAGAATATTTTCACTCATAGCTCAGCGCTCTCCTTCCTGTTCCCACGGATCTTTGTGATATTCCTTGCTCCGCTCGTCAAACGGCGTCCCCTTGGACGGATGGTTATACGTCCCGGCGGACATCGTGAGCGCGTCGGTCTGGACGAGGTCGTAGCTGTCGGAGCCGTCCATCTTCTTCTCCACCCACCGCAGCAGCAGCGAAGCCAGCAGCGTCATCGTCAGGTACCCGACCATCTCGATGGCCGCCGACGGGAAATACATATTGTTCACGCCGACGATGTAGCGGTGCGCCGCGAAAAACTCCGTGAAGCTGATGATGAACATGACGGACGTATCTTTGACATTGATGATATAGTTGTTGCCGATCTGCGGCATGATGTTCCGCAGTGCCTGCGGCATGATGACGCTCGTCATCGTCTGCACGTGCGTCATGCCGATGGCTTTCGCGCCCTCGGTCTGACCGGGGTCGATGGAGATGATGCCGCCGCGCACGGACTCGGCCATATACGCGCCGGTGTTGATCGAGACGATCAGGATGGCCGCCGTCCACATGCTCGTGAACTTCACGGCGTTGTCCGTAAAGTACGGCAGACCGTAGTACACGAACACGGCCTGCAGCACCATCGGCGTCCCGCGGAAGACCTCGACGTAGATGCGGATGAGCACGCGCAGCAGCTTCAGCAGAAAGCGCTTCGGCCACGGGTCGTTTTTCGTATAGGGGATCGTATTCAGGACGCCGCAGACGAGGCCGATCAGACAGCCGATCACCGTCGCGACCAGCGCGAGGATCAGCGTGTTCTTGATGCCGTTCAGGTACATCACATGGTACTTATCCCAGAGCTGTACCACATCCTGACAGAGCTGCGCGAGTTTCTCCATGACAGTTCTCCTTTTCCGTTCACACCGCGCAACCCTGTGATCAGAATTGCGCGGCGGAGCATGTTTTTAACTGGCCCGTACCATTATATTATACATTATATAATGTAAGGCCGCCTTAAATTAAACCTCGGGCTGGATGGCGATGGCCTGATCCATCAGGGCGTTGAAATCGTCCTCGGTCATTGTGGACAGGACCGCGTCGATCGCATCCTTGAGGGGGGTGTTGCCCTTCTGGACGGAGATGCCGATGTTGACGTTCTCGGCGCGCTCCTCCTCAGAGGCGAACTGGAAATCGCCATCCGTGCCGGAGAAATTCAGGATGACGAGGCTGTCGTTCTTCGCGACGGCGGCCATGGCTGTCGGCATATCGGTGCAGACATAGTCGACCATGCCGGTCTCGAGCTGCATGATCATCGCGGGCGCGCTGTCGGCCGGAGCGAGGATGTTGGCATTCTCGATCTGCGGCAGGCAGGAATCATACCAGATGGTGCCGGACTGCGACGTGCAGGTGCCGCCGGCGAGGTCAGCAATGGAAGTCGCGGAGGCATACCGGCTGTCCTTCGTGGTCAGGCAGACGATGGTCGCGTAGTAGTACGGGCCCGCCATGTCGACCTGTGCCATGCGGTCTGCGGTCATGGACTGACCGGCGATGTTGGCGTCCATCGTGCCGGACTGCACAGCCGGGCACAGGGAGTCCCACGCGCTGGACACGATCTCCAGCTCCCAGCCGTTGGCCTCGGCGATCTTCTTGGCGATCATGACATCATAGCCGTTGGCGTATGCGCCGGGGACGTTGGAGATGGGCACTGCGCCGTTGGAATCGTCCATCTGCGTCCAGTTGTAGGGCGCGTAGGCACATTCCATACCAACGGTGAACACACCGTCCTCAAGGCCAGGGATTGCAACAGTGTCGGCCGTCTCGGTGGATTCGGTGGAATCGCTGGTGTCAGCGGTCTCGGTGCCGGTGGTCTCGGTGTTCGCGGTGTCCGCAGGAGCAGACGTGTCGGCGGTCTCGTTCTTCGCGCCGCAGGCGGTCATGGCGACAAGCATCAATGCGGCGAGCAGCAAAGCGATCATTCTTCTCATAGTGTTCTCCTTCTGAACGTTGGTTCCCGATGATGTTCTCCTCCATCGGTGAGGAAAGTCTCTGTCTGGGATAGACTGGACGACATGTGATTCTCGCGCCGCAGATTTTTCGTCAGGCGAAGAAAAGCCACAGGGAATCCTTTGTGGATTCCCGCGGATTTTTCTGAAGTCTGGCGGGAAAGATGCAAGCGAGAACGCTTGGCGGACAGTCTATCACAGACACCAACAAAAAGGACCGCTTTTGTTAAAGCGGTCCATGGGATATGCGGAACAGCCGCCCCGGGACGGGCGGTTCCGAACAGCCATTGATAGCGCTTCACAAAAAATGTGACAGTCCGGCAGATGTTCTCTGCCGACCCAGCAGAAAGCGGTCAGGACCCCAGCTTCCTACTTCGGCGGTCTCCCCTTTCGCGCTGCGCGGCGTGCTGGCCTTGCGGAGCGGTACTGATGAATCCCGCGCCTCTATCGAATTAGCGATACAAGCGATTCAATTTGTTGTGTGCATCATAGCACCGGTTTTTCCGTCTGTCAACGGCTTTTTTCAGATTTTTTCGGAAAAATCGAAAATTTATGCAGAAATCACCGTTCCGGACCGGAAATTCAGCCGGACTTTATTCATTCTCCCAAAAATGTCCTGCAATACGGCGCGAGCACACACGCCTCACATCTTGGCCGCCGCGCGATGCAGACGGCGCGTCCATGGAGGACGATGCGGTGGCAAAAGTCGGAGGACTCCTCCGGCGGCAAGATTGCCCGCAGCTGCCGCTCCACCTTCTCCGGCTCCTTGCCGGACGCCAAACCCAGCAGATTGCAGATCCGGATGCAGTGCGTGTCGCAGACGACGCTCCCCGGCTCGCCGTAGAGATCGCCAAGCAGCAGATTGGCCGTCTTCCGCCCCACGCCGGGCAGCCGCAGCAGATCGTCCATGTTGTCCGGCACCTTTCCGCCGTATTCGTCCCGCAGCATCTGACAGGCGAGGACGATGTCCCGCGCCTTGTGCTTGTAGAACCCGCACGAGCGCACGCATTCCTCCACGTCCGCGATGTCCGCGTCCGCAAAGGCGTCCAGCGTCGGAAAGCGCGCAAACAGCTCCGGCGTCACGAGATTGACCCGCGCGTCCGTACACTGGGCAGACAGGCGCACTGCGATCATCAGCTCATAGTCCTTTTTGTAATGCAGCGCACACCGCGCGTCCGGATATTCCGCCTTCAGCGCTGCGATCACGCCCGCGACCCGTTCCTGCATCTCCATGCTTCGTCCCTCCGATGCCTTTTTCGACAGTATATCACACCCGCACACGACTTGCAAACAGAAGGAAAAGGCAATATAATAGAGAAAACGTTCGTGAAAGGAGGACGCGCCATGTATCAGCCGCTGGCCGACCTCATCCGGCCCCAGACGCTCGACGACGTCTGCGGACAGACGCATATTTTAGGCCCGAACGGGCTGCTGCGCCGCATCATCGAGTCCGGGCAGATCCCGAACATGATCTTCTACGGCCCCTCCGGCACCGGGAAGACCACCATCGCCAACATCATCGCCAGGCAGACGCAGCGTAAATTATGTAAACTTAATGCCACCACGGCCTCCACCGCCGACATCAAGGAGATCTATGCCCAGCTCGGCACGTTCATGGCCCCGAACGGCGTGCTGCTCTACCTCGACGAGATTCAGTATTTTTCGAAAAAGCAGCAGCAGACGCTGCTGGAATACATCGAAAACGGCAAAATCACGCTGATCGCCTCCACAACGGAGAATCCGTATTTTTACGTCTACAATGCGATTCTGTCGCGGTCGACGGTGTTTGAGTTCAAGCCCATCACAGCGGAGGAAGCCCTCAAGGGCGTAAAACGTGCGGTTCACTTCCTTGAGGAAAAGGACGGCGTCACCGCCGTCTGCGAAGACGGTGCGCTCGAGCGCATCGCACAGGCGTGCGGCGGCGACCTGCGCAAGGCGGCCAACGCCGTGGAGCTGCTCTTCTCCGCCGGGCGGCAGCCGGACGGCACGGTCCGCCTGACGCTCGCCGACGCGACGCAGCTGACGCAGGTCTCCGCCATGCGCTACGACCGCGCGGGCGATGACCACTACGACGATCTTTCGGCCCTGATGAAATCGCTCCGCGGCTCCGACCCGGACGCTGCGCTGCACTATCTCGCCCGTTTTTTAGAGTCCGGCGACCTGCCCGGCGCCTGCCGCCGCATCCTCTGCTCGGCCAGCGAGGACATCGGCCTCGCCTATCCGCAGGCCATCCCGATCGTGAAAGCCTGCGTCGATTCCGCGCTGCAGCTCGGGATGCCGGAGGCGCGTCTGCCGCTGGCCAACGCGGTCATCCTGCTCGCCACCGCGCCGAAGTCCAATTCGGCCTGTATGGCCATCGACGCGGCGATCGCCGACGTCAAGGCCGGCAGAACCGGCAATGTCCCGCGCGAACTGCAGAACGTCCACGCCGACGGAACCGGTTTTGAGCGCGATCAGGGCTATCTCTATCCGCATAATTTCCCCAACCATTGGGTGAAGCAGCAATATCTGCCGGACGAAATTAAGGATCGAAAGTATTACGTCTACGGCGACAACAAGACCGAACAGGCCGCCAAACGCTATTGGGATGAAATCAAAAAATGATTTCGCCGCCCTGGCGGAAGCGCAATGCAGCTGGCTTCTTCTGACGCCGCGCCGCACGCGATCTTGATGATGACGGGCAGGCTACTACATACGAATACGGTACCTCCCTAAAAAATCGTATAGCACTTGGCAAACTGCGCGTTTCCATAGCGCCACTGGTCGAGATGGCCGCTCGTTTTGAAATAGTGCAGCGCCCCGCGCGGCTGCGGCGGGAGCGGGCTTAAAATACTGAGCTTGATCTTGAGCGTCTCCGGCGCGATGGATTTGATGTATACGGCGACGTGGTCGCCGGGGCGGAGCGATGGTGCGCATTCGGCGAGGCCGGACAGGTTCGGCGTCAGTTCCACGAACGTCCCATAGTCCGTCTGGCTGCGGACGATTCCGGTCACGGTCTGCCCGGGGCGGAACGCGGCGGCGTTTTCCGCCCAGGTGCCGAGCAGTTCTTTGTGCGTGAGAAAAATGCGGCGGCGGACACGGTCGATGCTGTGAACGGCGGCAAAGATCGGCTGCCCGGGCGCAAAGCGCTCCGCCGCGTGTGAGATGCGCGAGACGCAGATGCGCGCAATGCCGAGCAGCGCCGCAGCGCCGCAGCCAACATCGCAGAATGCGCCGAAAGCGGTGCAGTTCGTGACGACCGCCGGCAGGATATCGCCGGGACTGGCCGTCCGGAGCAGATGCTCCATGGCCTCCCGCTGGGCAAGCCGCCGCGAGAGCAGGGCCGTTCCGTCTGCCCCCATCGCCGTAACGCGAAAGGAGACCGGCCTGCCGACGCAGCTCAAAATCGCGATTTCCCGCTGCGCGCCGGATGCGATCCCATCCGCAGCCTCCAGCCGCGGGATCCGCCCCGGGATGTCCCCGAGGTCGACCAGCAGATCGTGCCCCTCGCTGCACCGGACGGCGCGGGCCGTCAGAATTTTTCCTTCCCGCAGCGCATCTTCCAGTTCCGCCCGCGAATATCCCGGCGGACAGCGCTGCATCGATTCCGGCAAATAACAATTCATACCGTTCCCCCTTGTCAGTGGATGCTGTATCAATCTATGCCGCCGCCCACCGTTTGGGCCGCAGGAAACAGAGGAGGTTTTTCGTGGACATTCGCGTACAGGATATTCTGGTGATGAAAAAGGCGCACCCCTGCGGGGAAAAACGATGGATGGTGCTGCGCACCGGCATGGATTTCCGCCTCCGCTGCCTCGGCTGCGGACACGAGGTCATGCTGCCGCGGGCGAAGGCGGAAAAAAATATCCGCCAGGTCGTGCGGGACGGCGCGCCCGTGTGAGCGCCCGCGGAACGCAACTGAAAATGACGAACGACAGGCCGCAGTCCCGGAAGGGATTGCGACCTGTTTTTTGTGCGCCCCGCGCTATACTTTGTCCATCGGCCGCGCAGGGGAGGTGACGCCATGACGGTCTATCTGGATACCGCGTTTGCGCTGAACGGCGCCGTCAACTATCTGCTGCTGCTCTCGGCTGCACGGCTGGCCGGCGCGCCGCTGCGCCGCCGGCGGCTGGGGCTGGCCGCCGCGCTCGGCGGGCTGTATGCGGCTGCGGCGTTCATACCGGGCCTTGCCGTTCTGCGCGCCGCCGGGATGAAGGTGCTCATGCTTGCCGTGATGGCACTTGCGGCCTTCGGTGCGCACCGCCGCACCGTCCGGCTGGCGCTGCTGTTCGCCGCGGTCAGCGCCGCGCTCGCCGGTGCGGCCATGCTGGCCGTGCAGGTGTTCCGTGTGGGAGCGCTTCTGCTCCCGGGCGGGATTTTTTACCCGCTGCGCACACGCGGAATTCTGCTGCTGGCGGCGCTCTGCTGCATGTTGTGTCAGCTTGTGTTTTCGTGCGTCACGGCGCACAGCGGGCGGCTCGTGCCGGTCACGCTCTGCGCGGGCGGGCGCAGCCTGTCGCTCACCGCGCTGCGCGACACCGGCAATACGCTCCGCGACCCGATGACGAACGAACCCGTTCTGGTGGCGGACTGGCGCGCCGCAGCGCAGCTGTTTCCCGAGGCAGTGCTGCGGCAGGAGGAGCTGCTGCACCCGGCGGAGCTGCTTCCGGCGCTGCGGGTGCGCTGCCCGGAGCTGCGCTTCCGGCTGGTGCCGTACCGCGCGGTCGGAACGGCCGGCAGCCTGCTTCTGGCCGCACGTTGCGCTGTGACGGAGGCAGGCGGCCGTGCGCGGCAGCGGCTGGTCGCATTTTCGCCGACACCGCTCTCCGAGGACGGGAGCTTTGAGGCCCTGACGGGAGGAGTTTGAAGGAAGATTGACAGGAGGAATCTTATGAATATCAGACAAATTCTGGAGTTTTTCGGGCTGCTGCGGACAGAACCGGTCTTTTATATCGGCGGTAGCGACGTTCTGCCGCCGCCGCTGAAGCCGGAGGAGGAGCGGGCGCTGCTGGCGCGGCTGGGCGACGGCGATGAGGCCGCGCGGCAGCGGCTGATCGAGCGGAATCTGCGCCTGGTCGTTTACATCGCGCGGCGGTTTGAGAACACCGGCGTGAACATCGAGGATCTGATTTCCATCGGGACCATCGGTCTCATCAAGGCGGTCGGCACGTTCCGGCCCGATCGGAACATCAAGCTCGCCACCTATGCCTCGCGCTGCATCGAAAACGAAATTCTGA
>DBLB01000094.1 GCA_002298695.1 Clostridiales bacterium UBA735 | reverse complement strand
GTATTTTGCCTCTTGACATTGGTCATTACATATCAGGCTTTGGAACTTTTGTCCGTTTCCAAACCGTCCTCCATCAGCTGGGTCATGCGCAGCACAACAACGGCGGCCGGAGAGACTGCGCCCATGATCGCGCCGATGATCCCGGCGTCCAGTGCGAAAATGTGCAGAAACCTTGCTGCAATCAAAACCCATGCAGCCAGTTCCAGTGTCACAGGCAGGAAATACAGGAGAAGCACGGGCCTGCCGGTGCGTTTGAGATCATCAAGGCGCAGCATGATTCCTGCCTTCAGCAGAATGATCGTGAATGCCATTGAGCGGCTCGCGCCGGAAAGCAACAGCACGCTTTCGTTCAGCAGCTTCGAGAACCGGCTGCCGAACAAACCGGGCAGTAAAATGAGACCAACGGATCCCGCCATAGAAATCGCCCTTTCTTATGAGGGAGAAAAAAGAGCTGGCGCCCCCAAATATACCGGAATGATCCGGAAACATTCAGAAGTCATCAACTCAAACGAGTGGTTCAAGCAAGCAGCCTCGGGAGAACTTCATTCCCTCCTTTGACAGTCACACATCAGATTGCTGATAAATCATCTGCGGCTGTCAGACACAGAATGACGATCGCACGGAACGCCGGGGCTGTCAAAAAACTGCAAGGTGCAGCTTTGAATCAGCGCAGCGGGGCGAAAACTTTTTCGACACACAGAAACGAGCGGATGCAGCATGCTGCATCCGCTCGTTTTATACAATCAACCGGCGAGGGACTTGCCGAGGGACTGGCAGGCAGCGGTCGCTTCGTCATCGGGGGCTTCGCAGCAGATGACGCTGTCGCAGACAAGCTCAGCGCCTGCCGCCTTGCAGTCGGTCTCCCAATCGCGCATCCACTCGCCGTCGCCCCAACCGTAGGAGCCGAACAGTGCCACGGGCTTGCCGGAGAGGCTGCCCTTGATGGACTGATACATCGGTTCGAACTCCGTCTCCTCGAGCACCTCGGCGCCCATGGCCGGGCAGCCCATGGCAACCGCGTCAAACGCCGCGACCTCGTCGGCCTTTACGTCTTCCACGGTCAGCAGCACGGCGTCGGCGCCGGCGGCCTTCATGCCTTCCAGAACGGCGTTTGCCATGGCCTCGGTATTGCCCGTGCCGCTCCAATAGATGACAGCTGTTTTCTTCATAGTCTGAATTTCCTTTCTTCGCCTCATACTGCGAGGTCGTCCATTTTTAAACCCGACTGCCAGAGACGGCAGTAGAGCTTTGTACATTTTTTATATTTTGCAAAGGTTTTTTCCGCCTGTTCCCGGTCGCCGTAGACCTTCCAAAGGCCGGCGCATTTGCAGTCCGCCGCGCGGTTTTCGATGAAGCCGCGCACGTCCTCCGGCGGGTAGCTGAGAAACAGGCCGATCTCATGCGGGAACTCCGCCTGCGTCCGCAAACGGCGGACAAGATCTGTAATGCAGCTGCCGCAGCTGCCGCATCGGTAGCCCGCAGCGCTGAGAATTTCCAGTGCCGAACCATCCTGCAGATCGCGCCGCAGCGCCGAGGGGCGATAGAGGTAGAGCAGCGCGCGGCGGTTGCGGCAGCGCAGCGGCAGCAGGCAGAGCCCGCGTGCGGAAAAGCGGCGGTTGAAGGTGCGGATGTCGGCCAGCAGCTCGTCCTTCGTTTCGTAAGCGCACGGAAACAGGCTTCCGGTCTTGATGCCGGCGAGCGTCGGTGCGCATTGACGGATCAGCAGTTCCTCAGACATGGTTTACCCCTGTGCAGCGTATTTATCCAGAATCCCGCGCAGCGCGGACAGGGAACTGGTGTGGCAGCGCTCAATGATGGTGGGCTGCCCTTTCAGCTCGCTCAATGCGCCCTGCACCATCTTATGGGACATGGTGTTGGTGAAAAATATGGTCAGATCGGGGCTGCCGAGCTTGTTTCGCAGGCCGCCGGACGGTTTGGTGAACACCTTGGACTGGCAGCGGTAGCTCTGACAGAGATCTTTATAGCGGCGCTCCATACACTCGTTGCCGCCGAGAATTACAATGCTCATAAGTCACTCCTTTCATACGTGGTTAGAGCAGACTAACTTACAGTTAAGGCACTCTAACCCAATGCTGCGAGTATACCATATGCCACAGGAAAAGTAAAGCAGTTTTTTAAGTTTTTTCTGCGGCAGGGTGGGAACGGAATCCGCCAATTTTTCTGGTAGCTTTTTTGCGCGATCTGGCTTATAATAAGAGCAACGTTACTCGCAGACGGAGAAGGGAGGATCTGGAGCAATCCAGCACAAGCGCCAGCGCCGGGGCGACCCGGATGACGAGGAGGGCCGTGATCGAAAATTCGGCGGATGCGGCTCCGCGCAGCTCTGCGCGCGTGACACAGTCAGAAATATGCGGGCAACCGCAAAACAGAGGGGCTGTGAGCAGAGTATCGGACAGATGACTGCGAGGTTTGTTCTGAGAAGAAAGGAAGATGCGGCAGCGGGCCGGACAGTAAAAGACGGTCTGCTGCTGCGCGCGGATTTTTTCAGGAGGACCTTATTATGTGTGGAATTGTTGGATATATTGGGCAGCAGCAGGCGGCACCGATCCTTTTGCAGGGGCTGAAGCGCCTGGAATACAGGGGCTATGATTCCGCCGGGATCTGTGTAGCGTCGGACGGTGTGCTGCATGTTGAAAAGGCCAAGGGGCGGCTGGCGAATCTGGCCGCCAAAACAGACGACGGGCGTCTCCTGCCCGGAACGATGGGCATCGGCCATACGCGCTGGGCAACGCATGGCGCGCCGAATGATATCAACTCGCACCCACATCTGAGTCAGAATGGCAAAATCGCGCTGGTGCACAACGGAATCATTGAAAATTACCTGGAGATTCGGAACTTTCTGGAGGAAAAGGGCGTAAAATTTGTCTCGCAGACGGACAGCGAGGTCGTGGCACAGCTGCTGGAATACTGCCTTGACCTGCCGGAGACGGAAACGGTACCAGATGCCATCTATATGGTGCTCCACCGCATTGAAGGCGCATATGCCTTCGGCATTGTCTGCGCTGACGAACCCGACCGGCTGTATGCCGCGCGCAAAGACGCGCCGCTGTTGCTCGGCTTCGGCGAGGGCGAAAATTTCCTGGCCTCGGACGTGACGGCACTCGTGCAGTATACGCGCGACGTCGTGTACATGGACGACGGCGAGGTCGCGATCCTCTCGCGTGAGGGCATCCAGGTCTACGACGCGATGGAGTGCCCCATCGAAAAGGAGCACCACCACATCGACTGGGAGATCTCGGCGGCAGAAAAGGGCGGCTATGAGCATTTTATGCTCAAGGAGATCATGGAGC
>DBLB01000045.1:2651-13374 GCA_002298695.1 Clostridiales bacterium UBA735 | reverse complement strand
AATGTTTTAATCAAGAATCAGTATTAAAGCAGGGAGATCACGAGGTTGAGCGCCCCGGCCAGCGTAGCGGCCGGCTTGCAGCCGGCGGCAATTGCGCCGTTGATGGCCGCCGAAGGTAGACGCGCTGAGATACAGCATGGAAAAACCAACTTCCGCAGGATCGTCTTTTTGCTCTGCAAGGACCCGGCCTCCCGGGTAAATTATTTTCGATGGAACAGGCCCTTCTTTTCATACGGTGCGCTGCTCACGCCCTTCAGCTCATATCCTGTCTCCTGGATGGCCTTGCGCAGCGCCTGCTCGTCGAGCGGCTCCTCCGAGAGCACGACCGTCTCGCCCTTGCTGTGCGACGAGGTCACTTTTTTGACGTTGAACGCGCGGCGGATGGCGTCGTTGATGTGGCTCTCGCACATGCCGCACATCATGCCGTCGATCTTCAGCTTGGTTTCTGTCATGGGATACCGTCTCCTTCTGGTTAGAGTGGCTGAACTCTTTTTCTGACCACATTATAGCACGCCGCACAAAATATGCAAGTGAAAAAATCACACGCAGCGTGTCGAAAAAGTCTTTTCGCCCCGCTGCTCGTCCAGTTTTCTGAACTTGGAAAGTTCAGAAAACTGCTTGATTGAACGCGAAAGGGGCTTTTTGCCCCTTTCACTCTGAAGGTGAATTGCCCGAAGGGCAAGAGAGGCTGGCCTGGGCCATTCCCCGCTACTCTGTTACGGGGCTGCATTTCATAGTTTTTTGACAGTCTCCGCACGGTCTTCCGCAATTTCAGCGAGCCCGGAGCTGCCAGAACGCCAACGCGCCCGCCGCGGCCACGTTCAGCGAGTCCACCTTATGCGACATCGGGATCTTTACCGTGTAGTCGCAGGCTGCGATCGTCGTGCGCGCGAGGCCGTCTCCCTCGGTGCCGAGGACGATGGCGAGCTTCGGCTCAGCCATGAGCGCCTCGTCCTCGATGGAGACGGAATCGTCCGTCAGGGCCATCGCCGCCGTGCGGAACCCGAGCGCGCGCAGCCGCGCGATCCCCCGTTCGGGCCAATCGCCGGGCGCGTCGCCGATGTACGTCCACGGAACCTGGAACACCGTCCCCATGCTGACGCGGACCGCGCGGCGGCAGAACGGATCACAGCACGTCGGCGTCGCCAGAATGGCATCCACGCCGAGCGCCGCCGCCGAACGAAAGAGCGCGCCGACGTTCGTCGAATCCGCCACGCCCTCCAGCACAGCCACACGCCGCGCCCCGGCGCAGACGGTCTCGACGTCAGGCAGCTGTGGGCGGCGCATCGCGCAGAGCACACCGCGCGTCAGCGTATAGCCCGTCAGGCTTGCGAGCACATCCCGCTCCGCTGTGTACGCCGGAACGTCCGGGAACCGGGCCAGCAGTGCCGCCGCATCTCCCGCCGCGTGCCGCCGCTCCATCAGGAACGAGACCGGCCGGTAGCCGTTTTCCACGGCAGTCGTGATGACCTTCGGGCTCTCCGCGATGAAGACGCCCTTCTCCGGCTCGAGCCGGCTGCGGAGCTGCGCCTCGGTCAGACGCGCGAAGACGTCCAGCTCCGGCGCACTGATGTCGTTGATCTCAATGAGCATGATACCTTCCTCATTCCGTCAGCTCGCCGCGCAGGTCGCGGCCAAGCTGATCCTTGACCCATTCGACATTGTCCGAGCGGCTGAGCAGGTAATAGAGCTTTGTGAACGCGGCCTCGGTCGTCATGTCGCGGCCATTCACCGCGCCGACCTCGTGCAGCGCCGCACTGGAGGCGTAGGTCCCGAGGCTGACCGTCCCTTGCGAGCACTGCGAACAGACGACGATGATCGTCCCGTTCTGATACGCGCGCTCGATGATCGGCAGCAGCGCGTTCTGCGCCGCGCCGGGGATGTTCCCCGCGCCGAACGTCTCGAGCACAACGCCGCGCAGCTTCTCTGTCATCAGCGACGCAAAATGGCCGAACTGGATGCCCGGAAAGACTTTGACCACGCCGATCGGCAGCTCGCTGAGCGGCTGGAAGCGGAACTCCCCCTCCGGCACGGGCCGCAGCGCGCTGCGCCTGTACTGGATCTGAATGCCCGCAAAGGCCAGCGGCGTATCATTCGGGGCCGCAAACGCCTCAAACTGGTCAGACGATCGCTTCACGCTCCGGCAGCCGCGCAGCAGCAGCCCATTAAAATAGATGCAGACCTCATGCACTCGCCCTGAGGCCGCGATAAGCATGGAGTTGATGATGTTGTCCCGTCCGTCGGTGCGGATCTGCCCCAGCGGGATCTGCGCACCGGTGAAGATGACGGGCTTCGCCAGATCTTCCAGCATGAATGCCAGTGCGGATGCCGAATAGGCCATCGTATCCGTCCCGTGGAGCACAACAAAGCCGTCGTACTCGTCATAGCGCTCCGCAATGGCGCGCCCGATCTGGTTCCATTCCCGCACCGCAACGTCGGACGAGTCCAGCAGCGGATCAAACTCCACCACGTCCCAATCCGGCATCGCCGGCCAGTAGAGATCGGGGATGTCCCGCAGAAGCTTCAGAAATGCGCCGCTGCTCGGCACATAGCCCTTTTCGCTCGGAATCATACCGATCGTGCCGCCAGTGTAGATGATGCAGATACGCCGCCTGGACTGCATAGGCTGTCTCCTCCTGTCCTGTGTTCCCGTCCAGTATAGCAAATCCGCCCCGCCCTGTCCATCCCCGTTTGCATCCGGCTTGCAAATCAGCACGCCCGGCTGTGTTATCCCAAGCCGCGGCACAGCGCCGGATGCACGCGCCCGCACACTCCGGAAGTGTCCGACTTTTGACCTACAAGCCGCGCCGGAATGCCGCCTTGACAAGCGTTCGGGAATCGGTATAATAAAGAGCAGATTGCCACGCACCGCATGCGCGGCGCGGATGCGCCCACGCGCATCCGTACCGGTTTCCCATGGGGAAACGCCTGTTTTCAGGCCGCCCGCAGACCAAAGGAGGACACATCATGAAAAAGAGACTTTTGCCGCTTCTGCTGGCACTGACGCTGCTGTTCGGCTGCCTGCCGGCGCAGGTGCTCGCAGCGGAGGCTGCGGAGGCCCCCGCGCTCCTGCCTGAATCCGAGGACACGTCCGTGCTCCCTGCCGAGGCGGAGGCTGCCCCCGCGCTCCTGGACGAAGCAGGCGGCAGCTTTGTATTCTCGGCCGAAACGGACACGGAGCTGGTCGTCTCGCCGCGCAGCATTCCGTATACCGCCGGAGAGACGATCCGGTCAGCGCTGGAGCGCGCCGGGATCACCCTGGGCTTTGATGGGAACGACGGCTTCGTCAACGCGATCAATGGCGTGGAGGGCGGCTACACATACGCCAGCGTTCCGGAGCGAACGCTTACGGATACGGCTGACGGTACGGTTTGCTTCCGCTTCCGCGGCGCTTCAGCGAGCGAAAGCATCAGTCAGAATGCGCAGGCGCTGATGCAGGTCATGGCAGACTACCTGGCCGAAGCGCCGGACGTACAGAAGGCGGCCGCAGAGGAATATCAGGCCGCGCTGAACGCCTACTGCGGCATTTCGGACAGCGACGCGGCAGACTATGCCGAAACGCTTCAGGATGCGATCGACAGCTATAAATCCGGCCTGGATACGAGGTATGACGTGCGTGTCACACCCTCGGAGAGCGGCTGCGAGATCACGGCAGAAAACGCATACGGCCTTGTATTTACGGCAGAAAACGGCGTTCTGAAGCTCCCGGTCGGCCGCTACACGATCACCGCGTCGAAAGATGGCCGCGAGGCGAGCTGCGTGCAGCTGATCTCCGGCGCGGCGGAGATCTCCGGCCTGACGCTGCCGACGGACAGCTGGCTGGACGTTTCGGCGTTTGAACTGTCCTCGACCAACGACAACGATGCTGCCTTCGCAGACGGCGTATTCCAGCTGGAACGTACCGCAGCTTCTGTGACGGCAAACGTCCCGGACGCCTTTGCCGGCAGACTTTACGCCTACGTGAAGCGCACGGCCAGCGCGCCGGCAGGCGCAGCGCTGTCCGTCAGCTATACGACCGCATCCGGCTCGGAATACGACGAGGCATTCGTCGAGAAAAGCCGGATCAGCTCTCTGCCGGACGTGCTCGGGCAGGGAACGGAGGGCAATACCGTCTCGTTCCTGCTGAAACTGGACACGTCCACCTGCACACAGGCCACGCGCCTGACCGTGAACCTCAAACGCCTGCCGACGCTCTCCGCGCTGACCGTCACCGCAAAGAGCGGCAGCACTTCCAAGGAGATCGTGCAGGCCGCAGAGGAGGGGGCATTCTCCGCGCTGCAAAATACCTATACCTATAAAATTCTGAACACGGTCTCGACCATCAGCCTCTGCCCGACGGCGAGAGACGGCTATACCATCCGCGTGAACGGCGTGGAGGCAGCCTCCGGTCAGAGCGTCCCCGTCACGCTGAATGGGGAAACAACGACCACGGTCACCGTCTCCGCCGGCAGCTGCGTCAACGAGTACAAGCTGACCTTCAAGCCCGGCGAGGGCCGCAGGATCACATTCAATATGGCCTCCGGCATCGACCTGACAGTGACAAACGCGGCAGGCGAAGTGCTGGACTATGACAGTGAGCGCGGCACGGCCAGCAAGAGCTATTTCTACACGCTGGTCGACGGCGAAACCTACACCTACGTAGCCACAAAGGACACTTACTACCATGCGAAATCGACGCTGAAGCTGACAGAGAGCTCTTCTGCGGTCATCAACGTCAGCATGAACCGGCAGAACGACCTGACCAGCCTCTCTCTGGGTTCCAGCGCAGTCGTAGACAACAGCATGCCGTACACGCTGACGCCCGCATTCTCTGCCGGGACGCACAGCTATACCATTCTGGTGCCGGACAGCAAATATATCATTGCAGCCTGGGTGACAGCAGATGCGGGAACCTGCACGGCGGAATATACCGCCGTCACGTCGGATACGACGCACGGTACGAAAAAATCGGCGACGGTCAGCTTCCGGACGGTATCCGAGGATCGGGGCGTTTCTCTGCGGCAGGCCGTGATGCAGGGCAGCGCCGTCGGCAATACGCTGACGTTCCGTCTGACCGAGACGGTGAGCGGCATCACCTATTACACGGATTATGTGGTAGATGTGCAGCGGTCGCTGTCGCTTGCGACGCTGACGGCGGAGTGCAGCGGCGCAGGCATTCCGCTCGTGCAGAAAGGCAGCCAGTCGAAGGGTTATGACGGCACGGTGACGGAATACACCCTCTCTGTGCCGTCTGCGGCCACAGAGCTGAAGCTGACCTATACTCTGCTGGATACGCTGGCATACGGCGAGACGGATTCCGGCTATGCGGTCACAATGAACGGTGAGACGGCCAAGGCCGGCGCATTTCTCGCCGAACTGGACGGCACAGAGCAGACACAGGTCGTGGAGCTCACCGTGACCAACGAGCGCTATGCGCCGGAACAGAAAACGGTCATTCGCCTGACGGTCGAAAAGCAGAAGAGCACGCACATCAAGGCGGCTGCGACCCCGAACGGCGCGCTGGTGTTCCTGCGGGATCACACCTCCGGGCGCCAGGTGCAGAAGGATGAAGCGGGACAGTTCCTGCTGTCTGAGGGCTTTGTCTACGACTATCTGGTGACAAAGACCGGCTATGTCGGCCAGCGCGGCGCGCTCCGGCTGACGGCTTCCGGCAAGCTGGAATTCGGAACCGTTCTGAAGGATGGCACCTTTGAGGCGGCAAGCTCGCAGGACGCAGCATCCGGTCTTTCCTTCCAACTGACCGCCGCCGTGCCGAACACCAGCCTGAAGACCAATTTGGACGCCCAATGGGCGGACTTCCGCGGGGCAGCCTATCAGGACGGCAAGCTGGTTGGAACAGGAACCACAAATAACAGCGTGATCGATACTCCGACGCCGATCGAGTCCGAGGACGGCATGCTCTACTGGGCGACCCTGATCGGCGACGGGTATGGAAATGACGCAGTCGGCTGCCCGATCCTGGCCGGAGACGCGATCATCACCTATTCGGGCAAAACGATCTACCGCGTGGATCCGGATACCGGCGAAGTGCTGAATCAGGGGCAGATGGAGAGCAATTCTAGTTTCTCCATTGTGCCGCCGACCTACAGCGACGGCATGGTCTTTGTCGGCCTGAAGGACGGCACCGTGCAGGCGTTCGATGCCGTCACGCTGGAATCGCTCTGGGTCTATCACGACCCGCTGGGCGGCCAGCCGAACTGCCCGATCACGGTAAAGGACGGCTATCTCTATGCCGGCTTCTGGAACGGCGAGGCAAAGCCCGCCAACTACGTCTGCCTCCCGATTCAGGACGAGGATCCCACGGACACAGCCGAGGAAAAGACGGCGGCCTGGACGTATGTACACGACGGCGGCTTCTACTGGGCAGGCGCCTATGTGGGCGACGGCTTCGTGCTGGTCGGCGGTGATGATGGCTACAGCTCCTATACGCACACGACCGGGCAGCTTCTTCTGCTGGATGCGGCAACGGGCGAAAGGCTGGACGCCGCCGACGGCATTCTGGGCGACGTGCGCAGCACGGTCTGCTATGACACCGTCAGCGACGCCTATTACTGCACCAGTAAGGGCGGCGACTTCTGCCGCGCAAAGGTAGGCAAGGAGAACGGCGTCTGGAAAATCACCGATTTTTCCATGCTGCGCCTGGACAACGGCACCGCCGCCGCGCCGATGAGCACCTCGACGCCGGTCATCTACAAAGGCCGGGCCTATGTCGGTGTCTGCGGCAGCTCGCAGTTCGGCATGTACAGCGGCCATAATATCACCGTTGTCGATCTTACGGGCGACGAGATGGCCATCGCCTACTCGGTGCCGACCATGGGCTATCCGCAGACGAGCGGCATCCTGACGACCGCCTATGAAGACGCCAGCGAATACGTCTATGTCTATTTCATCGAAAACTATACACCCGGCACGCTCCGCCTCCTGCGCGACCACGCCGGTCAGACGGAGGCCGATCTGCTGACGTCGGAGACCGAACCGAAGAGCGGCAAGACGTATAAAACAGCCTATACGCTCTTCACGCCTGCCGGCGAAAACGGCGAGCATGCGCAGTATGCCATTTGCAGCCCGATCGTGGATCAGTACGGCACGCTGTATTTCAAAAACGATTCCGGCTATCTGATGGCCTTCGGCAGCGTGATCGACCATTTTGAGACGACCGGCGCAGCCAAGACGGAATACCGCGAGGGCGAGGAATTCGATCTCGGCGACCTGAAGGTGGAAGCTGTCTACCGCAACGGCGTCCGGCGGGATGTGACGGCGCTTCTGACGCCGTCGGACGAGACCATGACAGCCGGGTTGGACTCCGTGACGCTGTATGTTGTCTCCAACCAGACGCTTTATCACAACGTGCAGTCCGCCAACGGCGCAGAATCCACGGTCGGGCAGGAGATCGTATATCCGACGCTGAAGATTTCTGTGCATGTGGCGGCCGCGGGAATGCCGGAGCACAGCTACGATGCCGAAAGCGGAACGTTTGCCGTGACGGGAGAAATTCCCGAGGACCAATCGCTGATCGTGGCCTGCTATGACGAAAACGGCAGGCTGACGCAGGTGAAGGTCCTGCACAGCGCGCAGACTGTCAAGCTGAATCAGGACAGCGCGTCCATCCGCCTGTTCCTGACCGGCACAGGCGAACGCCCCGCCTGCACCTCGGAGCTCTTAAAGGGCTGACCGCAAACGAGTCCATCAAAAAAATGCCGCCCGCCGGAGTATCCGGCGGGCGGCGTTTTTCAGCGCGTCAAAAAAGTCTTTCCACCCCGCTGCTCTGTCTCAGAGCAGCATTTCATGGTTTTGGGCAGTCTCCAGAATGTGGTTCTGCTCAAAAATCGGGCGATTCGGTCATGATGAGGGCAGCGATGATATAGACCCACAGGCTCAGGCCGCCCGCGAAGAACAGCACGACCGCGATCAGGCGCACCAGCGTGGAATCCACGCCGAAATAGTGCGCGATGCCGCCGCAGACGCCGCAGATCTTCTTGTCGATCGATGCGCGATATAATTTCTTTTCTTCCATGGTAATCAGACTCCTTTTCTGTCACTCAGTCAATAAATTGTAATTTGCCTTGACGGTCAGGATGCGCCGGACGCTCTCGTTGATGCGCGCCTCGGTCAGCGTTCCGTTCTCCACGGCGGCTTTCAATCCGTCAAATGCCTCCTGCAGATCCTCCGGCATCAGCACCATGTCGCAGCCCGCCGCGATCGCGGCCACGGCGGCTTCGGCGGAGGTGTAATGATCGGTGATGGAGGCCATCTGGTGGGAATCTGTGATTATGACGTTCGTATAACCGAGTTTGTTCCGCAAAAGATCGGTGACGATTTCGGAAGAAAGATCGGCGGGTGTATCGCCGCCGGTCAGGGCCGGGTAGCTCAGGTGCGTGACCATGATGAACGGCACGTTCTGGTCGGCCAGCAGACGGCGGTACGGAATGAGGTCGCAGCTCTCGAGTTCTTCGAGCGTCTTGTCGACCGTGACGGAGCCTTCGTGGTCGTCCGCCGTCGCGCCGCCGTAGCCGGGGAAGTGCTTGAGGCACGGGATGATGCCGCCGTCGGTCAGCGCGTCGGAAATGATCCCGGCCATCGAGGCGCAAAGTTCCGGGTCCGTGCCGAACGAGCGGGAGCCAATCGCGGCGTTTTTGCCGGACGATACGTCGGCGACCGGAGCAAAGTCGAGATTGAAGCCGAGCGCGTGCAGGCTGCCCGCGATCTCCTGCCCGGCGGCATAGGCCGCGGCGGGATCCGCGCTCTCGCCGACAGACTGCATCGTACCGACGCCGGTGTCAATGTCCAGCCCGCTCGTCTTCAGCCGGGAGACCGTGCCGCCCTCCTCGTCCACGCCGAGAAACAGCGGAATTTTGGAATAGGACTGCGAATTAGCCAGCAGCGTGGCAGTCTGTGCCCGGTTTTCCAGATTCTTTGCAAAATAGACCAGACCACCGACCGGCATCGCCTCCAGCGCAGCCTTCGTCGCATCTCCGGCGAGCGTTGCCGTCTCCACGCCGGTAATGGCCTCGGGCGTGACGAAGAACAGCTGCCAGAGCTTTTCTTCGAGCGTCATGGCATCCAGCGTCTGCTCCGCCAGCTTTGCCGCGGCCGAGGCCGCCTCGTCGGCCGGTTCCGTCGGTGTCTCCGATTCTACGGTGTCCGACAGATTCGGCAGCTCACCCTCATACGCCTGCTCCCGGTCCGGCGCAGCCGTGCTGTTCGTCTGATCGAAGACGGCTCCCGTCTGGATCGTGTCGACCGTGCCGGGCTGCTTTTTCGGAAGCGCCCGGAGCAGCAGCACTGCCGCCCCAACCACCAGCGCAAGGCTGACCAGCACGACCACCGCGGAAAACAGGCTTCTGTGACTTCTTCTCATAGCGGCTCCTTATTTGTGATAGAGCGCATGGGACTGGTAGACCGGTTCACAGGTCACGTGCATCCCAAGCTTTTTGAATGTGTTCTCGTCGACGGAGGAAAGGATAACTGAGGAATGCACCTCGCCGCCGCGCAGGCCGGACAGGGCCTCCATCGCCATCTCGGCGGTCGGATTCGTCACAGCGGACATGGACAGCGCAATGAGCACCTCGTCGGTGTGCAGCCGCGGATTGGAATTTCCAAGATGCTCGACCTTCAGATGCTGGATCGGCGCGAGCACCATCGGCGCGATCAGATTGACCTTGTCGCCGATGCCGGCAAGTGTCTTGAGGCTGTTGAGCAGCGCGGCGGAGCACGCGCCCATCAGACCCGACGTCTTGCCGGTCACGATCCGCCCGTCCGGCAGCTCGATGGCCGCGGCGGGCGCACCCGTCTCCTCGGCCTTTCTGCGCGCTGCGGGGACGCAGGGGCGCATGTCGGGCGTGAGGTGCAGATAGCTCATCAGCATCTCCTGCTTGTGCAGCTCGCTCGCCTCGGCGAGGCCCTTTTTCACGCTGCAGGCCGTCGCAAAATAGCGGCGGATGATCTCCTGTTTCGACGCCTCGCGGCAGACCTCGTCGTCAATGATGGCGCTGCCGATCATGTTGACGCCCATATCCGTCGGGCTTTTGTACGGGCACTCGCCGTAGATCTCGCGGAACATCGCCTCCAGTACCGGGAAGATCTCCACGTCGCGGTTGTAGTTGACGGTCGTCTCGCCGTAGGCTTCGAGGTGGAACGGGTCGATCATGTTAACGTCGGCAAGGTCGGCGGTCGCCGCCTCATAGGCGAGGTTCACCGGATGCTTGAGCGGCAGCGACCAGACCGGGAATGTCTCGTATTTCGCATAGCCGGCCTGTACGCCGCGTTTATGCTCGTGATAGAGCTGGCTGAGGCAGGTCGCCATCTTGCCGGAACCGGGGCCTGGGGCTGTCACAACAACGACCGGCCGCGTCGTTTCGATGTACTCGTTTTTGCCGAAGCCGTCGTCCGAGACGATCAGCCCGACGTTCGACGGATAGTCCTCGATCGGGTAGTGTTTGTATACCTTCACGCCGAGACTTTCCAGCTTATGCTGGAACAGATCCGCCGCGTGCTGCCCGGCGTACTGCGTGATGACGACGGAGCCGACGTAGAGTCCAATGTTCCGGAACGCGTCGATCAGGCGCATGACGTCCATATCATACGTAATGCCGAGGTCGCCGCGGCGCTTGTTCTGCTCAATGTGCCCCGCGCAGATGGCGATGACGATCTCCGCCTGGTCCTTCAGCTGTAACAGCATCTTCATCTTGCTGTCCGGCTCGAAGCCCGGCAGCACGCGCGAGGC
>DBLB01000045.1:0-2617 GCA_002298695.1 Clostridiales bacterium UBA735 | reverse complement strand
AGCTTGCCGCCGAACTCCAGATAGAGCTTGCCGCCGAAGCGTTCGACGCGCTCGAGAATTTTTTTCGACTGCAATTGCAGGTACGTTTCGTTGTCAAATCCGATTTTTGTCATGTTCCATTCCATCCTGTAGTACAAAACTTTCTCATTATATATGATAGAGCGAATCGGGAAGAATTGCAACGGGCAAAGCCGGAAAAAATAGTCCAAAGATGCGGCCCGCTTTTTGACCGTTTTCGACAAGAGTGGCGCTGCTTGACTTTCCCGCTGGAAAACGGTATAATAATTACAATATAATGGGTGTTTAGGCTCATATTCAGCACGAAATGCAGGGAACACGAATGAAGAAACAGCAGGCATACGGAAATGAATCCATCACGTCCCTCAAGGGAGCCGACCGCGTGCGCAAGCGCCCGGCGGTCATCTTCGGTTCGGACGGTCTGGAGGGCTGCGAGCACGCGGCGTTTGAGATCCTCTCCAACGCCATCGACGAGGCGCGCGAGGGCAACGGCGACACGATCATCGTCACGCAGTTTCTCGACGACTCGCTCGAGGTCGAGGATTTTGGCCGCGGCTGCCCCGTGGACTGGAACGAGAAGGAACAGAAATACAACTGGGAGCTCGTCTTCTGCGAGCTCTATGCCGGCGGCAAATATGACAACAACGCAGGCGGCGACTATGAATACTCCCTCGGCCTCAACGGCCTCGGCGCATGCGCCACACAGTACGCCTCAGAGTATTTCGACGCGACCATACGCCGCGACGGCTATAAATATACGCTCCACTTTGAAAAGGGCGAGATCGTCGGCAAGCTGAACAAGGAACCCACCGACCGGAAGAAGACCGGCTCCACCTTCCGCTGGAAGCCCGATCTCGACGTCTTCACCGACGTCCACATCCCGCACGAATACTTCGAAGACACGCTCAAGCGGCAGGCCGTGGTCAACGCGGGCGTCAGCTTCCGCTATCGCCGCGAGACCGAAAAGGGCAAATTTGCTGAGACAGAATACCGCTACGAACATGGTATTCTGGACTATGTGACGGAGCTGGCCGGCGAGACGCCGCTGACCGCTCCGCAGTTCTGGGAAGCCGAGCGCCGCGGCCGCGACCGCGAGGACAAGCCGGAATATAAGGTGAAAATTTCAGCCGCGTTCTGCTTCTCCAATCAGGTCAACCGCATCGAATATTACCATAATTCCTCGTGGCTGGAATATGGCGGTGCGCCGGAGAAGGCCGTCCGCAATGCCTTTGTCTACGCGATCGACGCCTATCTCAAATCACAGAACAAGTATACAAAATCGGAGTCCAAGATCACGTTCCAGGACGTGCAGGACTGCCTGATTTTGGTGACGAACTGCTTCTCCACGCAGACGTCCTACGAGAACCAGACGAAAAAGGCCATCACGAACAAATTCGTGCAGGAGGCCATGACGGAGTTTTTCCGCAGCCGCCTCCACGTCTACTTCATCGAGAACAAGGCCGAGGCCGACAAAATCGCCGACCAGGTGCTCATCAACAAACGCAGCCGTGAGACGGCGGAAAAGGCCCGCCTGAACATCAAGAAGAAGCTGACCGGCTCGGTCGACATCGCCAACCGCGTCCAGAAATTTGTCGACTGCCGCACGAAGGACGTCTCGCGCCGCGAAATTTATATCGTCGAGGGCGACAGCGCGCTCGGCTCCGTCAAGCTCTCGCGCGATGCAGAGTTCCAGGGCATCATGCCCGTCCGCGGCAAGATCTTGAACTGCCTCAAGGCGGACTATGACCGCATTTTCAAGTCGGAGATCGTCACAGACCTCATCCGCGTGCTTGGCTGCGGCGTCGAGGTGCAGACGAAAAAAGCCAAGGACCTCAGCGCATTCGACATCCAGAATCTCCGCTGGAACAAGGTCGTCATCTGTACCGATGCCGACGTCGACGGCTATCAGATCCGCACGCTGATCCTGACGATGATCTATCGCCTCTGCCCGACGCTCATCGAGGAGGGCTATGTCTATATCGCGGAATCGCCGCTCTATGAGATCGGCTGTAAGGATAAAACATGGTTTGCCTATACCGAGAGCGAGAAGGCGGAAATTCTGAAATCGCTCGAGGGCAAGAAGGTCACGATCAACCGTTCGAAGGGCCTTGGCGAAAACGACCCGGAGATGATGTGGATGACGACGATGAATCCCGCCACCCGCCGCCTCATCAAGGTCATGCCCGAGGATGTGGCCCTCACGCAGCAGATGTTCGACCTCCTGCTGGGCGATAACCTCCAGGGCCGGAAAGATCATATCGCCGAGAATGGATATAAATATCTTGACCAGCTCGATGTATCGTAGGTCTTGAACCCATTCTTTTCTTTCTCCTGCTGAGAAAGAAAAGAACGGTTTCAAACTTCCAAGAAAAGAAAGAGGGCTGAGTGCGTACCGTTGTCCTGAATTTGTCTCAAAAAATCTTAGTCTCAAGCTGTCCGTTGCGCAAGCCTCTACCGCCCGAAAGGTCTCTGCGCTCTGCGCATCGCCTTTCGGCGGAACTGCATAGCAGAACCAACGTTTGCGGGCGGACAGAGTCGTCCGTCCCTATAAACCGTATCCGCAACATGCCGCCTGATCGCCATCATCAAGATAGCGTGC
>DBLB01000190.1 GCA_002298695.1 Clostridiales bacterium UBA735 | reverse complement strand
ATGGCCTCGTTGAGGGGCTTTTTGCCCTGCTCACGGCCCAGATGCGGCAGCAGATCGTTGATGACAAGCTGCGGGTCCTTGGGGTCGTCGCCGATCCTGACGTAGACCTCGCTGCCGTCGCGGCGGACGACAAGGCCGTGCAGCTCCAGCGGGACGGTGACCCACTGATATTTGCGGATGCCGCCGTAATGGTGCGTTTTGAGGTAGGCCAGCTCGGCATCCTCATAGAGCGGGTTGGGCTTGAGGTCGAGCCGCGGGGCGTCGGTGTGGGCCGCGCCGATGTTCGCGCCCTCGGCAAGCGATTTCTGGCCGATGATCATGAGCATGATGGCCTTGCCGCGGTTGTTGTAGTAGAGCTTGTCGCCGGGGGCGATGTCCATGCCCGGCATGTAGGGCTTGAAGCCCTTCGCCTCGGCGAGGCGGATGGCCGAAACGACACACTCGCGCTCCGTCTTGGAGACGTCGAGGAAGGCCTTGTACTGCTCGCAGTAGTCGTTCATTTCCGCCTCTTCGACGGCGCTAATGCGGTCGAGGCCGTTCTGGGGCTTGTATAACAGCGCGTTACGCTCTTCTTTGGTCATAATGTCCTCCTTATTTTATGGCTTGGAGCCATTGTTCACAGGTTTGTCGGAATGCTTCCGCCGTGCCGCTGTTTTCCAGCACGGCATCGCAGGAAGCGCGGTAGAATTCGTCCGGCTTCTGCGCGTCGATGCGGCGGCGGGCATAGTCCTCAGAGATGCCGTCGCGGGCCATGATGCGCGCAAGGCGCAGCGATTTTGGCGCGAGGACGGCGACCGTCGTATCGCAGAGGCCGCCAAGGCCGGATTCGATCAGATTGATCGCATCGATGGCGAAATAGGGGCGGCTTTGCCCGGCCTGTTCGGCCAGAAGCGCCTGCATTTTCTGGCCCATGTGGTGATAGACGATGGCGTTGAGGCGGGAGAGCGCAGCGGGATCGGAAAAGACGCGGCTGCCGAGCTTCGGCCGGTCAAGGCTGCCGTCCGGCAGGAAGATGCCGCCGAACGCCTCCGTCAGCGCGGCACGCATCGGCGCGTTCTCACGGAGCATCGCATAATAGAGCGCGTCGCAGTCGACGGTGAAGCCGCCGTGCGCCTCGATGACGCGCAGGAGCGTGGTCTTGCCGCAGCCGGTCGGGCCGGTGATGCCGATGATGTGCATGGCTACACCTCGACGACGTGGAAGCCGGCGGCCTTTTTCAGCCGGTTGCTGACCGCGAGGCCCAGTCCTGCCGCGTCCGGGCACTGTGCCCAGATGGCCGTGACCGGTTCGTGGTCAAATTCGCGCAGCGCGTCGAAGACGCGGCGCGCCTGCTCCGGCTTGTCTCCGGCAGGGCCGAGGTCGTGGACGGTGCAGTCTGCGAACTGCCCGCAGAACTCTGAGAAGCAGATGACGCCGTCGCCGGGCCGGACATGGACGCGCAGATAGGCGGCGCTCGCCGCCGGGGCGCCGGTCACGACCGTGACGGGGGCCTTCGGCGCGTAGTGCCGGTATTTCATGCCGGGGGCCTTGGGCCGTTCGCCGTCGGCCAGCTTCGAGACGACGGCCTTGTCGACCGCGACCTCGCCAAGCACTTCTTCGAGCGCCTCGAGCGGCAGTCCGCCCGGGCGCAGCAGACGCGGCGGCGTGACCGTGAGGTCGATGATCGTCGACTCCACGCCGACCGCACAGGGTCCGCCGTCAAATATGCCGTCGATCTTCCCGTCCATGTCCTCGCGCATGTCGGCGAGGCAGGTCGGGCTGGGCCGGCCGGACGTGTTGCCGGACGGGGCCGCGATGGGCACGTCGGCTTTGCGGATAATGGCAAGCGTGATGGGGTGATTTGGGCAGCGGACGCCGACGGTGTCCAGTCCGCCGGTCGTGCGCAGCGGGACGATGGGCCTTCGCGGCAAAATCATCGTCAGAGGCCCCGGCCAGAAGCGCTCTGCCAGCCGGTAGGCGCTCTCCGGCACGTGATCGCAATAGCGTTCGAGCCACGAGGCGTCCGGCACATGGATGATGAGCGGGTTGTCCTGCGGGCGGCCCTTGGCCTCGAAGATGTGCAGCACGGCTTCTTCGTCGAGCGCGTTCGCGCCGAGGCCGTAGACCGTCTCGGTCGGGATGCCGAGCAGCCCGCCGCGCCGGATGATGTCCGCCGCTGCCGCAATATTTTCCGTTGTCGGTTCCGTAAAATAAATCGTGTTCACATGGAATTCCTTCTTGATCTTTAGAGATGGCTTTGATTTTACCGTATTCGCTAAAACTTAACTGCCCGCCATCATCAAGATAGCGTGCGGCGCGACGTCAGAAGAAGCCAGCTGCATTCCGCTTCCGCCGAGGCGGCGAAAGCTCCATATTCGCAGGCTCCTTCTTCCTTTCCAAACTGTGACCGCTTCGCTGGGTCGCAGTTTGGGGATACGGGAGTGCTCCCGGTTTCGGAAGTTCTCTTTCTTTTCTTCACCGGGCGCGGCGATTCTTTTCTTTCTCAAAAAGAGAAAGAAAAGAATGGGGGCGCAAATTGGGCGGACAGGGTCGTCCGCCCCTACAAAGGCTCCTGGAATATCCACAGGATTGCCACACCAGTGACATCGGTCACTGGTTCGCAATGACGCTTCTATTTTAGGTTTGCGCCCGATGCGCTAAAAATCATTCGTCCTGACTGTTTTGCAGCTTCTCAGCCTGGTCGGCGGTCACTAGCGCGTCGATCAGCTCGTCGAGGTCACCGTCCATGATGGAATCGATCTTATAGAGCGTCAGGCCGATGCGGTGGTCGGTGACGCGGCCCTGCGGGAAATTATAGGTGCGGATGCGCTCGTTGCGCATCCCGGTGCCGACCTGGCTGCGGCGTTCGCTGGTGACGGCGGAGCTGATCTTCTCCTGCTCGATCTCATAGAGCTTCGAGGCCAGCATCTGCATACACTTTTCGCGGTTCTGCACCTGCGAGCGTTCCTCCTGACAGGCCACGACGATGCCGGACGGCTTGTGGATCAGGCGCACGGCGGAGGATGTCTTGTTGATGTGCTGTCCGCCCGCGCCGGACGAGCGGTAGACCTGCATCTCGATGTCCTCGGGCCGGATGTCGACCTCGGCCTCCTCCATCTCGGGCAGGACGGCGACGGTCGCCGTCGACGTATGGACGCGGCCGCCGGATTCCGTCTCGGGCACGCGCTGGACGCGGTGGACGCCGGATTCGAATTTCAGGCGCGAATACGCGCCCTCGCCTGAAATTTCAAAATCGGCCTCCTTCACGCCGCCAAGCTCCGTCTCGTTGTAGTTCAGCAGACTGACCTGCCAGCCGCGCCGCTGCGCGTACATCGTGTACATGCGGTAGAGGCTGTGCGCAAACAGCGCCGATTCCTCTCCGCCGACGCCGCCGCGGATCTCCATGATGACGCTCTTGTCGTCGTTCGGGTCACGCGGGAGCAGCAGAATTTTCAGTTCGTGTTCCAGCCGCTCGCAGTCCTGCTTCGCCGCGGAAAATTCCTCCTGGCAGAGGGCTTTCAGCTCCGGGTCGCCGGCGTCCATCAGCTCGCGCGCGTCGGCCATCGTCTTCGCAGCGGCCTTGTATGCGCGATAGGCCTTGATGATCGGCTCGAGCTGCTTCTGTTCCTTCAGCAGCTTCGTCGCGGTCTTGGGATCGGCGTAAAAATCGGGCTGCGCGGCCCGTTCTTCCATTTCCATGTAGCGTTCTTCGACAAGACGCAGTTTTTCCAGCATAAGGATTCCTCACAATTCGATATCACTGCTATCATATCGCATTTTTTCGGATTCGTCAAATATTCCGGCGCACTTCAGCCATACTATTGCAGAAGGGGCGTGAAGAGATGCGGAGAATCTGGAGCGTGCTGCTCTGTCTGGCGGTTCTGGTGCTGCCGGTGCGGGCAGCGGACACGGAAAAATATGTGGCGCTGACGTTTGACGACGGCCCGAGCGGCGAACTGACCGAGCGGCTGCTCGACGGTCTGGCCGCGCGGGGCGTCAAGGCGACGTTTTTTGTCTGCGGCTACCGCGTAACACAGTATCCGCAGGCGCTGCGGGACATTGCGGCACGCGGGCACGAGATCGGCCTGCATAGCAGCAACCACGATTATATGCAGAAAATGTGCTATGCGGAAGTCCGGGATGATCTGACGGCATGCCAAAAGACCGTTTCCGATTGCTGCGGCACACAGGCACGGCTGTTCCGCCCGCCCGGCGGGCTTTACAGCGAGGCGCTGCTGCGTGCATCGGCCGATCTGGGGCTTTCCGTTGTGCTCTGGTCGGTCGATCCGGAGGACTGGGATGCCAAAAAGGCCGCGACCGTACTGCCGACCATCCGGAAAGAAGTCTTCCCCGGCAGCGTCATTCTGATGCACGATCTGCACGAAAGCTCGGTAGACGCGGCCCTGACCGCCGTCGACGAACTGAGCGCGCAGGGATACCGCTTCTGTACCGTTTCGGAGCTGGCGGAGAAAACCGAAACAGTCCTGCTGCCCGGGGCGCTCTATACCGCGTTCCGGCCCGTTGACGAAACGGGAAAAAGCAGGTAGAATAGAGGTGCCGCAGAACGCGGCACCTCTATTTTATGAATGGGAGGCTTTTTATGGACAAAAAAGCCCTGCGCGCGGAGATCCGCGCAAAAAAGCGTGCGCTGAGCAAGGCGCAGATCGAAACCTGCAGCGCCCGGCTGGCCGCGCTGCTGTATGCGCACCCGCTCTATCAGGCGGCAAAAAGCCTCTATGGCTACATGAGCTACAATCAGGAGGTCCGCACCATGCCGATTCTGCGGCAGGCACAGGCCGACGGCAAACGTGTGGCCGTGCCGAAGGTGTACGGCGAGGAGATGAAATTTCTCTGGCTGGACGACCTCAACCGCACCGTCTGCGGCGCATACGGCATTCCGGAGCCCGTCGGCGACGAGCCTGAGGCAGACGACGAGACCGCGCTCATCCTGATGCCCGGCCTTGCCTTCGACCCGGCCGGACACCGCTGCGGCTACGGCGGCGGCTTCTACGACAAATATCTCGCCATCCACCGGCAGCACCCGACCATTGCCCTCTGCTACGGTTTCCAGATGTACGACCATCTGGACGCCGACACATTTGACATCCCGGTGGATGCCGTCATTTCCGTTCCGGAGGAATCTGTATGAAAATCTGGATGATCGTGGCCGTCTGTGCCTTTGTCTTTCTGGTGTGCTTCCTGATCGATACGCTGCTGAAGCACCTGTTCCACAAATCGAAGCTGGAGCGGAGCAAAACCGCCGTCCGCCCCGCACGCCGGAGCGCGACGTTCGGCGTGCTGCTGCTGTTCATCCCGGTCGTGGTGCTGCTGTTTTTCATGCCGGAGGGTGGGGACACGCTGCTGACCATCGGCTGCATCGCCGCGCTGATTTTCGGCGTGATCCTGCTGGTCAGTTATTTTTCCGTCACGATCTACTATGATGACGAGAAATTTTTGTACAAAACGCTGCGCGGCGGCAAAAAGGAGTTCCGCTACAACCAGATCCGCGGCCAGCGCAGCCTGATGACCCGCGGCGGCATCAATACCATTCTGTTCGTCGGCGACGAAGAGATCAATCTCTACAGCTCCATGCAGAACCTGAATGCCTTTCTGAACAAAGCGTTTTACAGATGGTGCGCGGCGAAGGGCATCGACCCTGACAGCGTGGAAAACAATCCCCGCATGTTCACCTGGTTCCCCGACCCCGAAAAAACGCCTGCGCAGGAACTGTGAACAGCTCCTGCCGCTCCGAACCGCCGCATCTGCCTCGGTATCGGTTGCATCCGGGTGCAGAATATGGTACACTAAAAAGATAAATATCACAATAATGAGAAATTACAGGTGAAACCGATGTACGAAATTCTCAAAAAAGAACAGATTCCGGAATACGAAGCCTTTGTACAAAGTCATCCGAAGGGGAACTTTGCGCAAAGCTTCCTCTGGAGCAAGCAGAAGCCCATGTGGGACTGGGATGCCGTCGCGGTGCGCGGTGAAGATGGCAAAATCAAAGGGACGATGGCGCTGATGACGCGCAAGGTCCCCGGCATCGGGCGGACGCTGATGTACGGCTGCCGCGCGCCGGTCTGCGATCTCGACGACCGCGAGACGTTCGCGCAGCTGCTGGAGGGGGCGAAGGCCCTCGCGAAGCAGAAGAAAGCCTACGTCATCAAGATCGACCCGGACGTGCCCTCGTCCGACACGGCCTTCGCCGATATGCTGAAGAGCTTCGGCTTCCGCGCCAAAGAGGGCGGCAAGAACTTCGAGGCCATCCAGCCGCGCTACGTTTTCCGCCTGAACATCGAGGGGAAAACCGAAGACGAGATCATGGCCGGCTTCCACCAGAAATGGCGCTACAACATCCGCCTGGCCACGCGCAAGGGCGTAACGGTAAAAATCTGCGGGAAGGAAATGGTGCCCGCGTTTGCCGACCTCATGCTGACGACCGGCGTGCGCGACGGCTTCGTCACACGAAAGCCCGAATATTTCTCCGCGATGCTCGACAACCTCGGCGAGCACGCGCGTCTTTATATGGCCTTTGACCCCGAAGGGACGCCCATTGCGGGGACGCTCGCCATCTGGTACGGCGACAAGGTCTGGTATCTCTACGGCGCGTCGAGCAACGAGCACCGGAATCTGATGCCGAACTATCTGCTGCAATGGAGCATGATCCAGTGGGCCGTGGAAAAGGGCTGCCGGATGTATGATTTCCGCGGCGTGAGCGGCGACGTGTCCGAGGACAACCCGCTCTATGGCCTGTTCCGCTTCAAGCAGGGCTTCGGCGGCGACTTCACCGAGTTCGTCGGCGAGATGGACCTCGTGCTCAGCCCCGCGGTCTACTGGGCTGTGGAGCACGGGACGAGTGTCTTCAAGGAGCTGCGCAAGCAGGTCTATCTGATCAAAAACCGGGGCAAATAACGGAGGCTTTCCATGAAACGCTATCTGGTCGAGCGCGAGCTCATTCAGAACAACATTCAGGTCATCCAGAAGAAGGCGGGCAGCGCCGTGATCTGGGCCGTGCTCAAGGGCAACGGCTACGGCCTCGGTCTGCTGCCGATGGCGGAGACCTGCCGCGCGGCAGGTCTCGATCACTTCGCCGTGACCGAAATTGCCGAGGCGCGCACACTTCGCGAGGGCGGCTTTGAAACGGAGCCGATTTTGATGCTCCAGCCAACGGCGGACGCCGACGAGATCACCGCGCTTTTGCCGCTGCACGTGATTTTTACGATCTCGAGCACCGAGGATGCCTCCGTCCTCGCGGGCCTCGCGGCGCAGGCAGGCGTGACCGCAGAGGCGCACATCAAGATCGACACCGGCATGGGCCGCTACGGCTTTTTGCCGGAGGAGATGGAAAAAATCACGCCGGTCTATCATTATATGGATACCATCCATGTGACCGGGATCTATACGCATCTGCACTCGGCATTCTGCAACAAGAAAGCTACAAAGGCACAGATCGAATCGTTCAATCATGTGCTCGCCGCGCTGCGCGAGGCGGGCATCGAGCCGGGGATGGCGCATATCCTCAATTCTTCCGGCGTGCTGCACTTTTCCGGCGCAGCGATGGACGCCGTGCGCGTGGGCTCGGCCTTGCTCGGCCGCGTCCGCGGCGGGCACGGTCTCAAGCGCGTCGGCTACTGCGAGACGCAGGTAGAAGAGCTGAAATGGCTGCCCAAGGGGCACACCACGGGCTATGGCGCGGGCTGGAAGGCCAAACGGCCGACGCGCGTGGCGATCCTGCCCGTCGGCTGGTACAACGGCTTTGGCTGTGAGATGGGCAACGACCTGTTCCGCTTCCGCGACTGCCTGCGGCGCATCGCCGCAAGTCTGCGCACGATGCTCTTTGGCAAGGCCTACTATGTGACGATCAACGGCAAGCGCTGTAAGGTGCTGGGCCACATCGGGATGCTGCACACGGCGGCGGACGTCAGCGGCATCCAGTGCTCGCTGGGCGACATGGCACGTGTGGAGATCAACCCGCTGATGCAGAAAGGAATGGATGTGGAATGGCGCTGACAATGGGACACCCGATCGCGGCCATCGCGACCGGCCACGGCCGGAGCGGCATCGGAATTCTGCGGATGTCCGGCGAGGGCTGCATCGAACGCGCCGCGAAGGTCTTTACCCGTGCGGACGGCAAGCCGCTGGACGCTGCGGAGGACCGCAGGCTCGTGCTCGGCACGATGACGGACGCCGAGGGGCGGCCTGTCGACCACTGCATGGCGTTTATTTCCCACGCGCCGCACTCGTACACCGGCGAAGACACCGTGGAATTTCAGTGCCACGGGTCGCCCGCCGCGCTGACTGCCGGGCTGGAGGCCCTCTTTGCCGCCGGTTTCCGGCAGGCCGGGCCGGGCGAGTTCACGCGCCGCGCGTTTTTGAACGGGCAGATGGATCTGACACAGGCGGAAGCCGTCATCGACCTGATCGATGCCGAGACCGCCGACGCGGCGGCGAACGCCGCCGGACAGCTGGCCGGCGCGATTCTGCGGAAAATCGACCCGATCTATGACAACTTAGTGGACATTCTGGCGCATTTTCACGCCGTTCTGGACTATCCGGACGAGGACATCGATCCGTTTGAGCTGGCGCAGTTCGCAGGACAGCTGGACGGCGACGCAAGGGCGCTCAACCGGCTGCTTGCCACCTGTCACCGGGGGCGCATCGTGAAGGACGGCCTGTCCGCCGTCATCCTTGGCAGCCCGAACGCGGGCAAGTCGAGCCTGCTCAACTGCCTCGCGGGCTTCGACCGTGTGATCGTCACCGACATTCCGGGCACGACACGCGACGCCGTCGAACAGTCCGTCCGGCTGGGACGGCACCTGCTGCGGCTGCTGGACACGGCAGGCATCCGTGAAACGGACGATCAGATCGAACGGATGGGCGTGGAACGGAGCCTCGCGGCGGCACAGGAAGCGGATCTCGCGCTGTTCGTCGTCGACGGGAGCAAGCCGCTTTCGCCCGAGGATCAGGAGGCGATGGACGCGGCGCTCGGCGCGCGGGTGTGCATCGCGCTGCTGAACAAGACCGATCTCGGGCAGGTCATCGAGGCGTCCGATCTGCCGTTTGACTACGTCGTGCCGATCTCGGCGAAGAACGGCACAGGGATGGAGCTGCTGGAGCAGGCGATGGACATGCTGTTTGCGGACGATGCGCCGTGCGACGGCTCGCTGCTGACGAACGCGCGGCAGGCCGGGGCCATCCAGCGCGCGCGTGACTGCCTGCGCCTCGCGCAGCGGTCGATGCAGACCGGCCTGACGCCGGACGCCGTCCTCGTCGACGTGGAGGCCGCGATGCTCGCCCTCGGCGAGGTCACGGGCCGCACCATGCGTGAAGATATCACCAACCGGATTTTTGAACGCTTCTGCGTTGGAAAATAAAAATTTTTGAGGCATAAGTTTGAAACAAAGCAAAAA
>DBLB01000165.1 GCA_002298695.1 Clostridiales bacterium UBA735 | reverse complement strand
CACCTTGGCGTGGGACATATCCATGTCATACGGCACCAGCGTCCAGCCGTTTTCTGCCGTCAGGGTCACGGAGGACACCTGCACAGCCGCAGTGGAGTGATTGACGATCTCTGCGTTGGAGACGTAGACCTTTCCATTCTGGTCGACCGTTACCGGCAGCACAGCCGGAACAACAACGGAGAAAACCGTTGCTTCTTCCCAATGCGCATAGTAGGTGGTAGAAGCCACTTCCTTGAACACGGTATTTCCGTCGACCTGCGTGCCGCCTGTCTCCTGTGTGAACCAGCCAAGGAACGCATAACCCTTGCGGACAGGCTCTGTGGGCAGGTTCAGCTTTTCACCATAGGTCTGGTCAGTTGTTTCGGTTTTGCCGGTACCGAGATCCCATGTGATCTTGTATTCTGCTGGGGCGAACTGCGCGTAGAATGTCCGCGCGGCCGTAATGGTAACCGTGTTGTACAGTGCGCCGCTTGTCTTTTCGGTGTACCAGCCGGAGAACGTGTGGCCTGCCTTGACCGGCGTATAACCGGGGGCAACGGCGGTCTGGTTGGGCGCGACGGAGGTCGTCACGCTGTTCTTACCGCCGACGCTGCCGCCGTTGGACGCGGCATCCCACGTCACGATCAGCGCGACATTCGCGCCGCAGTCGTCGCAGACACCGTCCGCGTTGGAATCCCGATGGTCGCCATACTCATAGTCCGAATCGCCGCAGGCCGAGCAGTTCTTTGTTCTGCGATGCTGCGTTTCGTCGTATTTTGACCAGTTCCCGTAGGAATAGCTGTGGTCGGCATAGTCATAGGTCGACGCGCCGCAGCCAGAACAAGTCTTGCTTCTGCGATGCTGAGTGTCAGAATACTTGCTCCACGAACCGGTTGTGTAGCTGTGATTTCCATAATCGGTCGTGGAATATACGGAAAAGGTCGTGCGGTCTATCTGTCGGGGCTGCCGTACAGTTTTGAAAACGCGCGGCTCCTGCACCGCGCAATTCTGTGGAGCAGCCACGCCGAAGCGATGCTGGGCACATGGTTCTCGGAGAATTTCTGTGTCGAGGTACACGCCTATCCGCAGAACGGAAAATACTGCGTGGTGAACAACACCTACAAACCGCAGTCGACCGAGGTCTACACCACAGACGGCAGACACTTCCCGCTGTCGCTGGCGGCCAATGAGATCCGCTGGTTCGATCTGGACGAGTAACTGCTTCCGTACAAACGGACGACGGAGAAGAATGCGGGAGGTATGTAAGCCATGACGTCGACCAGAAAAAGGATACTATACGCGCTTGGCGTGCTTGTGCTGCTGGCTGCGGCTGTGCTGCTGTTCCTGTGGGCAGGAGCGCATCGCGCAGGGCATGCGGCGGAGACGACCGCACAGACAAACCGGCCGCTGACCCTTTCGGAACTGTTGTGTGCGACTGGCCACGGCAGGACCGTAAGTGCGGAGGAATTTGATTTCTTCTATGACATGGTAAAGCGGGACAGCGCCAATCGCGGTGATGAGGCGGCTTTGACGGAAGAGACGCAGACATTTATCCGGGAGCAGAGCGCGATGCTCTGTGCGGCGGAGCTGGCCGGTCTTTGCGAGCCATTTAAAGAACCTACAGCCATCTATACATCGCAGCCCGCTCCAACTGATACGCAGACCACAGCCATTGCTGTGCAGTCCTCTATTGTGCCGACACAGCCGCCGAAAATCTACAATGGTAGAAGATGTTCTGCGCCCACGGCTATGGAATTGGCAAAAATTTTTCAGGAACGGGTGCATATCCGCGTCGTCGGAAATACCGTATATAAGTGGGGCAACGGGATGTATCGCTCCATGGACAGACCTACACTGAAAAAAGAATTGGTCGCAGTGATGCGGGATGAGTTGGAAATTCGGGGGAGTTCAAGCCAGTTTGACGACATTATTGAATGCCTGCTTGCTGACCCGGCGCTCGAAATTGACAATGCCAAACTCACACCGCCCCCCTATGTGCTGAATGTAGCAAATGGAGTGTTGTACTTATATCCTGAGCGCTTCTATTTAGAACGTCATATTATAAATCCCCGTGTTGTGCCGCCTAAGTATTTTTTCGACTCTATTATTCGGATTCCGTGGTGTGATGCGCAGCCGACTCCCATTTTTGATAAGTTTTTATATGACACAGCATGTGGGGATGCCACTTTAAAGCAGAGGATTCTAGAAGCCATGGGCTTCCTGTTAAGTCAGGATTACTCCGCCAAAAGGTTTGTCCTTCTGGTTGGGCCTTCCAACTCGGGGAAGAGCGTCTTTGGGAATCTTATTTGTAAATTTTTCGATCCATGCTTTGTAAGCGCGGTATCTGCCGGGAAATTAGGAGACAGATTCAGCCTTTCTGCACTTAAACACGCTAGAATTAACCTCTGTATGGATTTGAGCGACACAGCTCTTAACCCTGAATCTGTTGGTGTAATCAAGAGTATTACTGGTCGTGATTTGATTTCTGTCGAAAGTAAATATATGCCTGTATCCCAGCAGCGTTTCCCGACCAAGCTCCTGTTCTCTAGTAATCACAAGCTCCGGCTGATGGGTAAAGACAGCGCCTTGTTTGAGCGCATTCTGATTTTGCCGTTCAGTCATTCCGTGCGGAAAGAGAATCAAATCCCGAATTTGGAGGCCTTGCTTGAACAAGAGCTGCCCGGAATTTTGTATTCTGCTATGGCTGCATATACTCACGTTATTTACCGGAACTATCAGTTTACTGGCGATGATTACTATACTCCCGAGATTATGTTTCAAGATGCGCTCGGGCTGGACGCTGGCGCTATCAGTGCAGATGAGGCCGTCTGTGCATTCCTCAGTGAACAGTGCATGCACGCAGATGGTGCTGTGTTTATCCCCGTAAATAAGCTGTACGAAGCCTACACTGCTTTTGTCACCCCAAATGGCACTGTAAGTTTTTCTAATACGCAGACTTTTGCTCGGGTTCTTAGCCGCTGTTTGGAACGCATGGGATACCCCTCTACATCAAAGAAAAAGTTCTTGAACAATAGGACTGAAAATGTCTACTACGGTATCCAGTTAAAGGGGTGAGCAAATTGGGAGAAGCGGTTATCAAAAGGCTTCCTGCATCACTTGAATATGATAACTTGATTACGATTGATATGGTAAAGCACAGGCTTGAACTACGTGAAATCTTGAGAGAATACCCGTGCTATATTCCCTTATCCGTAGTCGCAAAGTTTTTAAACATGAAGCCCGAGGGGCTTCGCGCCTGTATCAAGCAGGGAAGATGCCCGTTCGGTCTCGGCTACGAAGTCGATGACAAGAGCGCATTCAAGATTCCGACAGAGACATTTTACCTCTGGTATACCCATGCGGTGATTCGGACTGGTATCTAATACGGAGGCGGCTTACCGCCTCCAACTCTATCGAGAAGGAGGTGGGTGAGCATGCCCACGAAGAAACGTTATGAACACAAAATTACGCTGGGAAAGGACATAGACGGCAACTTGATCCGCAAATCCTTTTACAGCACAAAATCCAAGCGTGACGCAAAACGCAAGGCAGAAGAGTACACAGAAATCTATAAAATCAAACTTTTCTTAGGAGAGCCTGAGAAAGCCAAAACGATCACCTTTGAAAAGTGGGCGATTCGTTGTTTGGAACTCTACAAAAAGCCCTATGTCAAGCCCAACACATACACGGATACCTGCCTTGCGCCTGCTACACGGCATCTGATCCCCTACTTTGGGAAGCGCGAAATTCAGACGATTCAGCCCGCTGAGATACAGGAGTACATCAATAAAATCGGCAAAAAGTATGCACCAGAAACCGTAAAAAAGGACTTCAATATACTGAGTTTCATTTTGCAGCATGCCAAAGAAGAGGGCTACTGCAAGGAAAATGCTGCAAGCGCATCCATCATTCGTTTGCCCAAATACCATCGTGTGATTGAAAAGCATGCGTTTTCCCAGCAGGAATATAATACCACATACGAATTTGCTGTCAACCATCCGAAAGGGCTTGCAATCATGCTGCTGATGGAAACAGGCTGTTCCAGAAGTGAACTGCTGGGTTTACGTTTTGAAGATTTTGATGCCGAACACGGGATTCTGCACATCAATCAGGGCTTAGTATCTGTCAATTCAAAGGAAAGCGGGAAAACTTTGATTGCCGACGGACTGAAAAATGGCTATCGCCATCGGGAAATTCCGATCTTAGAGCCGCGTCTGCTTGCAAGGCTGAAAGTCGAACCGAAAACCATCACGATTTCTTCCGGCGAAAATGAAAGAACTGTCGAGGCAGAATATATCTTTCACAGCCCCGAGGGAAAAGCATATATTCCTCGAAATTGGTATGAGCGCGAATACAAGCCTTTTATGCGGGCACTGGTGAAGGCACATCCGAAGATTCCGCTTCTGACACCACATGAACTGCGGCATACCAGAGCGACGCTCTGGTCGGCGCAGGGCGTTCCGCAGCATTTGATCGCAGACCTGCTCGGACATTGCGATACCAGAATGCTGGAACGGGTCTATAACCACACAACGACAGACACATTAAGGCTGGCATTGGAAGCCGTACAGACAGCGGAGGGAGAGAGAGCTTAAATGCTCTTTCTCCCTCCATTTTTTCAAAACTGTCGTATTTTTGTCGTACAAATGATTTAGCCTTACAGGACGCTTGAAAACATCAAATTATTTAACATCAAAAGCAAAAGAAAAAGTTCTGAAATCAAGCGATTTCAGAACTTTTTATGGTGGACAGTACAGGACTCGAACCTGTGACCCCATGCACGTCAAGCATGTGCTCATACCAGCTGAGCTAACTGTCCGTTTGCGAGAGTTATTATAGAGGATAAGATGCGATTTGTCAAGCAAAAAATATGTGATCCCAAAAAAGTTTTCCTTGACGCGGCGGAGAAGGAATGATACTATGCAACTATATGCTGATGTGGTGGAATCGGTATACACAACAGACTTAAAATCTGTCGGGCGAAAGTTCTTGCGGGTTCGAGTCCCGCCATCAGCACCAAATCTAGGGAACCTCTGATTTAATCCGAGTTCCTTAGGGTGTATCTGAAAACTGGCGATGTAACCGGCAGCGAGGAATTTTCGCGCTGAGCAAGACAATTTTCAGATACACCCTATATTTTTCGAATTTCATACGCCGCGGGTCTATGGCAAGGCCCTGGCCGAACGGGAGCGACCAGAGAACCGACCGAAAGGTTCTCTGGTCGTTTCTTTCCTTTTCCTGTATCAACCGAAGGGAGCCCCAGCGCAGCGGTCGGCTTTCGGAAAGGAAGAAGGAGGCTGCGGATATGGAGCTTTTGCCGCCCCGGCGGAAGTGCAATGCCGCAGGCTTCTTCTGACGCCGCGGCGATTCTTTTCTTTCTCCGAAAAGAGGCGAAAAGAATGGGGCGCAAATAGCAGGGCGGACAGGGGTGCTGAAAAAGATTTCTGCTGATTCAGTTCCGGCTGTGCTCATCGCAGCAATCGATGGTGAGGACGGTGCAGAGCGCGGCCATCGCGTCCGCCGGGTCTGCGATGTCCAGCCGGTAGCGGTCGTGAAACGCGGGCCACGCCTTTTCAATGTGCGCGATCTCCCGGCCGTCCTTCGTGATGGTGTAATCCATGCCGAGAAAATCGCCCTCAACTTCCCAGCCGAGCGAATCGATGGAATAGCTGCGGGAAAAGAGGGTAAAATTGCGCTGCAATCCGAGCGTGCCGCCCGCCGTCTCCAGCTCGAAGGAGCAGGGAATGGAGAACGGGACGTGATGTGCCGTGGCGCAGAGGCGGCCCTGCGCGTCCCGGACGCGGAGCGTTTTGCCCCACGTCAGGAACTCACGGTCGACCTGAAAGCAGACGTTGTCCTGCTCGTCCCAGATGTCAAAATGGTCGAAGGAGAACAGCTCCTCCTGCAAATAGAGCGTCATGGCCTTACTCCCACTGCCCGGCGAAGATCTTGGCGATCGGCGAGCCGGAGGAGACGACGAGTGTCTTGTTCCCGCCGACGAGCGCTGTCTGCGCCATGTCGAGCGCACGCATGAATTCGTAGAAATCGGCTTCCTCCGGCGTGTCGTAGACCTCGGAGAGGATGCGCATATACTCGGCCTCACCCGCAGCCTTCAGCTTTTCAGACTGCGAATTGGCCTCGGAGATCGTGATGTCGACGGTCTTGTCGGCTTCGTTGCGGATGCGCTTGGCCTCGGCGTTGCCCTGCGCCTCGTAGGAGGCGGCGATGTTGCCGCGCTCGGAGATCATGCGCTCGTAGACGGCGGCCTTGTTCTCGTCCGGCAGGTCGATGCGCTTGGTCTCGATCGCGAGAACTTCGATGCCGTAATCGCGGAACTCGGTCGTATCGTTGACGTGCTCGGTGATGCGCGCGGCCAGCTCGCCGTCGCGCCCGGAGATGACATCCTCCTGGCGCATCGAGCTGATGACGGTCTTCAGGCTGTTGTAGACGGCCTGATCGAGCCGCGCCTCCGCGCCGGAGACGCTCCCGGAGAGGGTCTGGATGAACTTCAGCGGATCGACGATGCGCCAAAGGACGAAGCTGTCAGCGACCATGGATTTTTTGTCCGAGGTGATGACATCGCTGGCCGCGAGGTCATAGAGCATCTCGGTCTTCGGCAGCGTGCTCGTCGACTGGACGAACGGCGTCTTGAGCGAGAGCCCCGGCTGGTCGATCACACGGACGACCTTACCGAACTGCTTGACGATGGTATATTCGTTGGGCCGTGTGGTCACGAGCGAGCCGAGCAGCACGATGGCAATGAGGACGCCCAGCAGAATGGGCAGAACGATCTTTACGGTCTTTTTCACTGTGCGTCACCTCCCATGTTGACGGTGGCATACTGTTCGAGCGGCAGCGAGGTCTGCACGCCCGTCGCGTCGTCCACGATATAGAGCTTCATGTCAGGCAGAATGTCCTCCATGGCCTCGTAGAACAGGCGCTGCTTGGTGATGAGCGGATATTTCTGATACTCGTTGAACAGCTCCGTGAAGCGCGCGGCCTGGCCGGTGGCTTCGTTGATCTTGCTCTCCTGATAGGCCTCAGCCTGTTTCACAATCTCGTCGGCGTCAGCCTCCGCCGCGGGAATGACCTCGTTGGCGTATTTTTTTGCGTTGTTCACGGCGGTATCGGCGGCCTGCTTGGCCGTCTCGACGGCGGTGAACGCCTGCTGGACTTCCGCCGTGGGCGGCTCCGCGTCCTGGATCGTGATGTTCGTGATCTGCAGGCCGAGATCCTCGGTCTCGAGCCGGTCTGTGACCTTCTGCTTGATCTCAGACTGGATCTCGCTCTTGCCGGTGGTGATGACGCTGTCGACGTTGTAGAGGCCGATGGTGTCGCGGATATAGCTCTGGCAGAGCATCTTCAGGATGCCGACCGGGTCGGACGAGTTGTAGAGATACTTGATGGGGTCGGTGATGCGGTATTCGACGTAAAAGTCGACGTTGACGAAGTTATAGTCGTAGGTGATCATCAGGGACTCTTCCTCAATCGACTCGTTGCTCCCCACGCGGTAGCCGAGCGGGAAGGACTGGATCGATTTGGAGACCTTGTGCACCTTCTGGATGAGCGGGATCTTTGGCTGCAGACCGGAGGCCGAGACCGTCACCGGCTTGCCGAACGTGGTGAGGACGGCGTACTGGTCTTCCTTCAGCGTGTAGAACGAGTCCATCGCGAGGATGGCCGCGAGGATGAGCGCCGGAATGATCCAGAGCCATCTTGCGTTCATGCGCTTTTTCGGCCGCCGGGGCGGCGGTGGATCCTGGTGATAGCCGTTTTCATAGTTGTTGTATTCGTCCATCATTTGCTCCTTTCACATTTGCGGATGTGCTTTGTTCTTCAGACGCAGAACGGGACAGAAAAGTTCCGTAAACCTATCATAGCAAATTTCCGCCGGATGTGCTATACTGATGTCCGCATGAATTTTATGAGGGGGTATTCCCATGACCGATAAGGAAACCGGCGAGCTCCGCCGCCGTTACAAGCCCGACCGCACGAACATCACCGCCGTCTACGGCTGCTATGTGTCTGGCAGCGGAGAGATCCTGTCCGAATTCCGCCAGCCCGTGGCGCTGATGCGCGAAGAGGACAAGGAAAAATATCTCGCGCTGCTGAAAAAGGTCCTCTCCGGCGCGGCGGATAAAAACCGGCTCGATCTTGCGTTCCGCACGGCACAGGTTGCCGATTCCGACGAGCACCGGCTGCTGATGAAGCTCCGCGATTCGGAGCTTCAGGACGAGGAAGCGCGGGCGCAGCTGTTCCAGACGATCCTCGGCGCGGTGCATTTTGAGGAAAATTATCTGATTTTGCTCGCGCACGAAAAATACGACGTCCCGTTCAAGGCGAAGGACGGTGCGATGCTCGATGACAGCGACCACGTCTATTCCTACTTCGTCTGCGCCATCTGCCCGGTCAAGGCCGGGAAGGAGACGCTGAGCTACGAAGCTGAGGATAAAGCCTTTCACATCCGCACGCCGGGCTATGCCGCGGCGATGCCGGAGCTGGGATTTTTGTTCCCGGCGTTCGACGGGCGGCAGACGAATCTCTATAACTGCCTCTATTATACCCGCAGCGCGGGTGACAATCACCCGGAGCTGATCGAGGCGCTGTTCCGCATCACGCCGCCGCTGCCCGCCGACGAGCAGAAGGGCAGCTTTGACGCGCTGCTGAGCCAGACGCTGGGCGACGAGTGCAGCATGGAGGTCGTGCAGGCGGTGCAGGCCGACCTGCGTGAGCGCATCGAGGTCCACAAGGAGACAAAGTCGGACGAGCCGCTCGTCGTCTCCGGGCCGGAGGTGCGGGCTGTGCTGGAAAATGCCGGCATACCCGAAGAGAAGCTGGCCGCGTTCCAGGTGCGCTTCGAAGAGACATTCGGCGACGACGCGGCGCTCTCGCCGCGCAATCTGGTCGACAGCAAGCGCATGCAGCTCAAGACGCCCGACGTCATCATCCACGTCGCACCCGACCGGAGCGACCTCGTTGAGACGCGGACGCTCGGCGGCGTGAAGTACATCATGGTCCGCGCCGAGGACGGCGTGGAGCTCAACGGCGTCGACATCCAGATCGAAGAACGCTGATCCCGGATTTGGCCCGTCCTGAAGCAGCTACGGCCGTTCCTTTCGCTGGATATGGATCGTCCCCTTTGCGTACAGCGCCTCCACGGTGACGGTATAAGCGCCGCCCTCCGTAAGATTCAGGGTAAATCCGGTCGCGCCCCGACCATTGCCCGTATATCATCGCCAACAACTCGCTGAAATACGACAAGGCGCTTATCCATTCTCAATTGGAGCAGGCGTATCGGGGCGCAATCCTGGCGACGCAGGAGGAGCTAGGATGAAAAGGATATAAAAGTGATGGGAGATGCAAAATCAGATCAGTCTGGTTTTGCATCTCTTTTTGCAGACGAATTATTGACAAACGATAATTCTTATGATAGACTGCAAATAAGATTATTGAAAAACAATAATTTGCTCGTCTGAAGGAGGGGCATCTATGAAGAAAAAACGATGGGCAGTGATCTTCACCGTTGAGGCGCTAGCGTGTGCGGTCCTGACGGCGCTGCTGCGCGGGGCTGCGCTGTTTGACGCTGGGATACTGGCATTTCCGTTTGCGCAGCTCGGCGCGGGGCTGCGTGCACTGTCGCTGATGGGCGGAGGATGGAACGTGCTTGCGATCGCGCTCTATCTGCTGCTGGTGGCAGGCGTGGTCGGCGCGGCGGCCTGGGCGCATTTCAAGCTGTTTTCAAAGCGCCAGGAGGACTGGCTGCTGTTTTTCATCTGCGTGACGTTCGGCGCGACGCTTTATGCGATGGTCAATCCGCAGCTGCTCGCGCGGAAATTTTTCGCGGGACGGGAACTGGGACCTGCGATGCTGGGCGGGATGTTTTACACGGAGCTGATCGTCTATGTGCTGCTGCGGCTGCTGCGCGCGGCGGGCGAGGCGGATGCACGTGCGCTGCGGAAATATGTGCGGTGGGTGCTCGCGGCGATCGCGGCGGTCTTTGTCTACAGCGCGTTTGCGGGGGCGCTTCAGGGCTGTCTTCAGGAGCTGGAGGAAATCAGCGCATCGAGTCCCACGGTCGAGGAGTTCCCGCAGATGGCGGTCGGAGTGGCTGCGCCGCCGCTGCTGTGGACGCAGGGCATCATTGCAGCGCGGTATCTGCTGAGCGCAGTGTCGGATGTGCTGGGCGTGTGGGTGATCCTGGAGGCGCTGGCGCTTTTATCGGCGCAGGACGCAGGGGACGCGGCGCTCGCATCGCAGTGCGCGGAGAAGATCGCGAAGAAGAGCACGCTCGCGCTTCGCGTGACGCTCTGGTCGGGTGCTGCCGTCAACCTCTATCAGGTTCTGCTGGCGGAGCAGCTGCGGAGCATTGCGCTGCATGTGACGCTGCCGCTCGGCGCGGTTGCGGTCTGCCTCGGCGCGCTGCTGCTGGCGCGGCTGATGCAGGAGAACCGGAAGCTGCGTGAGGACAACGACCTGTTCATATAGGAGGCGCCATGGCAATCAGAGTACATTTGGATGACGTGCTGCGCGCGCGGGGGATGACCTCAAAGGAGCTTTGCGCCAAGGTCGGCATTACGGAGGCGAATCTCTCTATCCTGCGCAGCGGAAAGGCGAAGGGCGTGCGCTTCGGGACGATTAACCGCATCTGCTATTATCTCGAGTGCGACGTGGGCGATATTTTGAAATTTGACGGACAGCTGGAGGGCATAGATGATGAATAAAAAGGTGCTTCTGGCGCTGCTTTTGGCGGCGGCGCTGCTGCTGGCGGGGTGCAGCCTCGCGCTCCCGGAGGATGGGGATGCAGTGGAGGATGGAGACCCGATGGTCGGCGTATTCGTGACGCGGCAGTCGCTCGATCTGTTTGATATGGATGCCTATCTGTTGGAAAATGGGTCGAAGCTTATGAGCGGCGGGACGGTCAGCAGCGCTGACGCGGAACAATACACAGGGACGCTGTTTGCAGCATGGGACGAGGAGAAGCAGCGCTACGGCTTTGCGGGGGTGGATGGCTACATCTGGCTCTGCACGGAGGAAAGCGACGAGACTGGCGACTACACGAAGATGCAGTCAGACGGCGTATTCTGCGACGGCAGCAGCGCGGTCAATTGCACGGACGAAGGGGAGAGCTATAGCTTCAGCGCAACGCTTTACGCCGTGAAGAAGAATGCGGACGAGACCGCCGTGATGTTTGTCAATCCGCTGTATCAGACGGCAGACGGGCGCGTCTATGCACGGGCAGGGCAGGGCATTTCCGCCTCCGGAAACGAGGGCGCGTATCCGGCGATGACGCAGACGCTCCATCAGGAGCTGAAAAAGAGCGGCAAAGACGGGAATACGACCAGAAAATTTGAGTGCGCTGTCAAGATGCAGCTGACGGCGGAGCCGGAAAGCGTGACGCTGTTCTGGATGGACACAGAGCACGGGGTTATAAAGCAGGAGACGTACCAGCCCGGGACACTCCCTGAGACACTGGATGCGAAGGACGCGCAGTTCCTGCTCTGCGTGGAGACGGCGGCAGACGGCACGCAGACACGAACGCTTTATGGCCCTGAAAATGAGGCGCTGACGCTGGCGACCTTCGTCCCGGCAGAGAATGGATTGCTGGATAAGCAGTCCTGCGAGCTCGTATGGGACTGAGCCGGCACTTCCCACAAAAATATGCACGATATTTGGACACGATCTGCTGTTATACTATTCATAATTTCAAGCTCATTTCGGTTTGCCGTGCTAAAATGTACCTAAAAATTGTCAACGCAGATCGGAGGGGATCTCATGCGCATTTTGATTGCAGAGGATGAAGTGACGATTGCACGGGCTTTGAAGGTCATGCTGGAACGGAACAAGTATGCTGTCGATGTGGTGTACAATGGGACTGACGCACTGGACTATATCCGAACAACGAACTACGACGCGCTGGTGCTGGATATCATGATGCCCGGAACGGACGGCTTGACAGTCTTACGCGAAACAAGAGCGCTGGGTATTACGACGCCTGCGCTGTTTCTGACTGCGAAGGCGGAAATAGAAGACCGCGTGACAGGATTGGACGCGGGTGCGGACGATTATCTGCCAAAGCCCTTTGACGCAAGCGAATTTCTGGCCCGTGTGCGTGCGCTCACCCGAAGGAGCGGCGCCTATACGCCAAACCGCCTGACGCTTGGCAGCACATCGCTGGACTGCGGCACCTATCAGCTGCTGAGTCCATATGGGCAGGCGCGCCTGAACAATAAGGAATACCAGCTCATGGAGCTGTTCCTGCGCAATCCCCGTCAGGTCTTTTCCTCGGAACATCTGATGGAACGAATCTGGGGCTTTGATACCGAGACGGAGATGGAGGTCATCTGGACGTACATCGGCTTTCTGCGCAAGAAGCTCAAATCGCTGCAAGCAGATATTGAGATCAAAACCATTCGCGGCGCGGGCTATGCGCTGGAGGAAACGCGATGCTGAAAAGAATGCGCTGGCGGTTCATCGGTTCGGCGATGGCGGCGATTTCAGCAGTCGTGGTCGTATTGCTGTTCGTACTGAACATCGGCAATTACCGCAATATCACGCGCCAGCAGGACGAGG
>DBLB01000120.1 GCA_002298695.1 Clostridiales bacterium UBA735 | reverse complement strand
GCAGCCAGCGTGAGGACAACTATGACACGCTGCTCGCCCGCATGAACGAGCTCGGCCTCAAGCCCGCTGACTACCAGTTCTATCTGGATCTCCGCAAATACGGCTCCACGCGCCACGCGGGCTTCGGCCTCGGCTTCGAGCGCTGCGTCATGTACCTGACCGGCATCTCGAACATCCGCGACGTGCTCCCGTTCCCACGCACCGTAGGCAACTGCGATCTGTAATGTTCATCGTCCGTACCCCGTCCGGAGACAGCTGCTTCTCCGGGCGGGATTCTTTTGCCCTGATGCAGCGTAGAATCTCTCCGCTGTGCTTTCTTCCGTTTTTCACAAAAAATGCATGGTTTCTGTGCCATTTTTCTCCGTTTCTTTCCTTGTTTAATCGAGCAAAGGGACTTTCTTGGCAAAAATTCACGCGATTTCAATCAGAAATCAACAAATATTCCGAAATTTCAGAAATAATACTTGCTTTTTTCGTCAACTGTCGCTATAATGTCAAGCATAGATTTTCCGTGTACACTTGTCTATAATACACGGACAGACAGGAGGAAATAAAATGAAAAAGATCCTTGCGCTTCTGCTTTGTATTGCGATGCTGGCCTGCGTGCTCGCGGGCTGCGGCGACAACAGCGCCAAGGCGGACACTGCCGCCACGACCGACAGCTCGTCTGATGCTGCATCCGACGCTTCCGCTTCTTCCGACGCTTCGGCTGACGCCGCAAGTGACTCTGCCGCTTCCGGCGACAAGGTCGTCAAGATCGGCGTCTTCGAGCCGCAGACCGGCGACAACGGCGCCGGCGGCAAGCAGGAGATCCTCGGCATGCAGTATGCCAACTACGTACAGCCCACTGTCGAGATCGGCGGCGAGACCTATGAGGTCAAGCTTGAGATCGTCGATAACCGCACTTCCGCCGAAAACGGCCCGTCCGCGGCGGCAGAGCTCATGAACCGTGACGTCTCCATCGTCCTCGGCTCCTACGGCTCCGGCGTCTCCATGGCCGGCGGTGAGGTCTTCGCCGAGGCCGGCGTCCCCGCCATCGGCGTCACCTGCACCAACCCGCAGGTCACGGCTGACTGCGACGTCTACTTCCGCATCTGCTTCCTCGATCCGTTCCAGGGCACGGTCCTCGCGAACTACGCCTACAAGGAGCTCGGCGTCGAGACCGCTTACCTGCTCGGTATGCTCGGCAGCGACTACGACCAGGGCCTAATCTATTACTTCACGCAGGCGTTTGAGGCGCTCGGCGGCACCGTCGTTGCCGAGAACTTCCCCGAGGGCAACGCCAACTTCGTTTCCTACATCAACAACGCCAAGTCCGCCGACGCGGGCGTCATCTTCTGCCCCGTCTCCATCAACTACGCGCAGCTGATCGTTGAGGCCGCTGCCGCGCAGGGCTTCGAGGGCGCGATCCTCGGCTCCGACACCCTCGACAGCAACATGGTCGTCGAGGCCGCCAAGGGTACCGACACCAAGCTGTACGTCACCACCTTCTATCAGGAGGGCGGCGCGCCCGAGTTCGATAAGGGCATCAAGGAGTGGATCAACGCCAATCCCGATGCGCTGACCAACAACGGCGGCAACGATATTGTTGCTGCTGTCTCCGCACTGGGCTATGACGGCTACATGACCGCACTGGAAGCCATCAAGGCAGCAGGCAGCACCGATGGCACCGCCATCAAGGACGCCCTGTTCGGTGTGGATTACAACGGCGTGACCGGCAGCATCACTTTCGACCAGACCACCGGCGACGCCAACAAGGATATGGCCTATATCAAGAAGGCTGCCGACGGCGCATTTGAATTTGTCAAGACCCAGAGCGTGGAGGGCTGATATCCTTTGAACCGCAGAACGCAGGCAGGTGTTACCCCCGCCTGCGCTTTGCTTGTACCAAAACAAACGTTGTAAGAAATGGAGGGTTCTCTTATGGCTGCAAAGTTTCTGCCCTATCTGCTGGCAGGCATCTCGGTGGGCGGCCAATATGCACTGATTGCCATCGGCTATACGATGGTATACGGCATTCTCCGCCTCATCAACTTTGCCCACGGCGATATTTTTACCGTCGCCGGTTTTCTGATGGTGTACGCCACGGCTTCCCTGCCGCTGACTGTTTCCATCCCGCTGGTCATTGTAGCCACCGTGCTGCTGGGCATCGCGGTGGAAAAGATTGCCTACAAGCCTCTGCGCACTGCACCCCGCATGTCGGTCATGATCTCGGCCATTGGTATGTCGTACCTGCTGCAAAACCTGATGTGGTACGTCACCGGCGGTCTGGCCAAACAGTATCCCGCCCTGCCGTGGATCAGTGATACCGTCACGGTACTTGGCTGCCAGACCAAGCGTGTTACCGTCGTGACGCCGTTCCTTGTCGTGATTCTGGTCGCCGCCCTTGTCACCCTGATTCAAAAGACCAAAATCGGCATGGCCATGCGTGCCGCTTCCCGCGATTTTGAAACGGCACAGCTCATGGGCATCAAAATCAACAATGTCATCAGCTTTACCTTTGCTGTGGGCAGTTTTCTGGCCGCGATTGGCTCGATGATGTACTTCTCCAACTACACGGCTGTCACCCCCACCGTCGGCGCAATGCCCGGCCTGAAAGCCTTTGTGGCGGCGGTGTTCGGCGGCATCGGCTC
>DBLB01000178.1:239-5712 GCA_002298695.1 Clostridiales bacterium UBA735 | reverse complement strand
TACATGAACATGAAGCATCTGGAGGCAGCTCTGGACGATGCCTTCATTGCCGGCTGACTTCAGGTCTGCCGGGGCCTGCAAATCTTTTTGCGCATAAATCTTGACGGCACCGTCATCTCAACCGCAGCGGTTCCCTTACGGTTCGAACATCGGAACCGGTGCGGTTCCGCACGGTTCAAATTCCTCCAGAAGCCGCTCAATTTCGCTCTCTCCATAGACGCGGATGCCGTTTTCCCGCAGCAGCTCCGCCGTCACGCCATCCCCTTTTTCCAACTTTCCGGAGAAATTTCCGTCATAAATCTCCCCATTTCCGCAGCTTGGGCTACGTTCTTTCAAAAGTGCGATCCTGCACCCGCACACCCGCGCCAGGTGCAGCGCCTGCTCCGCCCCCCGCCGGTATTCCGCGGTGACATCGCGCCCGTCTTTCGTTATGACGCGGTCTTCTGTGCGCTCAGCGGGGACACGCGGCGTCGGCAGTCCGCCGAGCTGCTCCGGGCAGACCGGCACCAGATCGAACTGCTCAGACAATGCCACAAGCTGCAAAAGCGGCTTGCTCTGCCCGTCGTAACGGCATCGCGCACCCAGCAGGCACGCGCTGATCAGTAAATGCTCCATCATCGAATCCTTTCTCCGTCCAAGACCGCTTCTTCCAGCGTCTGTCCTGTATATACGAGCTTGAGCGAGAAAAACGGCCGGTTCTGCTGCATCAGGGCGAGGAAAATTTTATCGCCCTCCCACGCGGGCAGCGCATTGACCTGCTCAATCGGCACCCATTCGAGCACACCCTCGTCGCATTCGCGCAGCGTGCCGGCAAACGACTGCGAATGAAACAGGTGCATATATTCCGTCTCCCAGCGGTCGGAGACGAACGTGATGATCCCGCAGTAGCGCCAGTCCGTCAGCGTCAGACCGGTCTCCTCGCGTACCTCGCGCAGCACGCAGTCCTCCGGGCTCTCCCGGTCTTCGAATTTTCCGCCTACGCCGATCCATTTGTTGTGATTCTCATCATGTTTCTTGCAGACCCGGTGCAGCATCAGGTATTTTCCGTCCTGCTCCAGATAGCAGAGTGAGGTCTGTTTCATGCGGCAGCGCCCCCCTTTTTGACCATTTTACCAGCGGAAACAAAAACTTGCAAGCCGAAAAAGAACTCTGTGGCACAAATAGTAGTAGCGCACGGGCAGAAAATCTGTTATACTATATAATTAGGAAAGTAGAACGCAGCAGGAGGGCGCGCCATGGGATTTGAATCGCTTCTGGGCAATGAGGCGCTGAAGGCGCGGCTGCTGGTCGCGGCCCGGCAGGATCGGTTTTCCCACAGCATTCTCATCTGCGGCCCCGACGGGTCTGGGAAGCATACGCTGGCGAAGCTGCTGGCCGCCGCGCTGCAATGTACCGGCGCAGATAAGCCCTGCCTGCGCTGCGAGGCGTGCCGGAAGGTGCTCTCGGACGTCCACCCGGACGTCATTCCCGTGCACGACCCGGCGCACAAAACCATCGCAGTCGACGTCATCCGCGCCATGCGCGCCGACGTATTTGTCCGCCCGAACGAGGGGCAGCGGAAAATCTACTGCATCGAGCAGGATATGGCGGATTCGCCGCAGAACGCACTGCTGAAAATTCTGGAAGAACCGCCGGATTACGCGGTTTTCCTGATTTTATCCGACCGTGCAGAAAAGCTGCTGCCCACCATCCGCAGCCGCTGCGCCGAACTGCATCTCGCCCCGGTGCCGCGGGCGGAGGCACTGCCGTTTCTGTGGGCGCGCTTCCCCGAAAAATCCCCTGCCGAGGCAGAGCAGGCATTTTTCCGCGCAGGCGGATTTCTCGGCCAGGCCGAGGCCCTGCTCTCCGGAGAGGATCGCGCGCCGCAGGTGGCGCAGTTTGCCGCCTGCTATGCCGCAAGAGACGCGCTTGCGCTGCTGGAGCTGCTGCTGCCGCTGGAAAAACAGAAGCGGGAGCAGCTGATCCCGATCCTGACGCAGCTGCGTGAATATCTGGCCGGCCTGCTCCTGGTCCGCAGCGGACGCGGGACGCCGGACGAGACGCAGCGCCGCATTTTACAAAGCCGCACTGGCGCGGAGCTGCTCGCGGCGGCAAACAGCCTTCAGACAGCCATTGACGACCTGAACGCCAATGTCGGCACAGGCGCAGTGATCGGCTGGCTGAGCATTCAATTACGATAAGGCCGTCATCCGGCGGCAGACAGGAGTACCCAAATGGAAGATTACGAACAGAACCGGCCCCAGCCGGAACCCACACCGACGCCGACAAACACGCCGTCTGCCGAGCGCCCCGCCGCGCAGCCGGATGCTGCGCAAGCCGCGGCGGAACCGGATCACGCAGCCACACCGCCCGAAAGCGCTGCACAGCCGGCCGTGACAGAATCCGAAGCATCTGCGGAAAGCGCAGCACAAACGCCGGAGGCGCCCGAAGAAAAGCCTGCGCCCGACAAGGCCTCTCCGATGAAAGGTGCCAAGCCGCAGACGGCGGAGGTCGTCGCCGTCCGTTTCCGCAACAATGCGAAAACATATTTCTTTGACCCGGACGGCCTGACGCTTCAGGCTGGGGATCACGTCATTCTCGAAACGGCGCGCGGCGACGAATTTGCCGTCTGTGCCTCCGGCAACCACACGGTTCCGGCGGCAGAGGTCGTCGCGCCGCTGCGCAAGATCCGCCGCGCAGCCACCGCGCAGGACGAAAAGATCAACGCCGACAACCGCGCAAAGGAAAAGCGGGCGTTTGACACCTGCCTGCGGAAAATCGAGGAACACAAGCTGGACATGCAGCTGGTGTCGGCGGAGTGTGCCTTTGACGGCAGCAAAATTCTCTTTTTCTTCACCTCGGAAGGGCGCGTGGATTTCCGAGAGCTGGTCAAAGATCTGGCCTCGACGTTCCGCACCCGCATCGAGCTGCGGCAGATCGGCGTGCGCGACAAGGCGAAGCTGGTCGGCGGGCTCGGTATCTGCGGCCGCCCATTCTGCTGCAAAGAATTCCTGGATGATTTCCAGCCTGTCTCCATCAAGATGGCAAAAACGCAGAATCTCAGCCTGAATCCGACAAAAATTTCCGGCACCTGCGGCCGCCTCATGTGCTGCCTGAAATACGAGCAGGAGGCGTATGAGGATCTGCTGAAGACCGCGCCGAAAAACGAGTCGTTCGTCGATACGCCGGATGGCCGCGGCACCGTCACCGAGGTCAATCTGCTCCGGCAGACGGTCAAGGTGCGCATGGAGGATCATCCCGAAACGATCGGCACCTATCCCAACACCGACATCTATGTCATCCGCAGCGGCAAGGCCCGCAAAAATGACCCGCCCATCCCGCGCGACATCGCGCCGATCTCTTCCAGGCCGCGTCCGAAGGCGAAGCCCGCCGAGGAACCGTTTGAGGCGCTGCCCGAGCTGATTTTCAACAGCGACCGCGTCGCCAACCCCGGCGCACCGGAACAGCCGGCCACCCCGGCCGCAGCGGAGCAGTCCGCGGAAAAGGCCGGCGCGCCGCGCCATCGCCGCCGCAGGGGCGGAAAAAAGCCCACCGGCGAGGGCGAGAATCCCAGCCGCCCGGCCAATCCCGAGCAGAAGCCCCAGCAGCCGGAACGCAAGGTGCCGGAGCGCAGGCAGGACACCAGACCGGCCGGCGAGCAGAAGCCCGCCGGCGAGGGCGCGCCGGGCAAGCCCCGTCGCCGCCGCCGTCCCCGCGGAAACCGGCCGAAGCCCGGCGGTGCGACATCGCCGAAAGCCGAATGATTCAAAAGCCCGTCCATGAAAGTTCATGGACGGGCTTCTGATTACATTTTACATTACAGCTTATTGCTGCTTACGGCATTTCGGCGATGTCGCAGACGATATCAACGCACTTCTCGACACCGAGCGCGCCGCTGTCGAGGCAGACGTCGTAGTTATCGGCCTCGCCCCAGTTGCGGTTGGTGTAGTGCTTATAATAGACCTTACGCTTGCTGTCCTTCTCCTGCAGGCGCTTTTCCATGGGCTGCTTTGTCTCGCCATAGCGCTCGCGGACACGGGCCGCGCGATGGACGTTGTCGGCATGGATGAACACGTGCAGGCAGTCCGGGCGATCCTTCAGAATGAAATCCGCACAGCGGCCCACGATCACGCACGGGCCCTTGTCCGCCAGGTCGCGGATGACGTTCGTCTGGCAGACATACAGCTTATCCGAAACAGACATCGTATCGATCAGCCCCATGGGGTGCGAAGACACCGCAATGTTGAACAGGAAGCTGCTGGTCACGGTGGCGTATTCACCGATCTCCTCGATGAATTCGTGCGAAAAGCCGCTTTCCTTCGCGACCTGATCGACAAGCTCCTTATCATAGTAGGGAATTCCGAGGCGCTGCGCGACTTCCTTGCCGATGGTGCGGCCGCCGCTGCCGAACTGACGGCTGATGGTGATAACTTTGTTGGTCATTTGAACTCCCCCTTATTTTGGTGTCTCTATTATACTCCGTTTCGGGCGGAAAAACAATCCAAATTTTTGTTCAGATTTTCAGAGATAGGGCCGCAGCTCCGCCGAGAGCTGCTCCTCCGCGTCGATCAGCTGGCCGGCGATGGACTTTGCCTGCCCGTTGGCCGCCGGATAGCGGTTCTGATAGCGCGTGAGCGATTTGACGCCCATGTTGCAGCCGTCGACGATCAGGTCGGCGACCGTCTCGTCGCCGGGATGGATGCCGAGCTTCCAGTTTGTCTTCATCCAGGACATGGACTGCGCCACTGGATTGGCTGCCTTGCCCTCGTGCCCCTGTTCATGCAGCAGTGCGCGCGTCTCGCGGCCCAGACGGTCGTGCGTGCGGCGGCTGGCCGTGAGCGCATCCCGCAGCGCCGGGCTGCGCACCCCCTCGAGCACCTGATCGATGGCGCTGACGGCCATGTTGACGCCAGCACTGCACTCTTGCAGCAGAGAAATGGTATCATTGTCCATATTTTTGCCTCCTTCTGCAAATTAGGATGTGCAAGTCCGGAAAATCTATGATACAATAGGCCCAAAAGGAGGTTCTGGCATGATTTTTGAACGTACCGTCCGCGAAATCCGCGGCGATTACGCCGTGCTCGTCGGCGAGAGCGGCGTGGAGACCGAGGTCGCGCTGGCGCTCCTGCCGGAGGGCCTGCGCGAGGGCATGGTCCTCGTCTGTGAAAATTTTGAATATCGGATCAAATAAGGAGGATACACGATGATTCGTCATATTGTGATGTGGAAATTCCGCGAGGGTGAGGAGGAAAACCGCGAGAAATTCCTCGCCGGCCTGCAGGCGCTGGACGGCGTGGTGCCGGAGATCCGGCACATGGAGATCCACCGCAGCTACAAGCCCGGCAACACCTACGACGCCTGCCTGATCGCCGATTTTGACGACCTGGAGGCGCTCAGCCGCTACAAGAATGACCCGCGGCATGTCGCCGTGTCGACGCTCTGCAAAGCCATCCGCGAATCGCGCGGCGCGCTTGATTTTGAACTGTAACAGATT
>DBLB01000178.1:0-193 GCA_002298695.1 Clostridiales bacterium UBA735 | reverse complement strand
TCTGTAACAGATATCCCGCCGCAGCCGAGGCTGCGGCGGGATTCTTTTCAGAGCTTTTTCTTGTAGTTGCCATAGATCACCGCGCCGTCCTTGGCGACGATGAAGGCATGGGGATCATATTTGCGGATGATGGCACGCAGACGGCCGATCTCGTATTTGGAGACAAGGATATAGAAGATCTGTACCGGCTGGC
>DBLB01000006.1:3352-9205 GCA_002298695.1 Clostridiales bacterium UBA735 | reverse complement strand
AAGCCGCTGAAAAAGTACATCAACGGCACCGACCTTGCAGCATAAGACAGTCTTCCGGCGCCCCTCTGCATCGCAGAGGGGCGTTTTACGTGCATTTTACGGCGCAGCTCTTGATTTGGACGCAGAAAGAGGGTAAAATAAAGGAAAAATTGAAGTCAAAGAAATGAGGTATGCAGGATGACATACGAAGAGATCAAAAACAACGAGGAGATCAACTCCTATATCCGGCAGGCAGATGCGTCACTCGTGGCGCTGGGTTTCACGGAGCACAGCTTTGCGCATGTGACGCTGGTAGCGGAAAAGGCAGGTTATATTCTCGAGACGCTCGGCTATCCGGAGCGGACGGTGGAGCTGGCGAAGATCGCGGGCTATCTGCACGACATCGGCAATCTCGTCAACCGCATCGACCACAGCCAGTCCGGCGCGGTCATGGCGTTCCGGATCCTCGACCACATGGGCTTCACGCCGGATGAGATCGGCGTGATCGTCTCGGCCATCGGCAACCACGACGAGGGCACGGGCGTACCGGTCAGCCCGGTGGCGGCGGCGCTCATTCTGGCGGACAAGAGCGATGTGCGGCGCAACCGCGTGCGCAATCAGGATACGTCGACCTTCGACATCCACGACCGCGTGAACTATTCGGTCACAAAGGCGGAGCTGAAGATCAATGAGGCGCACACGCTCATCAAGCTGAAGCTGACGGTCGACACGCACTATGGCTCGGTCATGGATTATTTTGAAATTTTCATGCAGCGCATGATCCTCTGCCGGAAGGCAGCAGAAAAACTGGGATTGCAGTTCAAGCTGATGATCAACGAACAACAACTGATCTGATGATCTAAAATCTTCCGGGATAGCAGGTCCTGCGGCGGTCCATCCTAACGGTAGGGGGGATGGACGATGACGAAGGAATTTTACTGGGACTTGTTTTGTGAGACCGGTGCGCCGGAGGCGTATCTGCTCTACCGGCGGAATGGAGCGGCCAATGGTACAGAAAGCGACGGGCCTTGTCCTGCGGACAACCGAATATAAGGAAAGTGACCTGATCCTGAATATACTGACACAGGAACAGGGGCTGATTTCGGCGAAGGCGCGCGGCGTGCGCACGAACCGGAGCCGCAACAAGGGCGCGTGCCAGCTGCTGTGCTATTCCGAGTTCACGATCACGGATTATCACGGGTTTTCCAACGTTTCCGAGGCTGCGGCGATCGAAATGTTTCCGGAGCTGCGGACGGACATCGAACTGCTGTCCCTTGCGACGTATTTTGCACAGGCGGCGGAGGTTTTATCGCAGGAGGACGCGGCGAGCGGCGCAGTGCTGCCGCTGACGCTGAACGCGCTGTATGCGCTGGCCAAGCTCGGAAAGCCGCAGGATCTGGTCAAGGCGGCGTTTGAGCTGCGGCTGGCGTGCATCGGCGGGTATACGCCGGATCTGAGCGGCTGCGCGGTGTGCGGCAGGGAGGACTGCGGCCGGTTTTCCGTGACCGGGGGCGTGCTGCAATGCGCACAGTGCGGCGATGGTGAGGGACTCAGCCTGCCGGTGAGCAGCGGATGCCTTGCGGCCATGCGGTATATCGTCTCCTGTGACGCGAAGCGGCTGTTTTCGTTTTCGCTCGAAGGGCCGGCGCGCAGAGAGCTGGCCGAGGCGGCGGAGACGTATCTGGTGACGCAGCTGGAGCACGGTTTTTACACACTGGACTTCTATAAATCACTACTTTTGACATAGGAAACTGATGATCATGAACGAACAATATCAGAAATCACTGGGCAAGCTGGAGCTGGACAAGGTGCTGGCGCTGCTGGCCGACCACGCGTCCAGTCCTGCGGCGAAGGAACGGTGCCTGGCCGTTCAGCCGCTGGATGACGCGGAGGACATCCGCATGATGCAGGCGCAGACGAGCGCGGCCTGCAAGCTCATCACGCTGAAAGGATCGCCGAGCTTCGGCGGGATCGTGGATGTCGGCGCGTCGCTCAGCCGGGCCGACCGGGGCGGCTGTCTCAGCCCGGAGGAGCTGCTGCGCGTGGCGACTGTGCTGAAGGCAGCGCGGACGGCGAAGGAGTATGCCGAGGGCGACGCGGTGGAGAGCTGCCTCGACATCTTTTTCCGGCAGCTGATGCCGAACAAATTCTTTGAAGAACGCATTTTTGCATCTATTCTGTCCAAGGATGAGATCGCGGACGCGGCGAGCAGCGAGCTGGCGGCCATCCGTCGGAAGATCCGGCAGCAGAGCAGCAAGATCCGCGAATCCTTGCAGAAGATCATCACGTCGCCGACATACGCAAAAATTTTGCAGGAGCCGATCGTGACCATCCGCTCTGACCGCTTCGTTGTGCCGGTCAAGGCCGAGTGCAAGAGCCAGCTGCCGGGCCTGGTCCACGATGTGTCGTCGTCCGGAAGCACATTTTTCATCGAACCGATGAGTGCCGTGAACGCAAACAACGAGCTGCGCGAGCTGTTCGTTGCGGAGCGGAAGGAGATCGAGCGGATTCTGGCGGAGCTCTCCGCCGAGGCGGCGGCCCGGCGGGAGAGCATTGATCTCAATTATGAGATGCTCGTCACGTTGGACTGCATTTTTGCCCGCGCGAAGCTGTCGTTTGCGATGCACGGCATCGAGCCGGTCATCCGGACGGACGGGAAGCTCGAACTCAAGCGCGCGCGCCATCCGCTCATCGACGCGAAAAAGGTCGTTCCGGTCTCGCTGAGTCTCGGCGTCGACTTTGACACGATGGTCATCACCGGCCCGAACACCGGCGGCAAGACGGTCACGCTGAAAACCATCGGTCTGCTGACGCTGATGGCGGAGTGCGGCCTGCACATCCCGGCGGACGACGGGAGCTCGATCGCGATTTTTGAGACGGTGCTGGCCGACATCGGCGACGAACAGTCGATCGAGCAGTCGCTCTCGACGTTCTCATCGCACATGCGCAATATCGTGGAAATTCTGCAGGTCTGTGACAAAGACAGCCTGATCCTGTTTGACGAGCTCTGCGCGGGCACCGACCCGGCGGAGGGTGCGGCGCTGGCCATCGCGCTGATCGAATTTTGCCGGAAGTGCGGCGCAAAGGTCGCGACCACGACGCACTATGCCGAGCTGAAGCTCTACGCGATGCGCACGGAGGGCGTCATCAACGCCTCGTGCGAATTCAACGTGGAGACGCTCCAGCCGACGTACCGGCTGCTGATCGGCATACCCGGCAAGTCGAATGCGTTTGCCATCTCGCGGCGGCTGGGTTTGGATGAGAAGATCATCGAAGAGGCGCACAGCATGGTCAGCCAGAACGACGTCAACTTTGAAGACGTCCTTACGCAGCTCGAACAGCAGCGGCAGCAGATGGAGCAGGCGAAGGTCGAGGCCGAGCGGCTGCGCATGGAGACCGAGAAGCAGAAGGAAAAATCCGACGAATATTATGCCCAAATCAAGGCCGAGCGCGACAAGGCCGTGCAGCAGGCGCGCAAAGAGGCGCAGTACATCATCGAAGATGCCCGCCGGACGGCCAACAACGTCTATGAAGAGCTCAAGCAGCTGCGCAAGCAGGCAAGAGACGGCGCATTTGTTGAAGGGGCGAACGAAAAGCAGGCCGCGCTCCGCCGCAGCCTCAACGAGGCCGAGGGAAAGCTCCGCGAGAAGCAGGAGGTGCGCCAGCGCCCGGCTGCCAGCCGTGCCATCCGCGTGGGAGACACGGTGGAGCTGCTGAAACTCGGGTCGAAGGCAACGGTGCTGGCCGTGAACAAGGACGGCAGTTACCAATTGCAGGCCGGCATTCTCAAGGTGAACGCGAAGCCGGACGAGGTCTATCTGCTCGAAAACGAGACGCAGGCCAAGGCGAAAAAGCTGATGGAGGGCAAGGTGCGCGAACTGAAATCTGCGGCGCAGCCGGAGCTGGACATCCGCGGGATGGCGGTGGATGAAGCGCTGCCGGTGCTGGAAAACTTCCTGGATGCGGCGTATATGGGCAATCTGCCGAATGTGCGCATCATTCACGGGAAGGGGACTGGTGTGCTCCGCAAGGCCGTGCAGGAGGCGCTGCGGAAGTGCAAATACGTCAAGACATTCCGCCTCGGCGTCTACGGCGAGGGCGAGGATGGCGTGACGATCGCGGAGTTCCGCTGAATTCCGCACATGCCGCAGAGCACGCGCAAATAATCATTGACATTTGCCGGAAATTTGATAAAATTAGAGCACAGCGAAGCATGATATGTAAGGAGTGTCGTCTATGTACATGCAGCAATCCATCGTAAAGTGTGAATCCGGTCTGTATAACCGTCAGGCCACCTATTTCATCCAGAAAGCGAACGAGTTCAAGTCCAGCATCTGGGTGGAGGTCGAGGACCGGAAGATCAACGCAAAGAGTCTGCTCGGCGTGCTTTCCATGGGCATCACCAAGGGAACCCGCATCAGTATCATTGCGGAGGGCCCGGATGAAGAGGAAGCCGTTAAGGCACTCACGGAAATGCTTGTGAAGGAGATCTTCTGATTCGGAGCTTCGGCCGCCCCGGAACCCGCGTTCCGGGGCGGCGTTTTTATCATTATGACGTTTGAAGAATTGAAAAACAAAGCGCTCTCGCTGCCGTATGCGCCGGGCGTGTATCTCATGCACGACAAAACCGGGACGGTCATCTACGTCGGCAAGGCGAAAAAGCTGAAAAACCGCGTCAGCCAGTATTTTCAGGATTCCTCTGCGCACACGCCGAAGACGCGGCAGATGGTGGCGCACATCGACCATTTTGACGTCATCGTTGCGGCGTCGGAATTTGAGGCGCTGGTGCTGGAATGCTCACTCATCAAGCGGCACATGCCGAAGTACAACATCCTGCTCAAGGACGGGAAGGGCTATCCGTATGTGCGCGTCGACCTGCGGGAAGACTATCCGGTGTTCGAGCTTTCGGGCAAAGCGCCGAACGATGGCGCGCGGTATTTCGGCCCATTCGGCGGGCGCTATGTGACGCAGCACATGCTCGATACGCTGCGCCTTGCCATGAAGCTGCCGCGGTGCAGCAAGCGCTTCCCGCGCGACCTCGGCAAGGAGCGGCCATGCCTGAACTATCACATGGGGCACTGCGACGCGTGGTGCCAGCTCTCGCGCGACCCGGCGGAATACCGGGCGCGGACACAGCAGATGGTGCTGATGCTGGAAGGCAAATATCAGGATGTGGCGGCGGACATCCGGGAACGGATGGAGGCCGCGGCAGAGCGGCTGGAATTTGAACAGGCGGCGGTGCTGCGCGACCGGCTGAAAGCCGTGGAATCACTTGGCCAGAAGCAGCTTGTGACCGCCGGGACGATGGCGAACACCGACGTGATCGGCTATTACCAGAGCGAGGCGAAGGCGTGCTTTGCCGTGCTGCATTTTGTGGACGGCAACCTGCTGGACAAGGACTATGAGATCCTGACACCGTCGGAGACGCCGGAGGATACCGTATCGTCGCTCGTGAAGCAGTATTATATGGTGCGCGGCGCGGCGCCGAAGCAGATCTTTCTGCCGTGTGAGATGGAGGACGCGGAGCTGTTCGCGGAGCTCTTGCAGCAGAATCTCGGCAAGAAGGTGCGCATCAATCGGCCGCAGCGCGGCGATAATGTGAAGCTCGTAGAGCTGGCGAACAAGAATGCGCGCGAAGAGGCCGAGCGCGTCACGAACAAGCAGGAGCGGCAGCATGGCGCGCTGCGGCTGCTGGAGGGGATGCTGGGGCGGAGCGAACCGCTGCACCGGCTGGAATCCTATGATATTTCCCACATCGCGGGCACGGACATCGTGGCCTCGATGGTGGTATTCTGCGACGGCGCGCCGTCGAAAAAGGACTATAAGCGCTTCAAGCTCAAGGACATGCCGGATCAGGACGATTATGCGTCGATG
>DBLB01000006.1:0-3266 GCA_002298695.1 Clostridiales bacterium UBA735 | reverse complement strand
CTGCTGATCGACGGCGGCGTGGAGCATGCGAAGATCGCGGAGGAGGTCGTGCGGGAGTTTGCGCTCGACATTCCGGCCTATGGCATGGTCAAGGACGATCGGCACAGGACGCGCGCGCTTGTGACCGCAGACGGCCATGAGATCGGCATTTCGGGCAATCAGGCCGTGTTTGCGCTCATCGGGCGCATCCAGGAGGAGACGCATCGGTTCGCCATCGAATATCACCGGCAGCTGCGGTCGAAGCATCTGCGCGAATCGTCGCTCGAAAAGATCCCCGGCGTGGGGCCGAAGCGGCGCGAGCAGCTGCTGAAAAAATTCCGCTCCGTCGGGGCCATTGCAAAGGCAGAGCTTCCGGCGCTGCGCGAGGTGCTGCCGGAGGCGACGGCCCAGGCCGTTTACTCGTATTTTCATCAGGAGGAACTTCCATGCGAGTCATTACAGGAACAGCCCGAGGCGTGAATCTCAAGGCCCCGAAGGGCATGGATACACGCCCGACGATGGATCAGGTCAAGGAGGGCATCTTCTCGGCCATCCAGTTTGAGGTCGAGGGACGGCGGGCGCTGGACCTCTTCGCCGGCTCCGGCCAGCTCGGCATTGAAGCGCTCAGCCGCGGGGCGGCGGAGGCCATGTTTGTCGATGCACGGCGTGACGCCTGCCAGGTCGTCCGGGAAAATCTGGACAAGACGCGGCTTGCCGATCGGGCGCAGGTGATACAGGCGGACTATCTGTCCTATCTCGCCGCCTGCCGGAAGACCTTCGATCTGATCTTTCTCGACCCGCCGTATGCGGAAGTTTTTCTGGAAAATGCACTGAAACGGATATCGGAAATTGACATTCTTTCGGATAGTGGTATAATCATCTGTGAAAGACCTGCGGAAAAGACGCTCGACGGCCTGTTCCCCGGTCTGGCACACTACCGGGATTACAAATACGGTAAAACCGCGGTGACAATTTTCCGAAAGGCGCAGCCTGCATGAGAACAGCAATCTATCCGGGCAGTTTCGACCCGGTCACAAACGGCCACCTGAATATCATCGAGCGCGCGGCAAAGATCTTCGATCGGCTGATCGTCTGCGTGATGTTCAATGTGGACAAGCACCCGATCTTTTCCGCGCAGGAGCGCGTGGAGCTCATCCGCCGCGTGACGGCGGACATTCCGAATGTGGAGGTCATGTTTTCCGACAAGCTTCTGGCGGACTTTGCGCGGGAGCAGGGAAGCTCGACCATCGTCAAGGGGCTGCGGGCGGTTTCGGATTTTGAACGCGAATTCCAGATGGCCCTGGTCAATCACAAGCTGAACCCCGGCCTGGATACGATGTTCCTGACTGCGGAGCATCAGTTCATGTATCTGTCATCCAGTGCAGTCAAGGAACTCGGGCGGTACGACGTCGGTCTGGCGGATTTCCTGCCGGAGGCGATCATACCGGATTTCAAAGCTCGCATGGCGGAGCAACGTTAAGGAGGATATGAATTATGGCAAATAACGGGATCGAAGAACTCATCACGACGTTATATGAGATGGTGCAGGACGCGTGGAGCCTGCCGCTGGGCAACGAAAAATGCGTCGTCGAGCGCGACAAGGTGCTCGATCTGCTCGATGAGATCAGCAACCAGCTGCCCGGCGAACTGAAGCAGGCGAAAACCATTGTCGAGTCCCGCAACGAGGTCATTACGAACGCCAAGCGCGAGGCGGAAAATATCCTCAAGCAGGCGGAGCAGCGCGCCAAGCAGATGATCTCCCGCGAGGAGATCACCCGTCAGGCGGCTCAGCAGGCCGACGAGATGGTCAAGGCTGCGCAGCAGAAGATCAAGGAGCTCAAGCAGGTCACAAACGACTATGTCGACGATGCGATGAAGCGCACCGAGGATGCCATTGCACAGTCGCTCAGCGAGATCCGCGAATCCCGGACGAAGTTCCGCGCGCTGGTCAACCCGCAGGCGGCCAAGCCCTCGCCGATCATTGAAGACGTCTGATCGTGCTTGACATTTTGGCAGTTTTCCGATAAAATAAATGAAAATTGGCTGTGAGAAGGAATCCGCAGAAGCATGGGCGGCAAAGAGAAGGGGCGGTTGGTGCAAGCTCCTGCGTCCGCTTCTGCCTGTCGCCTTTGAGCCGCGGGCTGAACAGTTTTTCAGTAGGCCTTGCCGGGTCCTCCCGTTACAGAGGTCGAGTGTCCGCATATGCGGGAACTTCAGGTGGTACCACGGTCATTGATCGCCCTGAACGCTGTGTTCAGGGCGATTTTTCAGATGTGCCCTGGAAAGGAGAAATATATATATGAAGTATGTCTTCCAGGTCAGCGCCTATGATGCACCGGAGCTGGAGGAAGAGCTGCGGCTGGCGCTGGAGACGCGCGGGGAGCTGACTGCCCAGGCCAGAACCGCACCGCGCCGTCCGCAGGCGGAGCCTACGGAGCAGAGCATGCAGAAAAGCCGCATTCTCGGCACGGTGATGATCGCGGTCGGACTGCTGATCCTGATCGCTGCGATGCTGCTGCCGGACAGGCCGGCGCTCTTGCAGCTGTGCGGTGCGGTGACGGCGCTGTTTGGCCTGATCGTCCTGCGCTCGAAGGCGAGCACCGGCGTATCGCCGGCCCGCAGTAACTCGGCAAAGCTCGCGCGGCAGCTGCTGGTGCAGCTGCGCAGGCCGGCGTTCAGCAAAAACCTGACCGTCTCCTTTTCGGACGACGGGATGTCCATCCGCGTCAAGGACAGTACGATCGACGTCCCGTTTGCGCAGATCGATGCGCTGGTGGAGACGCAGCATCTCTGGATGGTCAGCTATGAGCATTCCGGCACGGTATTGCAGAAAAAGGATCTGACGGAGGGCGACCCGGAAGCCTTCTTTGCGGATATTTCGGAAAAGGCCGGCTGCCCCGCAGTCAGCCTTTCTGAGGAAGAGGAAGAACCTGCGCTTGAAGCCCCGGCGGACGGCGGCAAGAACGCGGAAACGACAGGAGATTGAACGATGAAAAAAGAACTGCCCAAGCAATATGACCCGAAGCAGGTCGAAAGCCAGATCTACCAGATGTGGATGGACAACGACTGCTTCCGCGCAGAGGTCGATCCGAAGAAAAAACCGTATTCCATCGTGATGCCGCCCCCCAACGTCACGGGCCAGCTCCACATGGGCCACGCCATGGACGCAACGCTCCAGGACATCCTCACCCGCTATAAGCGGATGCAGGGCTACGCCGCCCTCTGGGTCCCCGGCACGGACCACGCCGGCATCGCCACCCAGATCAAGGTGGAGGAGGAGCTGCGCA
>DBLB01000167.1 GCA_002298695.1 Clostridiales bacterium UBA735 | reverse complement strand
TTTGTCAAGAACTTTTTTCAAAACTCCATGATTTTCGAGGTCGTTCGTGTTGTTCGGTACTTAACCCCGTTTGCAGCGAACTACTTTAGTTTAGCACAGCCTCATTTGTTTGTCAAGAACTATTTTCAGTTCTTTATGACTTACATCCGCTTTTGCCCTGCACTCTCCCAAGCGCTCAGCTATAGTATCAAATCATCGTCTATTTGTCAAGTACTATTTTTCGAAATACTTCCTTTTTTTCGTCACATTCCGCTTTCAGTCTAAAAGCAGGGCGGTACCGAAGTACCGCCCTACAGTTTTTCACATAATCCCGTTCTCTGCCAGACCTTATTCCACGTCCTCGATCAGTCCGTAGCCGCCGTCTGTTCTTTTATAGACGACCGCAAATGCGCCGCCGCATTCCTCGTCGCGGAACGCAAAGAAGCTGTGTTCCAGCAGATTCATCTGCAAGATCGCCTCTTCCCGTGTCATGGGCTTCATGTTGAACTTCTTCGTCCGGATAATCTTGAATTCCCCCTCCTCCGGCTCCTCCGGAGCAAAGGATGTGACATCAGGCGTCCGTACAAAGGCGTCCTGGCGAAGCCGTCTCGCGAGGCGTGTCTTGTTCTTTCGGATCTGGCGTTCGATCGTCGAAACCGCTGCGTCGATTGAAGCAAACATGTCAGACGTGCTTTCGCTGGCGCGGAAGTACGTGTTGGCCGCATGTACCGTGATCTCTACCTTGTTCCGATCCTTTTCCACACTGAATGTGACAAGAGCGTCGGCATCATCGCCAAAGAATCGTTCTAACTTCATGACCTTCTTTTCCGCATATTTGTGAACGTTCTCAGGCAATGTGACCTTCTTTTCGGTGTACTGAAATCTCATAATCGCCGCTCCTTTCGTTGGGTTCTACTCCCAGGGGATGTTCTTCCCTGTGACTATAGATTATCACAAGTTGCACAATTTTTCAAGTATTTTCGCTTCATGCTTCGTGAATTTTGTGTGAACCCACAGTAACGAAACTATGAAACGGCGGCTTCACAGAATCTTTTCAATAAACTCCTCCATGCTCATGCCGAAATAATGGGCCAAAGTCATGATATTTCTCGTGCTGACGCTTTTCCGCTTCCCCGTCATAATGGATCGCAGGATGCCCGGATCGATCATGGTCTGGCGTGACAGTTCTGCCGCGTTTAACCCGCGCTGCCTCATCAGCTCCGTCAGCGTTTCGGCGGCATGTTCAAAATTCTTCATTCCCTGCCCTCCGCTTCATCGAGCAGTTCGGTCATCACAAGCTGAAAGATCCGCTCGGCACGCTTGCTGAACGCCCGTGCCAGCGCACGCCCCTGCGTCTGCGTGGGAGCCATAAGCTCCAGCGTCATCAGGTTGCTCTTTTCATCGTCCAGCCCCAGTACCACAGAAAAATCGCCGCCCTCGCGCGGGATGATCTCCGTCCGCACCATGCTCTGCCGCTTGACCTCGCGGTTGAAGCGTTCGACCGCGGCCAGCGCACGCTGCATGACCGGGTAGGCAATGGCGTCGCAAGTCACTTCCTCCTGCTCGCGACCCTTGTCCGTAATGACATATTCGTCCTCGCCGGTCTTTTCCAGATGGCCGCTTTCTACCATCTGCGGCACTGCGACGCTGACGTCGAAATAGCTCAGGCAGTCGTCCTGAAAGCAGAGCTCGTAAATCTTCTGCAAACTCAGGGGATACAGTGCCTTGGACGCCACAAACAGAATCAGCACCTTGACATCAAGCATATCGTGAATGAAACCGTGTTGCTGCATATTCTTCACCTCGGCGGAGTTTCGTATTTTGTTTTTATTATAGCAAAAGGCGTGTGAAAATACAAGCATTTCCGATTTTTCCGGCGCAGTGTGGCAGGATTTACCGCTTGAAATCCGGCAGGATCCGGTGTAAAACGAATAAGAAGGAGGTTTTCCCAATGAAAAGAAAGATCTGTACATTCCTGAGCATGCTGGTGATCTCTGCCGTGCTGGCGGTCCCCACTGCGGCGCAGCAGCTCCGGACATGCATCCCGGACACGGTTTGTACCGGGGCGTCAACCGTTGCGCAGCCGTGCCCGAACCGTCCGGAAGCGTCCGGGCCTTCAGACAGCAGCGCACCGTCCACGCCGGACAGCAGCAGCGTACTTGCAGAGGAACGTGCCGTCGTCGCGCTTGTGAACGAGGTCCGCGCAAAATACGGCCTGTCACCTCTGGCACTCAACGCAGAACTCTGCCGCTATGCGCGCGTGAAATCGCAGGACATGCACGACACCGGCTATTTTGACCACAACAGTCCGACCTATGGTTCGCCCTTTGACATGATGCGCAGCTTCGGCATCTCCTACGCATATGCCGGCGAAAACATTGCGCAGGGCTACGCCTCTGCCGGGGCCGTTGTGGACGCATGGATGAACTCCGCTGGGCACCGTGCCAATATTCTTTCGGCAAGCTTCACATCCATCGGCGTCGGCTATGTCGCAGAAGGCGGCTACTGGACGCAGTGGTTTCTTGGATGATGCCGCGCAACGATACATAGATACTCGGAATTCTCTTTTTTCCCGCCGTGCGGCGGGAATTTTTTTCGCAGTCCGGGACATCTGCGCATAGGATGGAGCAGAAAGAAGGGATGCGCTTGATTCAGAATTTCACGATTCTCGGCGGCGACCGCCGCCAGTATCACCTCGCCGCGCAGCTCATGGCAGCAGGCTTCTCAGTTGCCTGCCATCAGGTGCCGGAGCTGCCGGACACGCACGCCAGCCTGCATGACGCGCTGGCGCAGGCAGAGGCTGTGCTCCTGCCCGTACCGGCGCTCCGCGACGCGAATCACATCAAGGCTGCAGGCGACCTTCCGCTCGCCACCGTCCGCGCCTGCCTGCCCGCCGGAGCGCGCATTTTTGGCGGCGTCCTGCCGGAAAATCTGTTCTCCGGTCACGTACAGTATGACTACATGCATGACGAACCGCTCGCCGTCCGGAACGCCGCACTCACTGCCGAGGCCGCCGTTGCCCTCGCGCTCGAAGCGACGCCGACCGGCCTTTCCGGCAGCCGCGTCCTCGTCGTCGGCTTCGGCCGCATCGGTCAATGCCTGGCCCGCAAGCTGCAAAGTCTCGGCGCGGCAGTCACCGTCGCCAGCCGCAGGGCCGAAGACCGTGCCTGGTGCGCTGCGCTCGGCTATCGCCCGGAGCAGACACACATCTACGCGCACGGTCTCATCTACGACTGTATCCTCAATACCGTTCCCGCCCCGGTCTTCACCGAGGCACAGCTCGCTGCGCTCCGCTGTCCGCTGATCGATCTTGCGTCCGCGCCCGGCGGTCTCCCGCCGGCCAGCGACCCGCCAGAATCGTATCAGCGCGCCCCCGGTCTGCCCGGCAGATTCGCGCCGGAGCGCGCCGCCCGGATCTTAAAAGAAACCACCTTACGGATCCTATCCGAAGAACAGGAGGCATTATGGAACCCGTGATCGGCTTTGCCCTATGCGGCTCATTCTGCACGTTTTCCCGCGTGCTGGATGTGCTGGAACGCCTGAAAGCCCAGTATCCCAACATCATCCCCATCCTCTCCGAGGCCAGCTATACGACCGACACCCGCTTCGGCGCAGCGGCAGACTTCCGCGCCCGCATCGAATCCATCTGCGGCCATGAGATCCTCCATACCATCGCGCAGGCCGAACCGATCGGCCCGAAAAAGCTGCTCGACTGCCTTGTCATCGCACCATGCACCGGCAACAC
>DBLB01000058.1:32064-37500 GCA_002298695.1 Clostridiales bacterium UBA735 | reverse complement strand
TTGACTTGGGGAGCAGTTTACAGCGGGCCCTTTGTGTTTTATGGGTTTTGTTTTCTGATACGTGCGCAGCAGCACGGGTCAGAGTCCGGAACAGGATACGGGTTTGCCGCCGGAGAAGCGGACGGCGTAGCCATGACCGGGGTCGCAGGGATAGTCATAGCGCGTCCCGCCGAACCAGCGGGCGAGCATACCGCAGATGATGCCGCCGTGGATGACGCAGAGCGCGTCCTCATCGCGGGCAAGGATCGGTTCGAGCGCGCGCAGGGCGCGGTCTGTGGCCAGGTCGCCGCTCTCGCCGCCGGGGCAGACGGCCGCCTCGCTGTTCTGTTCGCACCAGGCCTGAAATTCCGGGTCATTTTTCAGCTCCGGATAGGCCCGCATTTCAAAATGCCCGAAATCGATCTCGCGCAGGTCGCGGACGATCTCGTGCGGCCGGTCGCCGAACAGGATGCGGAACGTCTGCTCGGCGCGGAGCATGCCGCTGGTATAATAGTGCTGCACCGGCGGCACGGCGGGCGGGTCGGCCCGCAGCGCGGCAATGCCGGCGTCGGTCAGGGGCAGGTCGGTGCTGCCATAGTAGAGATTTTTCAGATTGCCCTCGGTTTTGCCGTGGCGAAGCAGATATAAGTTCATAAAAATACCTCTTTTCGGGGAATGCCGGTCTATTTGAGCTGCTCCGGAAGGCCGCAGAAGATGCGCGTCACGTGCGCGGCACGCCGGGCCAGCTGCTGGAGCAGTGCGCCGTGCACCTCGCGCCAGAGGCGCACATCCGCATCCATCGGGACAACGCCGGAGCCGACCTCGCGGGAGATGACGATTGCGTCCTCCGGAAACTGCGCCGCATCGGGCGCGGCGCCCGCGCGGGTCGCGGCCTCGAGATGGTAATAGCAGCGTTTTCCGGGCTGAAAGCCATCGGCAAGGTCGCAGAGCTCATCGGGCATCAGCCCGAACTGCGAAACGGCCCAGGTCAGCTTGCCCTGGTATGCGCCGCCGAGAATCAGATGCATGGGATCACCTCGTAAAAAAGAGTACGGCCAGCCCCGCAAGCTCGCCGAGCGTCAGCGCGAAGCCGGAGATATCGCCGGACATGCCGTCCAGCTGCCGGAACGCAAAGCGCAGCGCAAGCGCATAGACCGCCGCGGCGGCAAGCGGCGCAAACCCGGGCGGGCCGCAGAACACCGGCGGCAGGATGAGCGCCGCGGCAAGCAGCAGGCCAAGCGCCGCCGTATGCGCGGCGGGCATGGTCTTCTGGCCGGCATACTGGCTGGTGGACATGGGGCGCAAGTGCGAGACAGCAAGGGCCGCGCAGGTGCGCACCGCGCAGGGGATGCAGGCCAGCGGCACAAGCGCCGGAGACCGTACAAGGCCGAAGCAGACGGCCCACTGCGCAAGCCCGAGCAGCACCATCGAAATGGCGGCAAACGCGCCGCAGTGCGAATCCTTCAGGATTTTCCGCCGCGTCTCCAGATCGCGGCGGGAGAGAACGGCATCGCAGACGTCCATGAAGCCGTCGAGATGGATAAAGCCGGTGGTCAGCCACGGGAAGGCCGCGGCGAGCAGCGCGGCGACGGGGTCTGCGATGTGCAGCACGGAGAGCAGCCATACCGCCAGCGCCCACAGCGCGCCGAGCAGCGCGCCGAGCAGCGGAAGGCAGACCAGCATTTTCCCGCGCGCAGATTCGCGCCAGCGCGGAAACGGGCAAGGAATGGCCAGAAACATGCCCCAGGCCATAAAAAAGGCGTAGATCCAATCTTTCATGCCATAACGTCCTTTCTGAACGCCGGGAGCGTCCCCTTGTGAAGACGCGGCAGGGCGCAGGTGATCTCCGCGACGGTATCAAACTGCGCGGCAAGCGTGCGGCAGATGCCGGCAAGCTGGCGGCGGTAGGTTTCCGTCCACGGGTCGTAGACCGCGCCGTCGCGCCAGAGATCGTCGCAGACGCAGACGAGGCTGCCGCAGACGCGGCTGAGTGCCAGCAGCTCCTGCGCGGCGCGTTCGCCCGCGGTCTCGTCCAGGCTGCCGTCCGGGCGGAACATCTCGTTTGCGAGCAGCGCCGTAGCGCTGTCGAACAGGACGGCGGCGCGCGGCGGCAGACGGTCGAAGGCAGCAGGCAGGTCGCGCGCGGCCTCAATCGTTTCAAAGCCCCAGCCGTCGCGGTCCAGCAGATGCCGGCGGATGCGCTCGCGGTCCTCCTCGTCGCTGGGTTCCATCGTGGCCCAGTAGATCATGGGGCCGCCGAACGCACAGCAGAGCTCCTGCGCAAGGTGGCTTTTGCCGCTTTTGCTGCCGCCGATGAGCAGAATGTTCATGATTTCTGTACCGTAAACGCGTCGGTTTTGCGGATCTCATCGAGATAGTCGTCGTTGATGGCCGCTTCCTCAAACGTCGCCATGTCGCAGAGCACCGCGCAGGCGGCCTTGAGGATCTGGAACATCAGCGGGCAGCCGCTCCCCTCTCCCAGGCGCATGTCCAGCAGCAGGCAGGCCTCGAGGCCGAGCTCCTTTGCAGCGATCTGATAGCCGATCTCATAGGAGGCGTGCGACAGGAACAGGAAATCCCTCGCAGCCGGGCAGAGACGGACGGCGCAGAGCGCCGCGACGATCGAGATAAACCCGTCGACCACAGCGGGGATGCGCTGCTCGGCGCAGCCGAGGAACGCGCCGGTCATGGCGGCGAGGTCGAGCCCGCCGACCTTGGAGAGCACGTCGATGGGGTCGGACGCGTCGGGGCGGTGCAGGGCGATGGCCTGCTCGATCACGGCGCGTTTTTTGCGGAAACCCTCGTCGGTCAGGCCGCCGCCGCGGCCCGTGACATCGGCGACGGACGCGCCGGTCAGCGCGCAGAGGACGGCGGAGGACGTCGTGGTGTTGCCGATGCCCATCTCGCCAATGCCGGCGGCGGTCAGGCCGCCCTGTACGGCCTCGCGCACCGTCTCGATACCGGCAGCGATGGCGCGGACGGCATCGTCCCGGGTCATGGCAGGCGTGTGGGCAAGATTTTCCGTGCTGTATCGGATCTTGCGGTCGCGGACGGCAGCGCAGCGCAGGTCTGTTGCGATGCCGACGTCGGTGACGATGACCTCGTCGCCGAAGCAGCGCGCCAGCGTCGACATGCCGGTCAGGCCGCGGGTCATGTTGATGGCCTGCGCGCGCGTGACAGACTGCGGGGTGCAGCTGACGCCCTCGGCGACGACGCCGTTGTCGGCGGCGAACACGAGCACGCCGCAGCGGCCGAGGCGCGGCCGCTCTGTGCCGTAGACGCCGGCGAGACGGACGGACAGATCCTCCAGCCGACCGAGGCTGTGCGGCGGCTTGGCAAGCGTGGCCTGCCGGGCCTCCGCCGCAGCCATGGCGGCGCGGTCGGTCGGACGGATCGTGGTGAGAATGGATTGAAGCTGCTGTTCTGTCATGGGATTACCTTTCTTGTCAGACTGGCGGGAGCGCCCGGTATTTTGAAGCTGTGCGGCGGAAACAGGTTGACGCAGGCATTGCTCCCTGCATCGGTTTTCAGAGATACCCGCGGGCCTGTAAATAACACAGCGACGGCGCGGCGTCCATATTTTCGAGCGTAATGGTGATCTGCGGCTGCTGCGCAAGCGCGTCCAGAATTTCGGGGATGGGCATGGTGCCCTTGCCGAGGGGCAGATGCTCGTCCATTTCACCGTGGTTGTCATGCAGGTGGACATGCCGCAGCCAGGGCAGCATCGGCGCAAGCCAGTCCAGCGGCGGCGTCTTGCTGACGACGGTGTTGGCATGGCCGAAATCCAGGCAGAGGCCAAAGCGTGGATCGTCGACGGCGCGGGCGATCTCGACGAGGGTGTCGGGGCCCGGTTCCATGACGTTTTCCACAGCGATCTGCATGCCGGACGGCAGTGTCTGCAAAAATTCGCGCCAGAACAGCACGGACTGCTCGACATACCACTCCGGATAGTAGACAAACGGAATAAATCCGCCATGGATGACGATGCGGCTGATCCCGAGGCGCTGCGCCAGCTCCACGGTCTGCCGGAAGCGGACGGCGGCGACGGCGCGCACATCCGGGTCGATGGCGCAGGGAATGAGCTCGGCAAAGGGTGCGTGCAGCCAGAGCGAGCGGACGCCCCGGCATTCGCCGGCGACGCGCGAGAGCAGCGCCTCGTCCGCAAGGTTCGGCGCATAGCAGAATGCCGTGACCTCATAGCCGCAGTTCCAGCTGCGCGCCAGTGCGGATGCGGTTTCGTCGGTTCCGGAAATGTGGAGACGGTCGGAAAAATCGGATGAATTCATGAAGTAGCCTCGCAGAAAGCAGCAGATTGCACAGAAGCATGTGAAAAATCAGATATCAAAAGCGAAAAGAGAATTTCACAACCGGGGCAAAGCTGCGTATAATATGGAACATGGATGCGCAGCCGGGAAACCGGGGCGCAACGGAAGGAACGCTCATCTGACCTTTATCCTGCTGCGGCAGAGTCTGCATCGTAATGCGGGTTCTGTCAGACGCCCGGATGCCGCTGACTGGGAAACAGCGGTGTCCGGGTGTTTTTGCTATGGCATAGCAAGATCAGATGCGGCATTTGCGCATTTTCGTGGTGCAGTCTCTGCACGAAGTATTCTACGCTGCGGAAATCATAGCATACCGTCGCGGAAATTGCAAGAAAAGTGCGCCCGACGGGATGCAGTTTTCCGTTGCGGGAGGAAAATGACAGATTGCGTATTTCGGCAGGATATGATAGAATAGATGCTCAGAACAGAAACTATAAAAAGAGGTTTTTCATATGGACGCGAAAAAACGCATTTTTTCCGGCATTCAGCCGAGCGGCGATCTGACGCTTGGGTCGTATATGGGCGCGATCAAAAACTGGGTCGCGCTGCAGGACGAGTATGACTGCATCTACTGCATCGTCGACATGCACGCGATCACGGTCCGGCAGGTCCCGGCCGATCTCCGCCGCCGCAGCCTGGAGCAGCTGGCGCAGTATATCGCCTGCGGCCTCGACCCGCAGAAGAACATCATGTTCATCCAGTCGCACGTGCCTGCACATGCGGAGCTTTCGTGGGTGCTCGGCTGCTACACGCAGTTCGGCGAGCTGAGCCGCATGACGCAGTTCAAGATGAAGTCGCAGCAGCATGCTGACAACATCACGGCGGGCCTGTTCACCTACCCGGTGCTGATGGCGGCGGACATCCTGCTCTATCAGGCGGATCTTGTCCCGGTCGGCGAGGATCAGAAGCAGCATGTTGAGCTCTGCCGGAACATTGCCGCACGATTCAATAATTCCTTCCCGGATACATTCACGCTGCCGGAACCGTTTATCCCCAAGATGGGCGCGCGCATCATGAGCCTTGGCAACCCCGAGAACAAGATGTCCAAATCCGATCCCGACGGCTGCGTGTTCCTGATGGATAAGCCCGAGGACGTCATGCGCAAGTTCAAACGCGCCGTGACCGACTGCGAGAC
>DBLB01000058.1:11468-31926 GCA_002298695.1 Clostridiales bacterium UBA735 | reverse complement strand
TTCAAGCCCGCCGTCGGCGAGGCGGTGGTCGAGCTGGTGCGGCCGATCCAGGAAGAAGCGAAGAAGCTCCTCGGCGACAAGGCATATCTTGAGAGCATCTACAAAGAGGGCGCACAGAAAGCGGGCTGGCTCGCAGAGAAGACGCTGCGCAAGGTCTATAAAAAGGTCGGCTTCGTAGCCCGGTAAAGGAGAGATTGGCTTGACCACAAAGCAAGTGGTGTATATGCTGCTGGCCATGGCCGTGGCGGCAGTGGTGTCATTTCTGGCGACGCCGATGGTCAAGGCGCTGGCCTACAAAGTCGGCGCGATCGACGTGCCGAAGGACAACCGGCGGATGCACAAGGTGCCCATCCCGCGGCTGGGCGGACTGGCGATTTTCCTCGCGTTTCTGCTGTCGACGCTCGTGTTTGCGGACATCGACCGGCAGCTGCGGGGCGTTCTGCTCGGCGCGATCATGATCGTGGTGCTCGGCGTGATGGACGACATCATGGCGCTCAAGGCGCTGCCGAAGCTGTTCGTGCAGATCGCAGCGGCAGGCGTGGCGGTCTATTACGGATGCCGCATCCAGTTTTTGTCGAATCCGAACGTGTTTTCGGACATGACATATGTCAATCTCGGGTGGCTGTCGGTGCCGATCACGATCATCTGGATCGTGGCGATCACGAATGCGGTCAACTTCATCGACGGGCTGGACGGGCTGGCCGTCGGCGTGTCAGCCATTTCGACGGCATCGCTGATTGTGATCGCGCTGATGGTTGCGGAGGTGAATATTGCGATCATTCTGTGCGCGCTGTTCGGCGCGTGCCTCGGGTTCATCCCGTACAATTTCAACCCGGCAAAAATCTTCATGGGTGACACCGGCTCGACGTTCCTCGGCTATATTCTGGCGACGCTTTCTGTGACCGGATTGTTCAAAATGTACGCAATTATCTCGTTTGCGGTTCCGTTTTTGATTCTGGGAGTTCCGATTTTTGATATCTGCTTTGCGGTGCTGCGCCGCGTGGCGCATGGGCAGAGTCCGATGCATGCCGACCGGGGGCACATCCACCACCGGCTCATCGATATGGGCTTTTCGCAGAAGCAGTCGGTGGCGATCGCGTACATGCTGACGGCCATTCTGGGGCTGGCGGCGGTGTTGCTGACGTCGTCCGGCGAGCTGAAGGCGCTGATTTTGATCGGCGCGGTATTTGTGGTGAGTATGATCGGATTCCGGCACATTTTTGCGGCGCCGGAACGGACAGGCACAGCGGAAAAACAGGCGGATGCAGCGCAGGCCGGACATGCGGAACCGGGGGCTGAACCGGGAAGTGAACCGTTGGCCGGACCGTTGGCCGAAGCGGGGTCTGAACCGTCAGGAAGCGAGACGGAACCGGCAGCGCAGGCAGGATCGGCGGCAAAGCCGGAGGGCGGTCAGACAGGACAGGCCGCGAAGGAGGATTCGGATGGAAAAGCTTAGAGTGATGTCCGTGTTCGGCACACGGCCCGAGGCCATCAAGATGGCCCCGCTGGTGCGGGCGCTGGAGCGCTGCGAGGAGACAGAGAGCATCGTCTGCCTGACCGGGCAGCACCGCGAGATGCTCGATTCCGTCATGCAGATCTTCCGGCTGCACGGCGACTATGACCTCGACATTATGGAAAAGCGGCAGACGCTCTCCACCATCACCTGCAAGACGCTGCTCGGGATGGAGCAGGTGTTTGCGCAGGCGAAGCCGGATCTCGTGCTGGTACACGGCGACACGTCGACGACGTTTGCCGGCGCGCTGGCCGCGTTCTACCATCAGGTCAAGGTCGGCCATGTGGAGGCAGGGCTGCGCACGTGGGACAAATATTCCCCGTTCCCGGAGGAGATGAACCGGACGCTTGTCGGCGACATTGCCGACCTGCACTTCTCGCCGACGAAGGCCAACGCCGAAAATCTCAGGCGCGAGAGCATCATGGGCGATATCTTCATCACCGGCAACACCGCCATCGACGCCATGCGCTATACGGTGCGCCCGGACTACACCTTCTCGACTCCCATCCTCAATGAACTGGATTTCGAACATCACCGCATTCTCGCCGTCACGTGCCACCGGCGCGAGAACTACGGCCAGCCGATGCAAAATATCATGCACGCGATCTTGCAGCTGGTGGAGGAAAATCCGGACATTGAGGTCGTCTATCCAGTGCATCTCAGCCCGGTCGTGCGCGAGTGCGCGTTCCCGATCCTGGGCGGCCATCCGCGCATCCACCTGATCGACCCGATCGACGTGGAGGAGATGCACAATCTGATGGCCCGCTGCTTCTTCGTGCTGACCGACTCGGGCGGCTTGCAGGAAGAGGCGCCGGCGCTGGGCAAGCCCGTGCTTGTCATGCGGCGCGAGACCGAACGGCCCGAGGCCATCGCCGCGGGCACGGCAAAGCTTGTCGGCGTGGAGCAGGAGGACATCCTGCGTGAGGCGAATACACTGCTGCACAGCGAGGAAGCCTATGCAAAAATGGCAAAGGCCGTCAACCCCTACGGCGACGGCCATGCCAGCGAGCGCATTGTGGAGGCCATATTGTGGCACTTCGGACGGCGCGCGGAAAAGCCGGAAGATTTCCGGCCGGAATAACGCCGCCCGGCGGAAGCCGAAGCGGTGGAACTGCTGGATCTCCGGAAAAAGGATGGTGATGACAGATGGAGGAAAAACGCAGAAACCGCAGGCTGCTGGCCGCGGCGAGCGCTGCGGCTCTGGCTGCCATCACCATTTTGCTGCTGCTGTATCTCTCTGGCCGGTCTGGTCAGAAGCACGAAGAAATCGTCCTGCCGGACGCCTATACAGCGGCGGAAGAGGAACAGCCCAACTCAACGCATGAGCAGGAGGCCGTATTGACCGTGACGGCAGACAATGTGCAGGTCGTATTGCAGAGCATGACGCGGCTGACGGCGTATCACCAGACGTTCGCCGTGACACGGCGCTCCGGCGCGCAGACGCGGGCCGCCGTTGTGGACATCTGGACATCCGGCACGCGGATGCGGGCCAGGATCTCGGATGCGTATGAGACAAAGAATTATCTGACGGACGGACAGACGGTCTTCCTCTGGTATGAGGACGCGGAGACGCCTGTGGCGCTCGCTGCGCGGGAGGACGTCTCATTTGAGGCGCTGGCAGGTCTCCCCACCTATGAGGATCTGATCGCAAAACCAGCCGACTGTGTCCGCGAGGGCGGCTTTCTGGCCGACGGCGCGGAGAAGCGGATCTATGTGCGCACCGTGGAGGCAGATGGCGAGCGGCAGTACTGGGTAAGCACAGATTCCGGACTGCTGTACCGGCAGACGACGACCGTGGAGGGCACGGTCGTCTACGAGGCGGAGCAGACGTTCCTCGAAGAGCTGGCGGACGGCGACGAGGCGCTGGACGGGATTTTCCAGCTGCCGGACGGCAGCGCCCCGTTCTGAGATACCCGCATTTTCAGAAGAGGACAAATGCGGCCAGGAGAAACAGGACGCTGCGTGCGTCGTCCTCCTCGCTGTCGATGAGCAGGAGCAGGAGGATGAGCACGAGCAGCAGATCGCCGACGTCGAGGCTCTGCGGCAGCAGGCTGCGCAGCGAAAACGGCGCAGGTTCCGGCACGCAGGGCGGCGGAGGCGGCTGCGGCGGGCAGTTCGGCGGCGTTTCCGGCGCGCAGGGCGCTGCGGGCGCGGGCGGATCGTCTACGACCGTTTTGCGGAACGTTCCGTCCGGGTTTGCAATGTAGCGTTGGTACATGGCGGGCCTCCTTTCAGGGTTTTCCGCCGTGAAAGGCGGAACCGGCCAGGGCGGAGAGCTGGACGGCGCGCAGCGCACGGTCGAGCTTTTCCTGGCTGGACGGCTTGAGAAAGGGTTTGAGGGCAAGCAGGAGCTGCTTCTGCCGGCCAAGCGGATCCGGCAGGCGCGGCGGCGGCATGGCCGGCGGCTGGTTCGGCAGAGGCGGCGGCGCGGGCGGCGGTTCCGGGGCCGGAACGGACGGCGGAGGCGTCTCTGCCGGCGGTTCGGGCGGCGGAAAGCCGAGCGATGAGGCCAGCGCGGAAAGCTCCGCGAGCTGCTTCGGGTCGCGGAGCAGGGCCTGGAGGGCCTGTTCGAGATCACGCATGGCTCAGTCCTGCGAAAAGAGCGCGGCGGCCTCGGGCGATTGCAGGAAGGGGCCGAGAATGCGCTGCACGGCGACGTAATCGCCGGCCTTGGCGGCGCGGGCAGCCTCGCGCAGGGCGCTGGGGTCTGTTTTTTGCAGAAGCAGAACGAGTCTGCGGCCGCTCTCGCTGGCGAGAATGGCGCGCAGCTGCGCCTCGTTCAGCGGGATGGACGAATTGGCATTGAAATGAGAATCCATAACGTTCCTCCTTTCCGGGTCTGACGGATGTCTCCTTCAGTCTATGCGGGAGGGACGGAAAAGGTGATGAAAAAATGAAACTGCTGGTGTTTTCCGATTCGCACCGCGCGCTCGGCACGATGTACGACGCGGTGGAGCAGGCGCAGCCGGACGCTGTGCTGCATCTGGGCGACCATATTGGCGACGCGGAAGATCTGGAAGCGGCGTTTCCGGAAACGGAATTTTACCGCGTGCCGGGAAACTGCGACTATTTTACAGCCGGACCGCAGAGTCTGACGCTCGAACTGGACGGCGTGCGGATGTTTCTGACGCACGGGCATCTGTTCGGCGTGAAGAGCGGCGTGGAGCGGCTGGCGCTGGAGGCGCGGCGCGTCGGCGCGCAGATCGCGCTGTTCGGGCACACGCACCGGGCGCTGCTGGAACGGCGGGAAGACGGTCTCTGGCTGATGAATCCGGGCGCGTGCGGCGCGGGACGGTCGGAGTATGGAGAAATCATCACGGACGGCCGGGGCGGATTCGCCTGCCGGCTGCTCCGGGCGGAATAATGGAGGTCTGGCATGCTGCTTTTGATCGATATTGGCAACACGAATATTGTGGTCGGCTGCTATGAGGGCGGAAAAATCCAGCAGGAGGCGCGGCTGGCAACGGAACTGCTGAAGACATCCGACCAGTACTGCATGGATCTGAAAAATCTGCTGTCGTTCTACGAGATCGACTGCGGCGCGGTGGAGGGTGTGATCATTTCGTCCGTCGTGCCGCCGGTGCTCAACTCGGTGCGGACAGCCGTGCGGAAGCTGACGGGCAAGCGGCCGCTCGTGGTCGGGCCCGGGATCAAAACGGGGCTGAACATCCTGCTCGACAATCCGGCCTCGGTCGGCAGCGATCTGGTGGCCGGCGCGGTCGCGGCGCTGCGGGAATACAAGCCGCCGATCATTCTGATCGACATGGGCACGGCGACGACGATCGCCGTGGTGGACGCAAACGGCGCATACATCGGCGGCAGCATCTGTACGGGTGTGAAAGTGTCGGCGGAGGCGCTGACCGGGCGGACGGCGCAGCTGCCGGGCATCAGCCTCGACACGCCGAAGCGCGCCATCGGGCGCAACACGGTCGATGCGATGCGCAGCGGCATCATGCTTGGAAATGCGTGCATGCTCGACGGGATGATCGAGCGGTTTGAAGAGGAGCTCGGGCAGAAGGCGACCGTGGTCGCCACGGGCGGCATCGCTCGGTTCGTTCTGCCGATGTGCCGCAGGGAGATCATCTACGACCGCGATCTGCTGCTCAAGGGGCTGGTCGCGCTGTACGAGAACAACCGCCGATGAGCGGCGGGGCGCTGTTCGTGCCGGCGCAGACGCTCCGGCTGGCGGCAAAGCAGTACGGCACGCCGTTTTATGTGTATGACGAGGCGGGCCTGCGGCGGAATACGGCGCAGGCCCTTGCAGCATTTTCGTGGAACGGCGGATTTTCGCTGTATTTTCCGGTGCGCTGGAACCGGAACGCAGAAGTTCTGCGGATTTTGCGTGAGAGCGGGTGCGGCGCGGAATGTTCGGACCGCGCAGAACTTGCGCTGGCGGAGCGGTGCGGCTTTTCCGGCGGCGCGCTGCGCTATGCGCCGCGCCGGGTGGATGCGGCAGGTGAGCAACTGGCCGCGCGGCTGGGCGCGGAGGTCGTGCTGGACGATCCGGCGCTGCGGCCGGGATTTGTGCCGCAGCGTGTGGTGCTGCGTGTCTGGCCCGGGGAGCGTCTCTGCTGGCACGGGAGGACCGTCGCGCAGTGCGGAAAAAGCAAATTCGGCATGACGAAACGCGAGGCGTTCTATCTGGCGGACTATTATCTGGCGCAGGGCACAGAGGTCGGATTTGGCCTCTGGCTGGCAGAGAGCGGCTGCGATGCGGGGCTTTATCCGGCGGAGGCGCGCTTGCTGCTGGACTGGATGCGGGAATTTTACGAAATAACCGGAAAGCAGCTGGCATGCTGCGATCTTGGCGCGGGGCCCGGAGTCTCCGGGTGCGGCGAAGCGCCGGAGACGGAGCTTTCGCAGATCGGCGCGCTGGTGCGTGAGGCGGCGGGCCAGAGTGGTATACCGTTTTCTGCCGCGCCGGGCGCATGGCTGGCGGGCCGGGCGGGTATGCTGGTAACGCGGGTGCTCACCGTGAAGGAGCGGGAACGGCCGCATGTGGTTCTGGATGTGCCGGGGCCGGTACAGCTGCCGGGAAGCGGCCGGCAGGCGATGCGGGTATTGGGACGGCGGATGGATGCGGTGCGCAGTTTGCGGCTGTGCGACGTTTCGGGCTGCGGGCCGTCGCTGCACGACCGGATCAGCGAGCGGCAGGTGCTGCCGCCGGTGAAGGCGGGCGATCTGATGGTACTGGAGGCGGTCGGCGTCCATCTGCCAACGGAAATTCCGGAGGCCGTCTGGGCAGACGGGGCGCTGCGGTTCTGATTCTCGCGCTTAAAGCATGGTGAACACCAGGGCGATGCAGAGCGCGAAGCCCACGCCGATGAGCGCCGTGACGGCGGTCTCCACGAGATTCAGCAGATTCCGGCGGCGTTCGGCGGCGCGCAGGCGCAGGTCGGCACGGCGGCGGAATTCGGCGGCGTCAGCGGCAGGGCGGCTGCATTCAGCTGCGTCAATGCCGGAGCGCAGATCAAGGTATATGATGTTGTTTTGCATTGCAGTGACCTCCTGTTTGGTTTCTGAGGTCAGTATAGCAGAAGATATGTACGATAATTCGGACAATTAGAAAGGAGCAGCAAAAAATGCAGGAATTTTATATTGCGTCGAAAGGCGGCGGGCAGCTGCGCTGCGGACTCTGGACACCGGAGGGCGCGCCGCGGGCGGTGGTGCAGATCATCCACGGGATTGCGGAGCACATCGGACGGTATGACGATTTTGCGAAGTTTCTGGCGGCGCGCGGCTTCGTCGTGGCAGCGGACGACCACATGGGACACGGCGGTTCGGTGACGGACGGTGTGTACGGCTATTTCCGCGGCGGATGGCTGGCGGCGATGGCCGACGAGAAAACGCTGCACGACAAGATGGCGGCGGATTTTCCGGGGATCCCCTACTATATCCTCGGGCACAGCATGGGATCGTTCCTGCTGCGGACGTATCTGTACACGTATCCGGATGCGCTGGACGCGGCAGTCATCTCCGGCACGGGCTGGGAAGCAATGCCGAAGGTCAAGGCCGGGCAGCTCGTCTGCAAAATTGAGGAAAAGCGTGTCGGCGCGCAGAACACGAGCAAGCTGGTGACGCAGCTGATGTTCGGCAGCTACAACAAGCCGTTTGCGCCGGTGCGGACGAAGAATGACTGGATCTGCAGCGTGGACGAGGTCGTCGACGCCTACACGGCGGATCCGTGGTGCGGCTTTGACGCGACGGTCGGGCTGGCGCGCGATCTGCTTTCGGGCGTGGAGATGAACGAGAAACGTGAGAATCTGGAAAAGATGAACAAGCAGCTGCCGGTGCTGTTCGTGTCCGGCGGGAAGGACCCGGTCGGCGGGATGAGCCGCGGCGTACTGGCCTGCATCGACGCGTTCAAGCGCGCGGGCATGAAGCGCGTGGCCATCCGGATCTACCCCGAGGGGCGGCATGAGATGCTCAATGAGAGCAACCATGAAGCCGTCTACGGCGATATTCTCAGTTGGCTGGAGGCACTTCGTCCAGCGGTAAAATAAGCCAGAAGCGGGCCGGTGCAGAAGCATCGGCCCGCTCAGCGTGTCCAGTTTTCTGAACTTGAGAAGTTCAGAAAACTGCTTGATTGAACGCGAAGGGGGCTTTTTGCCCCCTTCACGCTTCCCCCGCTCCTCTGTCGCAAAGCTGCATTTCATCGTTTTTTGACAGTCTCAGCGGGCTGCCCCTACCGTGTGGCACCCTAGCGGTAATTTTCTACCACACTATGGTATCCCTGCAGAAGCATTCGGTCTGCGGAGCTGACCAGTTCTTCCACAGTCCAGCCCTCGCCCGATGATTTGCAGATCTGACGAACGATCTCCGGGTTTGAGTACAGGCCGATCTTGTTGCCGCCGACATTGAAGACAGACCCATTGACCCTTGCAGCGGCATCCGTACATAAGTAACAGACCAGCGGTGTCAGTTCTTCCGGCAATGGAGCGCTGTCCACTGTGGGGGTCGGGCCGCCCATTGCCATGACGCGATCCTCCTGATCCACCGTTTTGTCAAACATCTGTAAATCAACTGCCGCTCTTGTGCGGGCAAATGGGGAAAAGCAGTTGGACGTAATTCCCTTATCGGCGTATTCCACCGCCAGGGCCCGGGTCAGACCCACCACGCCGGCATTGGCGGCGCAGTATTCCGCATGGCGGAAGATGTCTCCCAGCCAGGCTCTGGAGGTGCAGTTGATGATCCTCCCCCACCCTCTTTCCAGCATATGCGGGACGGCGTGGCGGCAGGTATTGAAATACCCGTCGAGCTTAACGGCGGTCACCTTTCGAAACAGCTCCGGCGACATTTTTTCAAACGGCGAAAAACCGAAAGCCCCCGCTACGTTGACCAGAATATCCACACCGCCAAAATGCTCCACGGCGGTATCGATCAGGTATCCCGCCGCATCGTAATCCGTAATGTCCGCGAAGCAGGCCTTTGCCTGACCGCCCTCCCGGCGAATCATCTCGGCGGTACGCTCCGCGTCACCGCCAAAGCGCTGCATTTCCTCTGCGACCCAGGCCCGTTCCTCCGGGGTAAGGCGCGCAAGACGTTCCGGCGTCAGCTGCGTGGTTCCCGCTGCCCCGGGTTTGCGGTTATTGGTCACGACCGCCGCGCCCTGGCGGGCCAGTGCCGCTGCGACAGCCCGGCCAATTCCCTGCCCGGAACCGGTCACAACAGCCACTTTTCCTTCCAGATATCGTGTCATGCCGATCCCCTTACAGTGTATCCAGTAAAATGTGCTCAAGATCCTCCGGCTTCAAGTCGCCGCCGTAGGCATGGGCCAGGCCGTCATTCCATACAGCATCCCGCACCGCCAGAACTTTTTCTGCATCAAGGCCCAGCTGGCGGAACGTCGGCACCCCCACCCGGGCCGCAAAATCCCGAACGGCTTTCGCCGCGGCCTGTCCGATCGCTTCCGGCTCGTCGGAAGAATACACGGCGCCCATCCATGTTCCAAGCTTTTTGATTTTTTCCGGATAGGTCCGCGCCGTGAACGCAATGACCGCCGGGGTCACGTTGGCACAGCAGATACCATGCGGAAGGTGATACCGATGTCCCAGCGCGTGCGCGATGGAATGGCCGATATGGGTGCCGGATTCATTAAAGGAAATCCCTGCAAGATTGCTGGCAAAGGCCAGGTTTTCCCGCGCCTCGGCATTGCTTCCATCTGCAACTGCCGCCGGCAGATTCTCCCGGATCAGCCGGATCGCCTCATAAGCCAGCAGGTCTGAATGCCGGGACGCCTTCTGCTCGGTCAGGGCCTCGTTGGCATGCGAGAATGCGTCCATGCCGGTATAGGCGGTCACATCCGGCGGCACAGTCAGGGTCAGCTGGGGATCCACAATGCCATAGGCCGGATTCACCGGCAGACCGATCTTACAATCCAGGGCATCCGAGGTGACCACGGCCACAAAGGTGCTCTCAGAGCCCGTGCCGGAGGTGGTGGGGATCTCAATTACCGGCAGCGGAGCTGCCGCATACTGCTTCTGTCCCGTGAGATACAGCGGCATTTCCCCCAACACCCCGTCGCCGTTTACTGCAACAGCGGCGACTGCCTTTGCCGTATCCAACACACTTCCGCCGCCAACACCGACGACACAATCTGCCTTTTTCTCCCGGGCAAGCGCCGCAGCAACGCGAACGGTCCCCTCCGGGCAATCCGTCTGTGCCTGATCCCACACGGTAACGTCAACCCCGGACGCCTCCAGGGATGTACGGATCTTTTCTGCCGCACCGGCAGCGGCAACGCCTGCATCCGTGATCAAAATCGCATTGCCGCAGCCCAGCTTTTGAACGACCTCTCCGGCCTGCGCCGAAACGCCCCAGCCAAACAGCACCGGGGCCAGCTGGAAATAAGGATCATGTCTCATAAAGGTTCCTCCCATCATTTCAACTCCGCAGCGGCCTGATAGGCGCTGCCAATGGCATCTGCGATCCGTCCGCCTTTGCTTGCGTCACCCAGCAATACCACATGCGTAAACGCCGCCTTCAGGTCCTCCACAAGGGTTTTGTTCGGCGCGACCCCCAGGGAAAGAACGATCCCATCAAAACGGAAGGTCTTCTGCTGCTGCGTATCCGTCGTTTCCACGGTAACTTCATTGCCATCCACCCGCAGCAGCTTGTGCTTCGGACAGAGCTTTGTGCCATGGGCGGCTACCCGGCGCATCACGTCAATCAGATTCTGGAAAAACACCCCGGGCCCGATCTCATCCGCCATTTCAAAGACCGTGACCCGATTTCCCTGACTGCCCAGCAGTTCCGCAGTTTCAATGCCGGTCATGCCGGAGCCGACTACGCAGACATCCTGGTCACGGAAATTAACGCGGCCCATGAGCACATCTCCGGGCACCCACACGTTGGGGCCATCCAGGCCCGGGATCGACCGGGGCTTTACGCTGTCGGAACCCTGCGCCACAAATACGGCATACGGGTCGATCTCCTTTATGGCCGCCAGGGAGGCCGGTGTATTCAGCCGGAGCTCCACACCCAGTTTCTCCAGCTGCCCCAGCTGATAGTCGATCAGCCAGCCGGTTTTCTCCTTCTTCGGCGGCTTGGAAGCCAGCAGGACCTGGCCGCCTGCATGGGCGGTCTTCTCGAAAATCACAGGCCGGAAGCCGCGCAGCGCCAGTACCCGGGCCGCTTCCATTCCGGCAGGGCCGGCACCGATGACAGCCACGGTGCGGCCGTTTCCATCCTTCTCCAGTCTCTCCGTCTGCCACTCATTCTCCCGGCAGGCTTCAAAGTTGATGGCGCAGCCCATGGGCACAGGGCTCATATCCGCCGCCATCAGGGTTTCCATACAGTACAGGCAGGAGATGCACTTGCGAATTTCTCCATCTCGGCCCTCCCGTGCCTTCTCTCCCCACTGCGGATCCGCCAGAAACGCACGGGCGGAACCAACCATATCCACCTTTCCCTCGGCCAGGATCTGCTCCGCATAGGCAGGCTCCCGTATCACGGAAACACCGATGACCGGGATCGATACAGCGCGCTTTACGGCGGCGGGGCCATCCATTTTCCATCCCTCGTCAAAGCCTACCGGCTCCCAGGCTGTATTCATCGTCTCATAGATGCCGCTGCTCACGTCCAGCGCATCCACGCCCATTTTTTCCAGATGACGCGCAATCTCGATCCCATCGGCCAGATGTAAGCCGGCGTCCGGCTGGCCTGCATAGTCCATATGCTCGTCTACGGAATAGCGGACAAGCATCGGATAGTCTCCGCACAGGCGGCGTGACTCCAGAATGATCTCGTCCAGGAAACGCATCCGGTTTTCAAAAGAACCGCCGTAGGCATCGGTTCGGTGGTTGGTATAGGGGCTGAGGAACTGCCCGATCAGATAACCATGGGCACCATGGAACTCCACCGCGTCGACGCCTGCCTGCTTCAGCCGATAGGCCCCCATGGCAAAGCGCCGGACCATGTCCCTGATTTCTTCTGCGGTCATTGCATGGGTCGGCTGGTGCACGCACTGGCATTCCGTAACGCTGGGCGCGGCCATCGTCTCCACACCGTTGACGGCGGCAATTCCCTGGCGGCCGGGATGATAAATCTGCACGCAAAGCGCTGCCCCCTGGGCATGGACCGCATCGGCCAGTCTCCTCAGGCCCGGAAGATACTTGTCGTCATCTACGGCCATCTGCCGGAGATTTCCCTTTCCGGAGGCAAAGTCCACACAGGCGCACTCCGTGATCACCAGGCCCACACCGCCCTTCGCGCGGGCGGCATAAAATGCCACGTCGGCATCGGAGACCGTGCCATCCGGGTTTGCCAGATGGTTCCCCATTGCAGTCATGGCAATGCGGTTCGGAACATGCATACCGGCGATCTGCAGAGGCTGAAACAATTTCTGATACATAAACGAATCGAACTCCTTTTCCGCCAGACGCGGCCTGGGCAGCACAATGCTTCCTTGCTGCACAGGCCGCGGGACTATAATTACTTTGCGAAATCGATCGCGCTCTTGGCGTCAATCGCCCGGGTCAATGCATCGTACACGCCGGGATATGTCGCCATGGCGCCGCCCTGGGAGGCGCAGGGAATGAAATAATGCTTGCCGCAGGCATCGCAGGCCGCGAAGACCTTTTCCCGGATCTCCTCCTCGGACCAGCCTTCGTGATCCACTGCGGCACTGTCAATGCCGCCCATGAAGGAGATCTGGCCGCCATACTTTTCAATGAGCTCCGGGATGTTGTTGGTCGTCATAACGCCCTGCCAGATATCGATGCCCATCTCGATCATATAGGGCACCAGCGTTGCCGCGTAGGAATCAGAGTGGTGCACGATCAGCTCCACGCCGTGGCTCTTATAGTAGCCATATACCTTTTTATAAATCGGCAGCAGGAACTCTTCAAACATGCTCGGCGCGATAAAGGTGGATATCTGGCTGCCCCAATCGTCGTGCTGGAACAGGCAGTCCGGCTTCAGATACTTGCAGACCTCTCTGGCATAGCTGATCTCCCACTCTCCCAGGAAGTCAATCAGCTCCTGCAGCGCTTCCGGCTCTTCGTAAAAGGCCATCAGCGTGTTCTGGATCTCGCAGAGATAATGCACATTTTCAAAAATACCGGGCGCAAAGGTTGCCGTTACAAACTGCTCGTTCCTGTCGATTTTCTCGGCGTAGGCAATGGCCTGTTCCCACTCTTTGGCATCAAAAACTACCTGCGGGGCTTTCACATACTTCTTCCAGTCGGCGATGTCCTTGACAACCAGGCGGTCTGCCGTGTGAACGGGGAACGGGCCGGGATTGCCGACCGGCCAGGAACGGGTGATCCCCCAGGAATTGACCACATTCATATCTCCGGGGTTGGGGCGATGGTCGTGCATGGAAAACGGAATATAGCTTGTAAACCCGAACGCCTCAAACATGTTGACATAGCGATCAGGCTTGCCGCCGTGAATGGTTTCCAGCAGGTTCTGTCTTTTGGTAAGCATTGCAGTTCTGTTCCTTTCCTTTTATATCCGGTTATTTCGTTCGGGATACGGCGGGTACTTTCACTACCAGCTTGCGCAGCGGACGATCCTCTCCCAGAGATATCCGCGGCTTATGGGCCATCTCCGGCGGCAGCAGCGCATAGTCGCCCGGATGCAGCACCACCATCCCCGCATATTCCGGCTCCTTCCAGAACTGAATGTCCCTTTGGGCGTCATAGGCGGTCTGCGGCGTCAGCCCTTCCCGCGGGAGGACGCCGATGCCCTCCCGGCCTGTGACCACATACTGAATATCAAAGTATTTCTCATGGGTTTCAAAGAGCAGCGTTTCCTTTGGAGCGGTGGTATAGAGCTGAATGTAGGCGGTGACACCCTGGCACACCGAGTATTCCCCCTCGGCGAGCTCCGCCAGATCCTTCCGCCGCAGAAAGGCAAAGCCCGCGCGGAATTCCGGGCTGTCCAGATCATACCGGTCATGTAAGCACAGCTGATTATAAAGCATGGATCTCCTCCGCTCAGTTCAGCCAGCAGCGCTTTGTCTGCGCGCTTTCCGTGCCGTGAAAGAAGTCCGCTGCCACGTCAATGGCCATCGCATAGATATTCCACAGAGATTCCACCGTGGAGCTGGCCACATGGGGCGTCAGGATCACATTGTCAAGGCCAATGTAGGGGCTCGTCACAGGCAGGGGTTCCTCTGCAAATACGTCCAGACCCGCGCCGCCGATCTGATGATTTTTCAGGGCCGCTACCATTGCCGCATCATCCACCAGCGGGCCGCGGGCCGTGTTGACAATGATCGCATCCGGCTTCATCATGGCCAGGCGCTCCGCATTGACATAGCCCTGCGTCTGCTCATTCAGGGCAAGATGAATGCTGATGGCATCACACTCCCGGAAGATGGTATCGGCATCTGCAAACTCCACGCCCAACTCAGCGGCAGCTTTCTCATCATGGTAGGTATCATACGCCAGAATGCGGCATCTGAAGCCGCTCAGGAGCCGTGCCAGCGTCTTGCCCACGGCACCGAAGCCCAGAATGCCTACGGTGGCTCCGATCATTTCATGTCCGATCTCCTTGACCCAGTTTCCGGTCCTGACACCAAGCTGTCCCTGGTTCAGCTTTCGGCGCAGCGCCATCATCAGCAGCAGTGCATCTTCTGCCACAGCACCTGCATTTGCCCCCTGGGTACGGGCAATTCTGATGCCGTACTGCGCTGCGTCTGCCAGATTCACGGCATCGAAACCGACGCCGAAGCGAATCAGAAGCTTCGTTCGGTCACAAATTTGGGAAAAAATCTCTTTGTCATACTTTTCCACATCGATAATACCGGCATCCGCATCCTTCAGGGCGGCAATGGCCTTCTCCGGGGTGAACGGATCCATCGGCACCCAGACATATTCCAAGCCCTTTTCAGCGGCATACCCGGCCGCCCGATCATTGAGCATCTGATACAGAGGATTGCCCTTGGCAAACAGCGAAACGATTTTTTTCATTTTACGGAACCTCCTTAGTGCAGCTGTGCTTTCAAACCTGCATCCAGCATCACCTGCAAACGTTCATTCATGTAGTCGTCATCCGGCGGGTCGATATTGGTCAATCGATAAGGCTTGTCCAGCCGCTCATATTTGGCCAATCCCATTCTATGGTAGGGAAGCACCTGAACCAGCGTCACTGCGTCTCCCAGCTCCCGGCAGAATGCAGCGGTATCCCGGATATTTTTCAGATCCCCATTCAGCTTTGGGATCACCGGGATCCGGATCTGAAGTTTCCCGCCCGCAGCAGCCAGCCGTCTGGCATTCTCCAGGATCCGCTCATTCGGGACGCCGGTAAACGCCTTGTGTTTGGCGCTGTCCATCTGCTTCAGATCATAGAGGAACAGATCCGTTACAGGGATCATTCTCTCCAGCAGCGGCCATTCGCACTGGCCTGTCGTATCCAGGCAAACACTCACGCCGGCCTCTTTGCACCTTTTTGCCAGCGCATATGTGAACTCGGGCTGGCTCATGGCTTCGCCGCCGGAAATGGTCACGCCGCCGTCTTCTCCAAAAAACAGCTTATCCCGCATGACCCGGCGAAAGGTCTCCTCAACGGACAGGTCATAGCCGTCACAAAACAGCGCCTCCGCGTTACAGGCCCTGGCGCAGTCCATGCAGCCGACGCATTTCTCCCGGAGCACCCGGATCTTCGTCAGGTACACCGTCTTGTCCAGCGGGGACTGCTCCGGCTCGCAAAGCGCAATGGCCCCATGCTTACACGCCCGCAGACAGGCCCCACAGTCTTCCGCCCCGACGCATCGAAGCTTCATATAGGCCAGTTCATCTGTAAATGTCTGAGATTCCGGGCTGTGGCACCACAGACAGCGAAGGGGGCAGCCCTTCAGATATACTGTTGTGCGGATCCCCGGGCCGTCATGCACGGAATATCCCTGAATATCATATAAATGACCGATGATTTCCCGGTCTTCCATAGCTTCTCCCCCTTACTGCTGATCCGTTCGGGAGATCAGATCATCCTGCAGTTCCTTGTAGAGTTCTACGAAGTAGGCAGAGAAGCCTGCGATCCGAATGACCAGGTCCCGATATTTTTCCGGATGCTTCTGCGCATCCCGCAGCGTTTCGGAGCCAATCACATTGTACTGAATGTGCATACCGCCCTCCCGGAAATAGGTCTGCACCAGCCGGATCAGTTTGTCGATCCCCTCCTGCCCTTCTACGGATTTGGGATGGAATTTCATATTCAGCAGCGTGCCGTTATAGTCATGGCTCTGCTTCAGCTTCGCAGCTCCCTGCAAAATCGGAATCGGCCCCTGTTTGTCGGTAGCCTGAGAGGGAGATATCCCATCGGACAGAGGCGTACCGCCCAGGCGTCCGTCCGGCGTCGCCATGGTGCTCTTTCCCATGGGAATATGGCCGGAAACAGAGAACAGGCCGGCTTTCATCCTGCCGCGGCGGAAATTGCCGGAATTGTACTTCTGGGCATAGACATCCATAGCCCAGGAGGCCAGCTCGTCCACTTCTTCCACACCATTTCCATAGTGCGGTGCCTTGTGGATCAGCAATTGCCGCAGTTCTTCATGCCCCTTCCAGCCTGCCATCCAGGCATCGTAGAACTCCTGCGCGGTGCAGACCTTCTCATCAAAAACGGCCCATTTGATGGCGGCCAGGCTGTTGCCGACCGTACCGGTTCCGACAGACGCGCTGCCGCAGCCATTGTACTTTGCCCCGCCGGAAGTGCAGTCTATACCAGACTCCATACAGCCATCCAGGGTCATGGACAGCACCGGCAGCGGCATTACGTTCTGGGTAATGTACTCCATCATGTTAGTCAGAGAGATCTTCCAATCCATGTAGAATTCAACCTGTTTTTTGAATGCCTCCAATACCTGCGTGAAGTCCGTCATCTCTGAGAGTCTTCCCGTATGCGGTCCGCTCTGGACTCCGTTCAGAGGATTGACGCCATCGTTCAGCGCCACGATCAGGCAGTTTGCCATATTGATGTAGCACTTGGCATGGGGCCCGCCGCAGGCAGGGAAATCATTTCCGGAACCGGCCGGCTCCACACAGCCAATGATGCAGTAATCCCGGGCGTCTTCCAGCGAATAACCGGCTTCTACCATCATTGGGATGATCACATCATCATTCTGGAAGGTGGGGATTCCGCCCACCTGGCTGGTGCAGGCAGTTGCCGCCTCCCACAGCTCCCGCGGGGTATTCTTATGGATTCGCAGAGACAGCGGCGGCGTATGCAGCTTCAGGCGTGCGGACGCCTGGAGCATCATATAAGACAGCGGATTGGAGGCATCATTGCCCGCGGCATCCACGCCGCCCAGACTCATCTGCTGGCCGGACGTATACCCGCCGCCGCCCATGGAAACGAAGTGAGAACGTCCTTTGAACATGTCGCTGATCTTCAGGAAGAAACAGTCCACCAGTTCCTGCGCTTCGTCCTCCGTGATACGGCCATTTTCCAGGTCCGCTTTGAGGAACGGATACGCATACTGATCGAACCGCCCAAACGAGATCCCATGCAGACTGCCGTCCAGGGCCATCACGATCTGGTACAGATAGCATGCCTGTACCGCGTCATGGAAAGTCCGGCACGGGTGCTCCATAATATGATCCAGCGAATCGGCCATCATGAGAAGCTCTGCCTTCCGCGGCTCCTCGGCGGTTTCCGCTTTTTCACGGCAGGCCTTTGCATAGCGTTTGGAAAGCAAAATCACCGCATCACAGCAGATCATAATTGCCTGATAGAAGAAAAACCGTTCGGGATCGTCCGGCCCGATATGTCCCATAAGCCCGTCCAGCTTCTCCTGGGCTTCCTGCCGGATGGACGCCAGGCCCCGATTGATCAGCTTGGAATAGTTTGCATTGAAGTGACCGGTCGGCATATCCGCGTTGCCCTTCTCCCGGTAGGACAGGACGCCCCCTGCCAGCACGTCGGAGAACAGGCTGGGGATCGCTTTATCGATAAAGGTCGAGGCGCTGTTCTGCGCCCAGAATGGAGCGATCTCACGGAAAACCTTCCGGTCTTCCTCCGACAGCTCCATGTGCTCCAGCTGGGTATCGCGCTGGTCGAACAGGCCGGTATCCAGCTCGTCGATCAGCCAGCCCATACCGTAATCCGGAGAAATACTGGTGCCCCGATAATTCAGCCCCAGATTTCCCACAAGCAGCTCCCGATCCTCCACCCGGAGCGTTCTGTGTTCGCAGACATAGTAAAGGGTCTTTGCGCGCTTGAGGATGGCGACTTCATGGGAATATTTCCGGTAGGCTTCCGTCACCAGACGGGCATGCTCCGAATCCAGGATCACAGGAGAGGTACGGTAGCGCTCCCGAAGGTATGCGACCCGGTCGCTGACCGGTTTGAATTGATACATGTGTTTTGCTCCTTTCTTGTCAGATGCAGATGCAGCGGAAACGTGCCCGGAGCCGCCGAGGTATCGCCTCTGCCGCCCCGGGCACGATGTTCTTATACGCCAAGATATTTTGTGAAGATTTCCTGCGGAATTTCGGAAGTCTTGTCACTGTAGACGATCTTTCCCTTTTCCAGGATGCAGCAGCGGTCGGAGACCTTCAGCGCGAACTTCATGTTCTGCTCGGCGACCAGGACGGTGACGCCCTGCCTGCGCAGCTCGCCGATAATCTCCGCCAGTTCGTCCACGATGATCGGCGCCAGACCTTCGGTGATCTCATCCAGCAGCAGAATCCTGGGATTCTGCACCAGTCCTCTGGCCACAGCAAGCATCTGCTGTTCACCGCCGGAAAGGCTGGGGCCTTTGAAATTCAGACGTTCCTTCAGCCGGGGGAAGAGTTCGAAGATCTTGTCCATTGTCCAGGTCATTTCCCCGTTGACGCCCTTGCGCTCGGCAATTTCCAGATTCTCCCGCACTGTCAGCAGGGAGAAGATATGCCGTCCCTGGGGAACATAGCCCATACCGGACTTGGAAATGGCATAGGTGGGCTTTCCGCAGATCTCTTTTCCGTCAAAAAGGATACTGCCTTTGGTCGTGCATTTCTGGATCGGGTTCATCATGCCCATGATGGATTTCATCGTCGTTGTTTTGCCCGCGCCATTTCTGCCGATCAGGCAGACGGATTCTCCCTCGTCCACGCCGAAATCCATGCCGAACAGCACATGGGAGTCTTTATAGTATGCGTGTACATCTTTTACTTCAAGAATCATACCATCAGCCTCCCAAATATGCCTTCTGCACAAAATCGTTGTGCCGGATCTCGTCCGGAGTTCCGGAGGCTACGAACTGGCCCAGGTTCATCACGGTGATCTCCTCTGCATAGTTCCAGACGATATCCATATCATGCTCAATGAACAGCATCGTCATATCCAGCTTATCGCGGAGTTCCCGAACCATGTCCATAAGCACATAGCTCTCCTTCCGGGCTACACCGGCCGCAGGTTCGTCCAGGATCATAAGTTTCGGATGTTTCGCCAGGGTAATGGCGATCTCCAGCCGGCGCTGATCACCGTAAGACAGATTCTTGACGACCTCGTCCGCCAGATCGGCAATCCCGATCAGCCGAAGGATCTCCATGACCTCCTCCCGGAGATAGCTTTCGGAAACCGGAAGCAAGCTATACGTCTTTTTACGATCCACGATCAGAGACATCCGCACATTTTCAAATACGGTCAGGGCTGTAAAGACCTGCGTAATCTGGAAGCATTTGCTCATGCCCATATTGGAGATATGATGCGTCGGTCTGCCGGTGATCTCCTGATTCATCAGGAATACCTTGCCGCTGGAGGGGGCGGTCTTCTGAATGATCAGATTCATCAGCGTGGATTTTCCTGCGCCGTTCGGGCCGATCACCGCCCGCATCTGGCCATAGGGAACCTGAATGGAAATATCGTCCACTGCTTTGAGGCTGCCAAAGTTTTTTGTCAGACCCTCTGTTCTGAGAATATACCTTTGCTCGCTCATGACTTTTCCGTTCCCTTTCTGCGATACTTGACGAGTGCTGTCCTGATCTGATCCCGAAGGCCCTCATCCAAAATGCCGCTCTGCATGAACATCACAACGAACAGCGTCAAAATGCCCAGCCAGAAGTTTGCGTAAATTGTCGAATTGGTGACCTGCGTGTTGAACAGCGTGACGATCATCGCGCCCAAAGCAGGGCCCCAGAAGTTGTTCATGCCGCCGAGCAGGCACATGATCAGTGCCTCCATAGACAGCTGCACGGAGCAGGAATAGGTGTAAGCACCGTTATTCTTCATGGTATAGAGCATTCCCGCAATGCAGGCAAACAGGCCGCTGATCACATAGCCCATGAGCTGGATCCGCACGATGTCAACGCCAATACAGGAAGCCTTCTCTTTATTCTCCCGAACTGCCCGGAAAATCCAGGAAAACTGGGACTTCGACAGCAGATAGATCAGCAGCATCGCAACACAGACAACCACGACCGTCAGCAGATACATTGCATTGTCAGATCCCGCAAAGGGCAGACGCGGTACGCCGCTGATGCCGGCATCCACGCCCAGATAGCTGGTCTTCAGAATGAT
>DBLB01000058.1:11226-11415 GCA_002298695.1 Clostridiales bacterium UBA735 | reverse complement strand
CTCAGGAAGGAGAACGCCAGATCGTCGCTCTTCCGTACCAACAGGTAGCCCAGGAACATTGCCACCAGGGCAGTAAACACGAAAGTGATCAGCACTGCCAGATACGGGTTGAGGCCCATGCGAACCGTTGTGATGGCGTATGTGTAGGCACCCAGGCCAAACATAAGGCCGTGCCCCAGGGGCCGGAGA
>DBLB01000058.1:8165-11174 GCA_002298695.1 Clostridiales bacterium UBA735 | reverse complement strand
GGCGAACAGCGCCATGATAATGATCTTCATAATCAGGTGCTTAAACGAGACACTGGAGGAGAAAGAGAACCCAAACAGCAAGATGGTCAGAGCTGCCCCAGCAATCAGATCCGTTTTTGATTTCAGAGCTTTCATGCCTTCTCCTTTCTGGTAAACAAACCCTCCGGTTTCACCAGCATGACCAGAACCATCATCGCTGCCGGAACCATGTTGTAAAACTGCGGCGTGAGGACTGCTGCAAAGCCGCCGACAACGCCGATCAGCAGCGCGGAAGGAAGCGTCCCCTTCATATTCCGCAGGCCGCCAATGAAAATGATGGGCATTATATTGGTAAACACCGTGACGCTGCCCTTGGCATCATAGGACTGGATGCAACCGCTGAGCACGCCGCCGAGAGCGCTCATCGCAAAAGCCAGCATCAGCATTGCAACAAACAGAAGATTTACGTTGTATCCCAAAGCTTCGACCATCTGACGATCCGTCATGTTGGCCCGAAGAATTTTTCCAAGTTTGGTTTTGTTCATCATCAGCCAGTAGGCGCCGTAGATCAGCAGGCCGACGACACAGATGAACAGATAATAGACAGGCACCTTTGCCCCAAAAATATTCGCTCTGCCGTTCAGGATTTCGGGAATCGCGGTCAGACCATGATTGCCGCCGACAAAGTAGTACGTCACATCGCCAATGATCATTGCCAGCGCGTAGGTCGCCAGCAGCACATAGAAGACATGCTTGCTCAGCAGCGGGCGAATCAGCCGTTCAAAAGGAATTGCAAACAACGCTATGATGCACGGAACAATCAAGCACGACCATCCGAGGCCGATTTTCGGAGTCAGAGAAAGAGACAGGAAAATGCCGAGAATGAAGAAGCAGCCCTGTGCTACATTTACAATGCCTATGCCGGAGACAATCAGCGACAGGCCGCAGGCAATCAGGTAATACAGGAAGCCGTTCGCGATCCCGATAATAAGCACCTGAATGAGATAACTGGTTTTCATAGGTTTTACCTCCGAGTGGTACGCCGCCCGAAGGCGGCGTACCATATTCATCGTTTACTCTTTCACCCAGTCGAAGGGCAGGCCATAGGTCTGCGCATAGGTCTGGTAGTCCTCGTAGGAGGGCAGCAGGTCAGCGGGATCCATGACCTTGGTATCTTCCAGCTTCACAGTGCCGGCAGCCTGATCATCCCATACCGCAGTTGCAAAGGTATAGGGCAGCATCAGCGCATGGTCCATCGGACGGTAGGAAACGGAATCCGCCCAAGGCGTGGAGAAGTCAATGGTCTCCAGTGCGTTTACCAGCTCATCGGAGGTGCACTCCGAACCAGCGGACTTCAGAGCCTCGATGATGGACTGGCCGGCAATGTACCACATCATCATCTGGGCGCCGGGAGAGGCAGTCATGTCGAACTCGTCCTGTGCGACCTGCAGGAAGCCTGCGGTCATCGCCTTCTGCTCCTCAGTGTCCTGGATGCAGTGGGGCCAGCCCAGAACGCCGCGGAAGTGACCAGCGGGATAATCTTCACCGATCCCGGTGTACAGGGAGTCAATGAACTCCCAGCCGTAGTTGGTGATCTCATCGTACATGCCCAACTGGGAAGCCTGTGCGAAGAAGGAGGTCCAGGTCGTTGCGGAAATCGAGGAGATGGAGAAATCAGGCTCCACGCCCATCAGGGACATCACGACAGAGCTCAGGTCTGTCGTGCCGGAGGTGACCTGTACAGTCTTGGACTGCTCAGCAGCAAAGGTCTGCTTGGACAGTTTGATAAAGTCGTCGGAGGAACCGCCGTCGGTACCGATCACAACGTAGTTCTCATAGCCCTTGTCCGCAATATCGCTGTTGATGGCGTTAATGATAGCCCAGGCGTTCAGACCGGCCGTAAAGAAGTAATCACTGTGCGCTTCCAGCGCAACGGTAGTGGACATGGTAGAGGGAGAAACGAGAACGATTTTGTTCGCCTCTGCCCACTTTGCAGCAGCGGGCGCCATGGCGTCGGAGTCGGGGCCTACGATAGCTACGACGCCCTCATCCTTCAGCTCGTTGAGCTTCTGGGTCAGGTTAGAGGCATCGCCCTGCGTATCACGGTAAACCCATTCAACCTGCTTGCCATCAATGCCGCCCGCGGCATTGATCTCGTTGATCGCATAATACAGGCCAGGGGCAAAGAAGGAAATCGCGATGCTGGAATAGTTGGCGCACACACCGATCTTGATGGTATCACCGGAAGCGGCGGGTGCAGTGGATTCCGCGGAAGCCTGGGTGTCCTCGGAAGCAGTGTCCTCGGGAGCGGTGTCTTCGACAGTCTCCTTGGGTTCTTCCGTAGTGACGGTGGCATTGCCGCCGGCGCAGGCTGCCAGAGACAGGATCATGGCAACTGCTAACAGTAAGCTAACCAGTTTCTTCATAATTACTTTCTCCTTTTGTTTTATGTTAGAAATGCTGCATTCACATGTCCTGCGAGGCGTCAGGATCGAGTACATCTGTACTGCGAAGGAAATAATCCGCATTCCGCTTGGCCAGAGAGTCCTGCGGATCTCGTACATATCTTCCTTCGCGGTCTACCCAGTAACCGTCTGCCAGACCGTACATGGACATGGTCGTGTAACATTTATAACCGATACCGTCAAAGCATGTATCGATATAGTCGTTGGTTTCCTCCCGGAGTACATGACGGCCCACATCCAACATGGCCATCATGGCTGCATGGCAGGTAAAGTGGATGCCGACCAGATTGTAGTTGCCCAGCTCCCGCAGCTGCTCCATGGTAATCTCATTGGGATCGTAGCTCCGGCCGCACAGATCCGGATACCACATGGGGCAATCACAGGCTTCCTTCAGCCGTTTCAGCAGTTCGAAGCGGTTTCCCTTGAGCTTATGCATCCACAGCACACAGATCATATCCGCTCCGGCGTCCATGTATGCCTTCATTCTGGCAACACAGTCGTCAAAGTCTTCCTCCGGGTTCGTATCCACCCGGGCAATCAGGAAACCGTGGCGTCCATCCTCGTC
>DBLB01000058.1:0-8156 GCA_002298695.1 Clostridiales bacterium UBA735 | reverse complement strand
ATCTGGCAGCTTTGAAGCGGAGCACCGCTTCTTCAATGGGCAGCTGACCGCGCCGGGCAAGCTCACTGGTATCCGTGACCAATACGCCGGCAGCGCCGGACTGCATGATCCGCTTGCAGCCATAGAATGTATTCAGGCCCCGTCCGAAACCGAAGCCGTCGTCAGCATCCACGATCAGCGGCATCCGGGTCATGTTTGTAATGCGGCGGGCCGCCTGGCAGAAGTCGTCGATCGAGAGCAGCTGCAAATCCGGAATCCCCGTCAGAGAGCAGGCCAGATCGCCGCTGCTGATCATGATCACCTCAAAGCCATTCATCTCCGCTGCTTTGGCACCGGCACAGTCTGCCAGTTCCGGCACCAGACGGACCTTGCCGTCGGCAATGTATTCACGAAGCTTTTCTTCCGGAAAATACATAGGCAACCCTCCGGATCAAAGACGGTCTTCGATGTCAATGCGCTTGAAGCCCTCGGGATAATCCTCCACCTTGTGGCCTACGATCGTGTACTCCTTGCCCTCGCCGGTGAAGGAGCCCTCAAGCGCCATGTAATCCTGGGGTGCAAACATCGGCGTCGCGCTGAAATCGGGATCGCCGGTACCGCTGGCGTGGGTGAAGGTATAGGCAACGGACTGAGACTCGAAATTCTTCTTGCCGTGCTCCAGCATTCCTTCCATGGCGGCTTTCAGCGTGAAGTGTGTGGAGCACATCACAAAGCCCAGTTCCGTCAGCTGCTCCATGGTAACGGCAGGAACACCATTGTCCGCGCGGACATCCGCATAGATCTTCGGTCCTGTGACGATCTTTGCCATCTGCTTGGCGTGTTCATAGTCCACGATCAGCACCATCATCGCCAGGACCATCTGGCCCTGCTCCTTGCCGATCTCAATGGCCTCCTGCAGACGTTCGCAGCCCTCTTTCATCTGCTCCGGATCGAAGGGATCCGCGTTGCTCCGGGCGATCAGCAGGCAGTTGGTGCCCTTCAGCGCTTTCAGCGCCGCACGGACCTTTGCCAGATACTGGTCTCTGGGCAGCAGCTTGGTGGATTCCTCCATGTCCGCAGAGTCCTCCAGCTGAATGGCAGCGGCACCGGCAGCAGACAGGCGCTTGGCCGCACGGTAGACCGCAAGGGGACCGCCGAAACCGTCTTCAATGTCACAGATCAGGGGGACGGAACTGGTGGTTGCCACGCGGCTGACGACCCACTCCAGATCCGTCAGGCCGGTAAAGCCATAATCAATCACACCATTCATGGCAATGGAAACCTCGCCGCCGGACAGCAGCGTTGCGGGAAAGCCGCACATTTCCATCGCATGGTTGGATGCGCAGTCATAAACGCAGGGTACCAGGAAGCACTTCTCGCTTTCTTCCAGGATCTGCTGAAGGGTTTTCTTGCTGGACATACTTTTGTTCTCCTTACAAACAGAATGTGGCAGGCATACCGCCGAAGCGCCGACCGTTATGCCTTCTTCACGAAGATTGCGCAATCGATTGCGTTATCTTTATGGTAATGACCATACCACTCTCTGCACAGTTTTTCAAGAGGTTTTTCTGCCCATACGAAATATTTGTCATAACTGTCCAAAATCGATCTTCTGTTTTTGTCGAATTATCCAACTGCCCGCGGCCTGTTTCCTTCAGCAGCGCGCAAAAAAGCTTCCGCCGCATTTCAAAAACGAAACTACGGCGGAAGCTTATTTATAGCAGGCCATAGGCTGCTTCTGCGTTTTCAGCAAACAGAAGCTGCTGTTCCCGCTCAGTCAGCAAGCCCGGAATGCGGAACATCCGCTGCATCTGCGGGTAGGTCGCATTGCACAGGGTGCCCGGCACATCGGTTCCCCAGATCAGCTTTTCTGCCCCTGCGCGGTCTTTGACCTGACGCAGAAGTGCGGCAGCCGTCGGATAGGGCCATCCCTCTTCCTCAAACAGATCCGGCATCGCGCTGACATCCAGCCAGACACCGGGCAGGCGCGCAAGATCCGTCATGTCCTGCCACTTTTTCTGCGCATCCTCAGACCGAAGCGGCTTCGGATAACCCAAGTGGCAGATGACGACCCGGAGTCCTGCCAGCCCGCGCAGCGCATCATACAGCAGTTCCGGGCGATATACCGGAAAATCCACAGGCGCCGGATCAAATACAACCGTCAGATTTTCCAGGCGGGCAAGCGCCATCATCTCATTCATCCATGGATGATCATAGCCGATCCCCGGACAGGCCATGGTGAATGCGCGCATCTCAAACTTGATGCTCTGCAATCCGGCTTCTTTCCAGTGAAGAAGTTCTTCCCGCCAATGGGCGCCGGGTTCCAGGATCATGGACCCGGAAAGCCGATCCGGATACTTTGCTACCGCATCCGCCACGGCAGCATTCTGCTCGTTCAGGATCGACTGCTGGATCACTGCCCGCTCCACGCCGTATACGTCCATCATGTGAACCAGCGTGTCTGCCGTAAACTGCGTGTCGTGAACGTAGGGAGGCATCACCTGAAAGCCGCCCACGTCCGGAATTTTCTGAAACCCATAGGGCGCATATTCATAGCCAAAGCGGGAATTCACACTTCCCAGTGCCGTTTCCGGCAGGATGTGGACATGGGCATCGATCAAACGCACGTGGAGCTCCTTTCAGGTTCTAAACGCTGTCTCTGTGGTGCACTTCCATTTCCAGTGACACACTGCGTGCACAAGGACGTCCTTCCAGTGAGTTCAGAATCGTCTCCGCAGACAGCAGCGTGATTTTCCGGATCATCGTATCGAGGGATGTAAGCTTGGGGCGGCATATCTTGCAGAGCTCCGAGTTATCTTCGCCTATGACAGAAACGTCCCGCGGGACTTCTCTGCCAAGTCCCTGCAAAGCATAGATGACGTTGATGGCAATGCGGTCATGGGTGCACATAATGCCATCCACATCCGGACATTGCTTCATAATTTCTTCGGCAATCTGCTCCCCATCTGTCCCCCGATAGGGCACATCGGTAACGGTGTGTCCTGTAATATCGCAGCCATACATCGTCAGGGCCTCTTCAAAGGTCTGCTGCAGCTGCGGCGCACTGGTACGCCTACGGTCAATGATCAGCAGCAGCCGGCTTCTCCCCCGCCTGACCAGCAGTTCTACGCACCGCCGGATCCCGCGGGATTCGCTGGCGCCGATGGCATAGATATTCTCTCTCCGCGGCGGCTGAGTCTGGTTTACCAGGATCACCGGCTTGTCTGGAAGGTATTTGGAAACTTCCGGTTCCAGCGCCTGATGATCGTGAAAGCAGCGGCCCAAAAGCAGCACGCCCTCCACCCGGCGGCTTGCCAGATCCCGGAAACCCTGTTCTACCGCATCCGGCTCTTCCGTGTCATTCACACAGCTCAGATAACAGTGATAGCCCGCACTCAGCAGCTTGTTTTGCAGAATGGCGATGGCCTCGTTCATGTGGGCAGACTGGAGATCATCCGTGAGAATCCCGATCGTATGATTCCGCTGGGTCACCAGGCTTCGCGCCGTCTCATCCGGAATAAAATTATACTGCTTCAGCAGCGCCAGGATCTCTTCGCGCTTCTTCTTGCCGCAGCCGGGCTTGCCGTTAATGGCGCGGGAAACAGTGCTGGCATTGACACCGGCAATTTCTGCAATGTCATAAATCGTCATTCAAACCTATTCCTCTCCTCAGCTGTCAGCGCCGCAGACATTTTTTTCTACTATAGGCACAAAAAATGCATCTGTCAAGTCCCGAAGCTGCATGCATGGCAATTGTCGCTTTCCCGGTTTTCCTTTCCGGAGTCATGATTCTGCTGGAAAGACGAGGAAAACTCCGCGTGAGAGTATTCCGAGATTTGTCAATCCCTGTGTGTTCTTAGGGTGTTCCGTATTCGTTTTCCATCACCTGACGGCACAATGCCGCCATCGACCGGGCCAGCGGGTTCTGGGTGTTATCCGGATATGCACAGATCATCCGGGAGCAGCCTCCCGGTGCGGGCATCTCAAACCGTATCAGTCCGGAATTACCGTCCAGCGCCTGAAGATTTTCCGTCAGGCAGGTAAATCCCCGTTTGCTCTCCACATATACCATCAGCGTATCCATATCCGGCAGGAACAGGGTATCTCTGCGCGGAAGCTTCTGAAGCCACGCAGGTTGGGCGGTTCTCCGTCCATCCCCGGAGAATGCGCCGGGCCGTTCTGTCGTAAGGTAGCTGATGGTATGCAGTTTTTCCCAGGAGAAACCATTTTCCAGCAGAGGATGATCGTTTGCAAGATAAATGCCGAAGGGATAGCTGCGCAAAACCATCGTCTGTACCCCGGGCCACGCAGTTTCGGCATCGGTCATGGTGATCCCCAGGTCTGTCTTTCCGTCCAGAAGCCGGTTGCGCAGCTCTGTCATATCCAGCACCTGCACATCAAAAAACGTATCCGGGCTTTGCCCGCGCAGCGCCGAAAGGATCGGCAGAACGATCTGCCGACGGGACAAGCCATGATAAAAACCGATCCGCAGACAGCTGAGCTGCGCGGTGCTCATCTTTCTTGCCCGTTCCACGATCACGCGCATCTCGTCGTGGATCCTTGAAAATTGATCCCGCAGATAGATCCCCACCGGCGTCAGCTGTACGGCGCGGGTAGTGCGAACAAACAGGGTCACGTTCAGTTCCTTTTCCAGCGCGGAAATGTGCCAGGTCATTGCCTGCTGGGTGACGTACATCCGTTTGGCCGCCTCTGTGAAATTCAGGCACTGGGCCGCCTCCAGGAAAAAAGGGATATGCTTGCTGAACATCGTTTTCCCTCCTCACGCATATTCCTGTCCATCATAGCACAGCTCGCGTTTATTAACAAGCATTATTTGTTACATTTCATTATATTTTGTTTGTGAATCCAGGATGGCTGCGCTATAATAGAGGAAATCAACAGAACGCCATGCCAACACTGCATCCTACGGAAGGGGAAGATTTTATGGTCACATTTCGTCCGGTAACTGAGCGTATCCATCTTATGCACGAAAAGACCCGGAATCGGCTTTATATCATTGACGCTGAACGTGCTCTCATCACCACGGATTTTTACCGCACACACGGGCATATGGTGCCTGCCATCCGCCGCCCGATGCTGCTGCAGGAAATTTGTAAAAAAATGACCATTCGGGTGGAGGATTTTGAGGTTCTCGTCGGCAATAAGTGTAAGAATTTCTGTGGCTGCGGCAGCGAGCCGGAATGGGGACGGGGCACGTGGGTGACCCACGACGTGGAAGAAAGCGGCTGGACATTGGAAGCGGATGGTCTCTACCATGCCCCCGCAACCGATGACCTGCCCATGGCGATCAGTCCGGAGGATCTGGAAGCCTTCAAGTCTATTGAAGGCTTCTGGAAGGGCAATACTTACAATGACATGGCCGCCCAATGGCTGCCGGAAGGATATACTGAGCTGGCAGAAGCAGGCGTTTCCGCCGCCAATCCCAAAGTCGGTCTGATGATGATGCCATCCGGACATCTGACACCCGGTTTTGCCAAGATCATCAACAAGGGGTACGGTGCCATCCGCCAGGAAGCCCAGCGGTGGCTGGATGCGCATGTAAATAATCTCATGGGGGAGGACGCGGAAAAGGTCATGTTTTATACGGCTGTCACCATTGTCTGCGACGCCGCTGCGACCTACATCCGCCGCTATGGCGATGTCTGCATGCAAAAAGCAGAGCAATGCATTGATCCGGCCCGAAAAGCGGAGCTCCTTTCCATGGCGGACAGCCTGTACTGGATTTCCGAAAAGCCCTGCAGGACTTTCCGGGAAGCTTTGCAGGCAGCCTTGCTGTACCAATATCTGCTGCATCTGGGCGCCCTCAGCCAGATCGGTTCCTTTGGAAGGATCGACCAGTACACCTGGCCGTTCCTGAAGGCAGATCTGGAAGCAGGCCGCCTGACCATGGACGAAGCGCAGGAGATCCTGGATTGTTTCTATCTGAAGGTGAACGGCATGTACGGCGGGGGCAAAGGTCCGCTGGTAAAGATCGTAGGTATCGGCAATACCTATCTTCATAACACCATCGGCGGTGTAGACCCTGCTACCGGGGAAGATGCTTCCAATCCTGTAACCTACATGGTTTTGCAGAGTGTCAGCCGCCTGAGTCTCCACGATCCGACTATCTCTCTGCGCATAAACAAAAACACACCGGAAGATCTGTGGGAACTGGCGATCGAGACTTCCCGCCGCGTGGGCGGCCTGCCCCTGTTCCAGAACGATGATATCATCATTCCCGGTATCGTTCGGGAACTGGGCTTTACTCTGGAAGATGCCCGGGACTATGCTATCATTGGCTGTCAGGAAATCACCGGCTCCGGCAATGACTATTCCTGCGCCAACGGCGTTTGCCCGCCCCATGCCTCCATTCACTACAGTTCCATTTTGGCTATGGCCATAAATGACGGAAAAAATCCCATGAATGGGCACCAAAGTCCGATCCACACCGGTCATTTGTATGAGATGGAGGATTTCTCTCAGGTGCAACAGGCCTGGTGTCAGCTGGCAGAATACTATCTCCGTGCCCAGGTGTCACTGAACAACTATCTGGAATATCTGGTGCAGTACCACACACCGCACGCCATTTTGTCCATCTCTCTGGACGGCTGTATGGAATCCGGCCGTGACTGTACCATGGGCGGAGCCAAATACAACTCTTACGGCGGAACCGCCACTGGCCTTGCTACCGTGGCCGATTCTCTGAGTGCGATCAAATATCTGTGCTATGACAATCACTTTGTCGACCGAAAAACCATGTACGACGCTGTAATGGCCAACTGGGAGGGGTATGAAGGACTTCGTCAGCGGGTAATTCATGAGGCCCCCCATTTCGGCAACGCAGAGAAACGTGCGGATGATATGATGCGATGGGTCCTGGAGCAATACTACGCTTTCACAAAAAAATGCTATTCGAAACGGGCAAAGGTTTTCAAGGCCGGCCTCTATGGCGCAGCAGACCATGTCGGCCAGGGGTACACCACGTGGGCAACGCCAGATGGCCGTCTGGCGGGAACCCCCATTGCTGACGCTGCCTCCCCTGCCCAGGGTCGGGATGTGAATGGGCCCACCGCTGTGTTGGCCTCGGCGCTGTGCTATGACCAGAGCCGTTATATGGACGGCGTGTGCCTCAACCTCCGAATTCACCCCTCGGCGCTGAGCAACGAGGAGGGGATCCACAAGCTGCGCGACCTGGTGAAAATATATATGGCCCACGGCGGCGCAGAAATTCAGTTCAACGTAGTCTCCACGGAAACAATGCGCAAAGCCCAGGTGCACCCGGAAGAATTCCGGGATCTGGTCGTCCGCATTGCAGGCTATTCCGCCTATTTTATTGAACTGTCCGAAGATTGCCAGAATGATCTGATCCAAAGAACAGAAAACAGTATCTGATCCTGTTTCCTGATGAAATTCTTTCATCAGAAAGGTTCCGCCACGGGTGGAACCAATTGCGTGATTTTAAAAAAATCACGCGATCTCGCCTCATCATGATCCTCCGATTAGAACCTTTAATTCTATGAATCAAAGGTTCCTTTAATCGGAAAACAGAATCAGACCGCTCCCGGCCTTTATAAAAGGCCGGGAGCGGTTATTATAAGCGCAGAAAAACCGGAATGCACAGGGTGTCTGTGCATTCCAGCTTCATATTGTGTCATATTGAATTCCGAAAGTGTGTCAAAAACGTGTCAAATTGGGAATTTAATACATTTTTGCGCCTGCGGGGATGTGGGGGTCGAGCATGAGGAGGTGGAGCTTTTCTGCGCCTTCCTCGTGGTGGACGGCGGAGATCAGCATACCGCAGGAGTCAATGCCCATCATGGGTCTGGGCGGCAGATTCGTGATGGCGACGCACGTTTTGCCAACCAGTTCTTCCGGTTCGTAGTATTCGTGAATGCCGGAAAGAATGACTCTGTCGGTGCCGGTGCCGTCATCCAGCACGAATTTCAGGAGTTTTTTGGACTTTTTGACCGCTTCGCAGGATTTGACCTTGACGGCGCGGAAGTCGGACTTGGAGAACGTCTCGAAGTCGACAAAGTCTTTGAAGAGCGGCTCGATCTCGACCTTGGAGAAGTCGATGATTTCTTCCTTCTTGGCTTCTACTGGAGCGGCTTCGACTTTTGTATTTTCTTTCTTCGGAAGATCCAGAGGCTTCATCGTCGGGATAAGATTCCTCACAT
>DBLB01000201.1 GCA_002298695.1 Clostridiales bacterium UBA735 | reverse complement strand
CCTGTTGTACCGGTTTTTCAGAAGCATTCTGGAAATCTCGCCGCGCCCATTTTGGGGTGCGGCGTTATTTTTATATTCTGGGGCATTGCCCCGTAAATCAAGGAGGAAACACAGAAGATGAAGAAACGGTCGTTATCGCTGCTTCTCGTGCTGGTGATGCTGCTGGGCGTGCTGCCCACGACCGTGCTGGGCGCGAGCATTGTGGCAGACAGAAGAGGCTACGCGAATCTCATCGTTGAGAACACGACGTTCACAGATGCGAGCGCCGCCTCAAACAACCAGCCGCCCGCATGGAAGGGCACGAAGATCACCGCGGGATTCCAGGTGACCGAGGGCATGACCATGATGGACGCCATCGTGAAGATCCTGAAGGAGCGGAACGTCTCGCAGACGGGCGCGGAAAACGGCTACATCAGCGAGATCGGCGGCTTGAAGGAATTTGACAACGGCCAGGACTCCGGCTGGATGGGCACGCTGAACGGCTGGTTCACGAACAAGGGCTTCGAGAACTACGTGATCAAGCCGGGCGATGAGATCCGGATCATGTACACCTCCACGGGCCGCGGCGCGGACCTCGGCGGCGACTGGGGCAGCAGCGACAAGCGGCTGAAGGCGCTCGACATTGTCGGGAGCAGCAGTTATCTGACGATGTTCCCGGCCTTCTCGCCGGACGTCCACGAGTATGTGATCCCGCTCGACGAGGCGTGGGAGGACTCCGCTGTGCGCAACGTCAAGGTTCAGCCCACGGCCATGAACAAGCAGTATCAGGTGCATGCCTATGTCGGCGACGAGGAGGTTCTCCCCCGTGATACGCTCTACATTGCGAACGGGATGGACATTCAGATCACGTGCGGCGACCCGAGCTGGGAGACGGCATGCGACAACACGCTCCCGGCGCAGACCTATACCGTCCATATTGTGCGGCCCGGCACGACGCTGAACGCGGAGAGCGTCTCGGTCAAGACGATCAAGGGCGACCCGAACGTGGAGGGCGCGCCCGTCAGCCTGAAATTTGACGCGCAGCGCTCCAAGATCACCGGCAACCTTGCGCCGTATGCCCAGACGCCCGACTTCAACGACGAGGGCTTCACGATGACGCTGAACGGCCTGCCCGAGGGCGCGACTGCGCGGATCGCGGATGTGTACGGCAACACAATCTCGGAGTTTGTGGACGGCACGGCAAGCGTGACGAGCGGATTGTCCGCAGCCGGCGATTACACCTATCTGGTCGGCGTGACGAAGGACGGCGTGGAAGAATATTATACGCTGGTGCTGACGAAGCCCGTCTACCGGTTGACGAAGCTCAAGCTGAGCAGCTTCCCCAATGATTATAACGCGGCGAACGTCTTCCATGGCCAGCCCGAGGGCACGCTGTTCCAGGCGGACGAAAACGGCGAACCCACCGGCGAGATCGGCTTTGACGGCAAGACGTGCTGGAGCTATGCGCTCTATGTCTCCCCCGCGGTCAAGCAGATCGGCCTGGCCTCGAAGACGGACGTCAATATGTCCGGCGCCTTTGCCGACGAGTTCACCCTGGGCGTGAATGTCAACGGCGAGGAATATGTTGCGCAGCAGGAAAAGGCCGACACGCAGGCCGAGTTCCTGAGCAAGCCCGTCACGCTCAATCCCGATGAGACGACGGTGATCGAATTTATCGCCAAGCAGAAGACCGACCCCCGCTTCGTTCTCAGCACCAAGGTCTATGTCCGCGTGGTCAAGACCCCGGTCGCGGAGCTGGTGGCCGCGCTCGATGCGCTGGATCTGGACAGCCTGATCTACCCCGACGACACCGCGCAGATCCAGGCGTATCAGTCCACGTATGACAACTACACGGACGAAGAGCGGGCGCAGATCCCCGCAGCGACGGCCAAAAAGCTGACCGACGCGGCTGCGCGGATGAAGCTTTTGCAGGAGCGCTTTGACGGCGGCATCCAGGCGATGACCGATCTCGTCAACGCCTGCGTCCCCGTCACGGCGGACAACTACCGCGACTATCTGGACACCGTCCGGAAGGCCACGGACAAGTTCCTCTCCCTGAGCGACGCACAGCGGGCGCAGCTGAGCAAGATCAAGTGCGCCAGCAAGAAAACCGTCACGATGGGCTTCTGGACGGCCTACAACACGGCGGTTCTTCAGTCCATTGCAGACGTCATATCCACCGGGTATCCGACCGACTATCCGGATGATTTCATCATCCAGAGCGGCTATTACAACCTCGACCTCGGCCATGAGGACACCTATTATCAGACGGGCTTCCGCGAGATCTGGACGAACCGACCGAAGACCTATTACAACTACACAGAAAAGGGCCTGCCGTTCACGTCTCCCGGCCTGCTCGAGTTCGACATCAAGGACGAGAGCATCTTTGAGATCAAGGAAGTCGAGAGCGTCTATCAGGATCTCGGCCTCGGCGGCAAGGGTGAGCATGCGAACATGCTCTACTACCTCGTGCCGAAGAAGGCCGGCACGACGACCTTCACCGTGAAGCTCTGCGACGACAAGGGCGTGATGTACTGCCAGACGCCGGAAATCGTTGTCCACGTGAACAGCCCCGAGGAGAGCAAGACCGAAAAGCTCTACCAGAAGCTGACCGACTTCACCGAGCGCGAATACACGCGGCGCTATGACAACTGGTGCTATGAATACGGCCAGGAGGGCGCGGAATTCACCTTCCATATCAATGGCGAAAACGGCAAGGTGTGGGTCTACGACTATCTGAAGTACAACGAAGACGGCACCGCGGTCAAGACGGCCTATACGCCCGACGCCAACGGCGATGTGACCATCCTGCTGAAGGACGGCTACAACTGCATCGAGGTCAACGCGGACTATGAGGGTGAGAACGTCACGCAGGTCTATGCCCTGCAGGGCAAGGTCGTCAAGTTCATCACCGAGAACGTCAGCCGTCCGGGCGAAGCGCTCCGCAAGGGCGACGAGGCGGGCGTCTGGACCCTCGGCCGCCCCATCTGCCTGCACAAAATCTCCCGAATCTACAACAACGGCAACGGCGCGACGATGTATATCACCGACATGCCGCGGCAGGGTCTGGTGCGAACCGACGAATCGATCAAGATCAACTACAACCCCAGCAAGTTCACCGGCCAGGGCGAGGCGGGCTGGTTCTACAGATCGCTCGTTTCGCTGACCGATTCCGGCAAGATCACGCTGCACGACGGCTATATCATGCACGCGGGCTACGGCTCCGGCCTCGGCTCCGAGCTGACGCAGGGCAACACCGGCGGCATGGCCGATTCCACGACGTTTGAGTTCGGCCATCTGGCCGACATCACGCTGGATGTGGCCGATAACCCCAACTATGTGGGGCCGGCGGAGACTCTGGCGAGCGTGGCGTCCAACGGCGGCGTGGTGAAGGCCGGCGAGAGCATCACCATCACCGTCCCTGAGCTGCCCACCGGCGAGATGCTGAAGACCTATGAGGTCGACGAGACGCAGGAGCTCAAGTACGCCATCAGCCGTTTCTACACCAACATTCCGGGGCTGCGCTCGGTGGAGACGGCGTACCGGAAGCTGAACCAGGACGGCACCAGCGTGCAGAGCGTGCATGAAATCAAGTCCATCACGTTCACCGTGCCTGCCGATACGAAGCCCGGCACGTACAGCATCCACGGCGGCAACGTCGCGATCTGCTACACGAAGGGCTTTATGGATGCGTATGATTTCCTGTACCGCGGACAGATCGACGATTTGACCATCACGGTGCTTGCGGCGGACGAGGCGGTTGTGGCCGATCTGATCAACGCCATCGGCGACGTGACGACCGGCAGCGGCGAGGCCATCAAGGCCGCACGCAACGCCTATGAGGCGCTGAGCGAGGAGCAGAAGAAGCTCATTCCGCCCGAGATCGTGAAGAAGCTGACCGATGCGGAAGCGGAGTATGACGAACTTATTAAGTCTGTCTCCCAGGTCGGTACGCCGGCGCAGGGGGCGCAGAATGAGAATGCAAGCGGGCTGCCATTTGCGGATGTGGTTCCGGGGAGCTGGTATTTTGACGGCGTGAAGTTTGTTTACGCGAACGGCCTGATGAACGGTACGAGCGCGGACAAGTTCAGCCCGGAGGCTACGCTGACGCGTGGGATGGTTGTGACCATTCTGTACCGGATGGAGAATGAACCGGCGGTCAATGGCGGGAAAGTGTTCTCGGATGTTGCTGCGGGCCGCTACTACAGCAATGCTGTGGCTTGGGCTTCTGCGAACGGCATTGTCGAGGGCTTCACTGACGGCACGTTCAAGCCCGAAAAGGCGGTCACGCGCGAACAGCTGGCGGCCATTCTCAGCCGGTACGCGAAGTTCCAGGGGAAGACGGTTCCGGAGACGGAGCTGCCTGCGGGAATCAGCGCTTCCAACTGGGCGAAGGCTGACGTTGCCTGGGCTTATGCGAACGGCATTCTGAATGCGGCGCAGGGTTCGGATGCGGCACAGAACGCAAACCGCGCGGAGGTCGCGATGGCGATCTATGCGTATCTCAGCAAGTAATCCGGACAAGCAAAAGGGAGAGACGGGTTTTCCGTCTCTCCCTTTGTTTTATTGCTGCGGCGTTTCGCAGAGGCCGAGGGCCGTGAGGTGTCTGCGGATGTGGGCGGTGATGATTTGCCGGAACACCGCTTCGTGCCGTCTGAGCGCGGCGTAGATGTCCGCACGCAGCGTCGGTTCCCCGTCTTCCTGCTTTGCCAGAAGGAAGCCGTATGTGATGTACAGGATCTGGCGCGGGCAGGGATCGTCCGGCAGCGCCGGAACCTCCGGCGCGTCTGCAAGCGCAGCGCTGACGTGGTAATACGCGCGCGCCTGCTCGAAATATGTGCAGGCGCAGGCCCACATCCGGCGGAACAGCGCCGGTTCGCACATGGCGATCACGCGCACGGCCTCGACCCAGCTTGTACCGGAGGTTTTGAGATGATAGCCCTCCGGGCAGCGCCCGACGATCTGGAAAATCCGGAATTTATCGCTTCCGGAATGCACGCTGATGCGGTAGCCGAAGGCTGCGGCGATGGCGGTATGCGCGGAAAAATCACGTTCGAAGTCCGCTGTCTGCCCGATATAGTCGATGCCCTTCTGGAACTCGCCGCAAAAGCGCGGGGCAAGGCTGTCCAGTGTGACCTGCGCAGCTTGCAGCTCCGCAGCGACAAAATAGTGCGCGCACGGGCTGGTCGGGATCTCGGTTTCATCGATCGAGAGCTCAAAGGCGACCGTATCCCGCACCGGCAGAATCAGGTTCTGCCAGATCTGCGCGGCAAATTGGACCGCGCGCGCATAGGTCAGCAGCAGCTGTGCAAAACCCTCCTGCGGAAATGTGACCGTAACGCCGGGCCGTGCGAACTGCTTTCCGCAGTATGTGCGCGTCCAGGTTTCCAGCGTTTTTTCCGGAAACAGCGCCCGACAGCGCGCCCAGGCGTCTTCCTCATGCAGGCGGTAAGCTGCGGTATCAATGTAGTCTGAGCAGTCCAGCGTGATCATTGTGTCCCCGTCGGCCAGAGCGCGCCGCACCTCCTCTTCGGTTTTCAGATGGTCGCCGTCAGCGGCATAGCCGCCCTGATAACCGGCCTGAAAGACCTCCCAGGCCACGTCGTCCAGCATTTCCCGGTTGCTCCTGTGCGTCAGCTTCAGCTCGCGCGAGGACTGCTGCGCCAGGACGGGGAAAACCTCCGTCCCGGCCAGCGCCGCCAGCTGTGCGGGCGCGGCGATGCCCAGCCGGTCGCCCAGGCCGAACGTGATCCGCTTTCCGCGCGGGCAGGAGGGCGCGGTCCATGGGAAGCGCGCTTGCAGCGCAAGGCAGTTTTCATGGGTCAGCGGGCCGCTCAGCTCCCCGCCCGCGAGGCGCTCGCCGGAAAAGAGCGGGTCTTCTCCGCCCGTGATCAGCAGCCGCCGCACAGCATCCCGCTCTGCAAGAACATAGCATATCTGGCCCAGCGTCTGCGCCGAGGCGGAAACCGGACGCTATCCGTCCGGCAGCGACATGGCAGCTCCGGTCTGTTTTTCATCCATGGCAGAGCTCCTTTACCGTCTGTGCCAGGCGTACATCCGTCAAGCCAAAGCGTTCGCGCAGATAGCTCTGCGGGCCGACCTCGCCGAAGCAGTCGTCGACCGCAACGCAGCCGAACCGCAGCGGCAGGCCGCAGACCGCATCCTGCACGGCGCTCGTCAGGCCGCCGATGCGGCTGTGATTTTCCGCCGTGACGACGACACCGGTTTTTTCCGCCCACGCGCGGATGCAGGCCGCATCCAACGGCTTGACCGTGACCGGGTCGATGACCGCGGCATGGATTCCCTCCTGTTCGAGCGCAGCTGCCGCCTCCAGCGCTTCCCGGACCATGATCCCGCTGGCCACGATGACTGCGTCCGCTCCCTCGCGGAGCACGGCGGCCTGTCCGGGTGTGAACTGTGTCTGCTCGGCGTAGACCGGATAGAAGTCCTTGCGCCCGACGCGGAGGTATTTGACGCCGGGCTTCGTCAGGAAGCTGCGGAGAAAGAATTGCAGCATTGCCGCATCGGTCACGTCGACGACCGTTGCGTCCGGAATTTCGCGATAGAGCGCCATGTCCTCAAACGGCATGTGCGTACCGCCGTTGAACGCCGCGCAGATGCCGGGGTCTGTACCGATGACCGTGATGGCGTTTCCGGCATAGCCGCCGGACAGGAACAGCTGGTCAAAGCAGCGGCGGGACGCGAAGGGGCCGAAGGTGTGCGCGATCGGGTGCATGCCCACAGCGGAAAGCCCGCAGGCTGCACCGATCATATTTGCCTCCGCGATCCCGCAATTGATGGCGCGGGGCGTCTTTGCAGGGAGGCCCGCCGTGCCGATGCAGCTCATCAGGTCCGCATCCAGATAGACTGCCCCGGGGTCCTCCTGCAAAATTGCCCCGATCGTCTGGCCCAGAATGTTTTTATAAAGACGGCCGTCCTGTGTGCCGTTATAAATGATTTTCATGGTCACACCTCCTGCGAAAGCGTCTCATACTGCGCCCGAAGATCCGAGATCCACTGTGCAAAGACCTCGTCGGACGGCGACATGCTGTGGTTGGAGCGCGCCGTCTCCACCGCGGGGACGCCCTTGCCCTTGACCGTATGCAGGATGATCGCAAGCGGCTTTTCCAGCGGCTGCCGGTGCAGTGCAGATGTCAGCTGCGTCAGATCGTTGCCGTCGATGCTGAGCGCTTCAAAGCCGAAGGCGCGGAACTTTTCTTCCAGATCGAACGGGTTCAGAATGTCCCGCGTGGCTCCGTCGAGCTGCTTGCCGTTGCAGTCGATCAGCCAGACCAGATTGGTCACCTGCTTCGCTGCGGCCAGCATCGCCGCCTCCCAGACCTGCCCCTCATTCGCCTCTCCGTCGCCCACGATCAGATAGGTGCGCGCGTCCAGCCCCTTCAGCCGGTCGCCGAGCGCCATGCCGACCGCAAGCGAGGCGCCCTGCCCGAGAGAACCGGTCGTCATATCGACACCAGGCGTCAGGCGCCGGTCACAGTGGCTGGGCAGGATGGTTCCGGGCTGATTGAGCGTTCTGAGCGTCTCATAGGGAAAAAAGCCCTTCAATGCCAGCGCCGCATAGACGGCGGGGCCGGCGTGCCCCTTGGAGCAGACCAGCTTGTCCCGTGCTTCCCAGCCGGGATCTTCCGGATCATAGCGCATCACGTCTCCGTAGAGCACCGCCAGCGCGTCCGCGATGCTGAGGCTGCCACCGACATGGCCGAAGCCCCGCGCACGGATGGCCTCCAGCAGCCCGATCCGGATTTGCAGCGCAAAAAGCCGCAATTCCTGTTCCTGTTTCTCTGTCAACTCTGTTTCCTCCCCTCCGCGCTGTCCCGTTCAGCCGCCTGCCGCAGCGCGCGCACGACCGGCAGCTCCTCGCCCGTCAGGAACCGGATCAGCGCACCGCCGCCGGTGCAGACGTAGCCCAGCTTGTCCCTGACCTGATATTTTGCCGCAGCGGTGACGCTGTCACCGCCGCCGACGACGGTAAAGCCGGGCGCGTCGCCCAGTGCCTCAAAGGCCCGGCGCGTGCCGGCTTCCGTTTCCGGCGCTTCAAAGACGCCCATCGGCCCGTTCACAAATACGGTTCCGGCTGCACGGATGATGCGATCGTATGCTTCCGCCGTCCGGCTGCCGATGTCCAGTGCGCAGGCATTCTCCGGCATTTCATCGCTCCGCGCTTCCCGCCGCGCGCCGTCTTCCACATAGGCAAGATCCTCCGGCAGACGGATCTTGTCCGCATACTTCTGATAAATGCCGCCCGCAACGTCCAGATAGCCGCTGTAATTGCTCTTCTCGATGAATTCCAGACTGCCGCGGCCGATCTGCCTGCCGCAGGCGGCAAGCAGAATATTCCCGACCAGCCCGCCGGTCAGAACGGTATCCGCCGTGCCGCTGCGAAGCACCGTCTCCATCATGGAAAAAGCATCGGAGATCTTTGAACCGCCGAGGACGAAGACGCAGGGCTTCGCCGGCTTCTGCATCAGCTCGGAAACGACGCAGTATTCCCGTTCGAACAGCCGCCCCATCGCGGACGGGAGCACCTGCTCGAAGCCGCAGAGGCTTGGCTGGTCGCGATGTGCGGCGGCAAAGGCATCGCAGACGTAGAGATCTGCAAGCGGAGCAAGCTTTTCCACAAGCAGCGTCTTTGCCTGCTGCTCCGGCGTGAGCTTCAGCTTCAACTCAAACAGCGTCTGCTCCTCGGACAGATAGCGAACATTGTCCAGCAGCAGAATTTCGCCCGGTTCGAGCGCGCGGATCATCTGCCGCGCCGTCGGGCCGCAGACATCGTCCACCCATTTGACCGGACGGCCGAGCAGCGTTTCCAGCACCCTGGCATGCGGCTGCGTACAATAAAAATTCCGGTATTCAATGTCGCTCCCCTGGTGCGCCAGCAGCACCACACGCGCCCCCCGGTCGGAAAGCTCGCGGATCGTCGGCGCACAGGCTTCAATGCGCGCCGTGCTCCTGAGCTGGCCGGTTTTATGATCGACCGGCTGGTTCATGTCCACCCGGCACAGAACCGTTTTGCCGGATACGCTGAGATCGTCCAGCGTCCGGATTCCAAATCGCATAGATCTACCTCCTGAATCAAAACGCGGGACAGGGGCGCTCCCCTGCCCCGCGGGCTCCGTTATTCCGTGCTCCGGGTTTGGGAACCTCTGAATAAATCCCCGACCGCGGACAACAGATCTTTTTCGCCAATCCCGCGGTTTGAAAAATGGAAAATACGCAATGTATTCCGCCATTTTCCAAACCTTGTCTTG
>DBLB01000104.1:6973-15100 GCA_002298695.1 Clostridiales bacterium UBA735 | reverse complement strand
CCACTTGGAATGTCCGGACATGGAGTTTCTTCCCTTCGTATCAGTTTTACGCTTTATTTTATCATAGGTGTTCGGTAAAAATCAACCAAAAAATTGCGTTTCATCGCGATGTACTGCCGATTTCAGGACACGCAGCTCCGGGAACCGCTCGCGCAGCAGCACCGTCAGCACGTTGCAGACCGGATTTTCCGTTTCAAAATGCCCCGCATCGATGAGATTCAGCCCGCGCCAGCGTGCCTCCTCGAATTGATGATACTTCAGATCCGCCGTCACGAATGTGTCGCAGCCCGCTGCGAGCACCTCGTCGATCGCGCTGCCGCAGCTCCCGCCGCCGACGGCGACGCACCGCACGGGCTTCCCGGCGTCGGCGAACCGCAGCCCCGGACAGGCCAGCTTTTCCTTCACAAACGCCGCAAATGTCCGCGCATCCGTCTGTTCCGTCTCGCCGATCCGGATCAGTCCGTAGGGCCGTCCCGCAGCATCCTCACCCGCTGGGGCCAGAATGCGGACATTGTCCAGCTCCAGCTTCGCGGCCAGCACGTCGTTGACGCCGCCCGGCGCGCAGTCGAGATTCGTATGGAGATTGATGGCGGCGATGCCGTGCTCGATGAGCTCCAGAACGGAGCGTCCCGCGAGCGTGGTCTCGTTGATGGCGCGGGGCGGGTCAAAAAAGAGCGGATGGTGCGTCACGATGCACTGCGCCCCCACTTCCACGGCCTCTGCGATCACATCCGGCAGCGGATCGAGCGCGACGAGCACCGTCTCCACCTCCGTGGAGAACCGGCCGCAGAGCAGCCCCACATTGTCCCAGTCGCCCATCTTCATGCGCTCCGGCGCAAAGGCAAAGAGCGCATCATAAATTCCCCGTACTGTTCTCATGATTTTTCCTCATTTCTTCGACTTCTTCGAGCGCTGCCCGGTAATAGGCCAGCCGCTCGGGCCGCTGGTGCTCGGCGCTTGCCAGCCCCTCCACGCTCCGCCGCAGCGCGTTTTCAATGCGCTGCATATACGCGCCGAGCAACGGTGAGCCGCTTTGGCGCAGCCACGGCGAGACGTACTGTGCACCCGGCGAGAGGATCGCGCCCTCGCCCGGATGCGCCCGGAGCACCGTGTATAAGAATTTTCCATCCTGCACGAGCTGTTCGCACTCGATGGCGAAGCCGTGCTCGCCGAGCCAGCGGCGCAGCTCCTGTCCGGCAGACTGCGGCTGTAGGATCAGCGTATAGTCCTTTTCGCGCAGCCACGGGCAGGCGGATAAAATTTCGACGATCAGGTCGCCGCCCATGCCCGCGCAGACGATCGTGTCGGCCTCATCCGGGCCGATCTCCGCGAGGCCATCCGACAGGCGGAACTCCATCTGCCCCGCAAAACCGAACTTTGCTGCGTGCAGCTTTGCCGTCTGCAGGGGCTGCGGGCGGAGATCGGCGGCGAGGACATGCGCGGCAAGGCCGTTTTGCAGCAGGTATAGGCCCAGATAGCCGTGGTCTGTACCGATGTCGGCCACACGCGCCCCCTCCGGCACCAGCTGCGCGCAGAGCAGCAGCCGTTTGGAAATTGGAATCTTCATAGGTTCTCCGTTTACGCAAAAAGCGGCCAAAAGGCCGCTTTTTTTGCTGAATGCAGTTAAATTACTTGTTCGCCTCTTCATTCGCCTCGATGAAGCGGTTGACCTGTGCAAGGAACGCGTCGCAGTCGACGCCATGGACCATGCAGGCCTCTTCGACGGTCTCGCCGCGGGAGGACGGGCAGCCGAGGCAGTGCATGCCGATGGCCATGAACAGCGGGGCGGTCTCCGGCGCGATGTCCAGAACGTCGCCGATGATGGTGGACTTTTCGATCGTTGCAGCCATAAAAATGACCTCCTGTCAATATTCTGAGATTAGTATACCCAAACTTTCGCCAGATTGCAAGCCTTACCGCATCAAACCGACACAGTCGTAATACGGTTTCGTCGCGATGAGCTCTTTGTGCTCCTTGAACTTGTCGTGCGTCAGGGTAATGACGGCGTAATCGCACGCGGCCATCGCCTCTTCCAGCGTGTGGTTCTGGAAACCGGCGACGTCGCCCTCGATATACGGCTCGCAGGCGATGACCTGATAGCCCTTCTCTTCAAGAATTTTCGCAAACAGCACCGACGGGCTTTCACGCGTGTCGTCGATGTTGGCCTTGAAGCTCATGCCGAGCACAGCGATCTTTGCCCCGGGCTTCACGTCGCGTCCGATCCGCTCCGCGACCCATTCAGGCTTCGTGTCGTTGACGTGCCGCGCCTCCGCGATGAGCGGCGTGATATCTTCAAACTTCTCGTGGATGAACCACGGGTCGACCGCGATGCAGTGTCCGCCGACGCCGACGCCCGGCTTGTGGACATTCACGCGCGGATGGCAGTTGGCCAGATCGATGAGGTTGAACACGTCGATGCCCAGCCGGTCGCAGACCTCGCTCAGCTCGTTGGCATACGCGATGTTGATGTCGCGGAACGTGTTCTCCGTCAGCTTGCACATTTCCGCAGTCAGATCGTCTGTCAGGCGGATCGTCCCCTTGGTAACGACCTTTTCATAGATGGCCTTCGCATACTCCGCCGCCTCGGGGCGGTTGGAACCGATGATGCGGTCGTTCTGCCGCAGCTCAATGAGCATCCGCCCCGGAATGATGCGCTCCGGGCAGTGCGCCGTCATGAATTCTTCCGGCTTCAGGCCGCTGACCTCGGAGACGATCTGCTCCACCAGCCGCGTCGACCCGGGAGGCGACGTGGATTCCAGCACGCAGAGACCGCCGGGGCGGAGCACGCTGCCGACTTCGCGCGCCGCGGATTCGACAAAGCGCATGTCCGATACACGCTTTTTCTCCGGTGTCTCGCGGTACGGCGTCTGAACGGCGATGATGAACACATCCGCCGGTTCCGGCGTCGTGGTAAAGTGCAGCCGGCCGGTCGCCATGGCCTCAGTCAGGGCCTCCTGCAGGCCGGGCTCGACGATGTTGATCTTGCCCTGTGACAGTATTTCTACGGTTTCCGCCTTGACGTCGAAGCCGCAGACCTCATAGCCCGCGAGTGTGAACGTGACGGCGGTGGGCAGGCCGATGTAGCCGCAGCCCATAATTTCAATTTTTTTCATAATTGTTCGCTCCTTTGACAAGAGCATCATACTCTATTTTTCACGCTTTTGCAAGCAAAGTCTCCGTCATATCGACGGTTTCCCACGGCAGATCCAGTTCTTCACGCCCAAAATGACCGTAAGCCGAGGTCTGGACGTAGATGGGCCGCCGCAGGCCGAGCTTTTCAATGATCGCCGCCGGCCGCAGATCGAAGCATTCCCGCACCAGCGCAGACAGCGCCGCATCAGAAATTTTGCCCGTACCAAACGTCTCGGCCAGCACCGACACCGGATGCGCCACGCCGATGGCGTAGGCCAGTTGGAGCTGGCACTTGTCGGCCAGACCCGCCGCCACGATGTTCTTCGCAATGTAGCGCGCCATATACGCGCCGCTGCGGTCGACCTTCGTCGGGTCCTTGCCGGAAAACGCGCCGCCGCCGTGCGCGGCATAGCCGCCGTAGGTGTCGACGATGATCTTGCGGCCTGTCAGCCCCGAATCGCCCGTGGGGCCGCCGATGACGAAGCGGCCGGTCGGGTTGACATAATATTTCGTCTTCTCATCGAGCAGGCGGGAGGGGAGGTTCGGCTGAATGACCTTTTCGATGACCTGCTCACGCAGATCTTCGATCGCGATGTCGGGCGCGTGCTGTGTCGAGACGACGACGGTGTCGATGCGCTCCGGCGTGCCGTCGGCGGCATACTGCACAGAGACCTGACTCTTGCCGTCCGGTCGGAGCCACGGCAGCTCACCGCCCTTGCGGCAGGCCGTCAGGGCCTTGGTCAGGTTGTGCGCATAGGAGATGGGGGCCGGCATCAGCTCGCGCGTCTCGCGGCAGGCGAAGCCGAACATCATTCCCTGATCGCCCGCACCGATCTCGTTCTTGTCGTCGTAGGAGCTGTCAACGCCCATGGCGATGTCCGGCGACTGCCGGTGCAGCGCGACCTGTACGGAGCAGCTGTGTCCATCATAGCCCGCCGCCGCATTGTCGTAGCCGATCTCGCAGATGGCACGGCGTGCGATGTCCGCCACGTCGAGATTTGCCGTCGTCGTGATCTCGCCCATCACGAGCATGAGTCCCGTCGTCGCCGCGCACTCACAGGCCACGCGCGCCATCGGGTCCTGCGCCAGCGCCGCGTCCAGCACGCTGTCCGACACCCGGTCGCAGACCTTGTCGGGATGCCCCTCGGTCACGGATTCAGACGTAAAAATTCGCGTTTCTTCGTTCATCGTATCAAATTCCTTTCCACTTCGCTTACGTCGGGATATGAAAAAAGCGCTTCTGTCATCGACAGACGCACTTGGAAGTTCATTCCCTCATCTTTCGATCACATCGCCGGATTTGGCACCTTGCTTTCGCAGGTTGCCGGGCTTCATCGGGCCGTTCCCTCCACCGCTCTTGATAAGGATTCAGTTGTCCTGCTTCATCAGCATATTTATTATACGCGCTTTCCGGCAAAAGTCAACACATTCCGCAGACTATTTTTTCTGAGTTCCGGCCATACTTTTCCACAGAGTTCACATTTTAACCATAGACTTTTCCGAAACCTTCCTGTATCATAAAAGGCACATAGAGCAAAGGAGACTTCACCCATGAAAGAGCTTCGCCGGCGGTTTGACCGCTTCTGTCTGAAAAACCGGAACAAGGGCATTCCAAACCTGATGATGATCATCGGCATCGGAAATCTGATCGTCTACGGCCTGACGCTCATCGACCCGAGCTACGTCGTCTACACGCTGCTGCGGTTTGACGCCTCCAGGATCCTGCACGGGCAGGTCTGGCGTCTTTTCACCTACGTCTTCACCTACCTGACCGGCAGCAGCGGCGCGTATCTGTTCTTCGCGCTGATCTCGCTCTACTTCTACTACCAGCTCGGCCAGATCCTCGAGCGCAGCTGGGGCCGCTGCCGCTTTGACCTCTATTATCTGACCGGCCTGCTGCTGACCGACCTCGCCGCGCTCCTGCTCGGCTACCCGGCGACAGCCTCGGCGCTGAATCTCAGCCTCTTCCTCGCCGTGGCCACGCTCGCGCCCGACATGCGGGTGCTGCTTCTGTTTATCCCGCTGAAGATGAAGTGGCTGGCCTGGGTCTATCTGGCCGGCATTGCATGGGACATTATTCAGTATATTCTGGCCGCGCCGCTGCGCCTCTACTGGCTGCTGCCGCTCGTGCCGCTGGCAAACTACTTCCTGTTTTTCGGCAGCGACTGCCGCAATCTTCTGCCGGACTCGCTCCGGAACCGTCCGCACCGCAACTACCGCACCACCGCCGGCAGCCGCCCGAACGCGAACTGGGCCAATTCCTACCGTTCCAGATCCGGCGAAAAGCCCTATCGGCACAAGTGCGAGGTCTGCGGCCGTACGGATACGGACTATCCCGATCTTGAGTTCCGCTACTGCTCCAAGTGCAGCGGCTATCACTGCTACTGCATCGACCATATCAACAACCACGTCCATATCCAGTAACCGGTCTGCACAACACGTCCTTTTTCCGCAAATCTCCGGCACACATCTGCGCGCCGCAAAAGGAGGCGTCTGCACATGCACCAGCCGCTTGCGTTCTTCCATCTCCCCGGCCTGTTTGAATTCTACGACTTCTACCGCGCCTTTCTGCCGCTCTGGCGCGCACACCCGGAATATTTCTACGACTGGTGCTGCATCCGCTCGATCTACGGCGCGCCGCAGGGCGCGCTCTGGGGCGGCGGCCGCATTGGCTGCGGCACGCAAAGCCCGCGCGACGTGCTTGCCCTGACGCAGGAATACGGCATCTCCGCCCGCCTGACCTTCAGCAATTCCCTGCTCCGCGAGGAGCACCTCTCCGACGCTTTCTGCAACGCCCTCTGCCGTCTCTTCGCAGATTCCGCCGGCCCGCGCAGCGGCGTCATCGTCCATTCCGACCTGCTGCTGCATTACCTGCAAGCGCACTATCCGCAGCTCTATCTTGTCTCCTCCACCACAAAGGTCCTGACGGAGGTTTCACAGCTCCGTCAGGAACTGGCGCGCCCGGAATTTTCTTTCGTCGTACCGGACTTCCGCCTCAACCATTCCTTTGACGCGCTATCCGCCCTGCCTCAGGCGCAGAAAGACAAGGTGGAGTTTCTCTGCAACGAATGCTGCCGGTTCGCCTGTCCGTCCCGCCGCGCCTGCTATGAAGCCGTCAGCCGCAGGACCCTCGGCCTGCCCGCGGCGCACCGCTGCGCCGCGCCGGACGCCGCCGGCGGCTACCGCTTCTCCAAAGCCATGGAAAACCCGGCTTTTATCGGCGTCCAGGATATCCGGAACATTTACCTTCCCATGGGCTTTTCCAACTTCAAAATCGAAGGCCGCACCCTCGGCAGCGCCCTCCTGCTGGAATTTCTTCTCCACTACCTCACCCGCCCCGCATACCACCTGCATGTCCGCGAAGCCCTCTACCTCACCAACACGCTCGACCTGTTCTGATCTCGTGTTCTTTATCAAACTGCGGGACGTCCCTCCTGGGACGTCCCGCTTTTTCTATTCCGGCTTTTTTGTTTTACACTCTCTTCTGCTGCAGGCGCTCCTCCTGCCAGTCGTCCGTTGTCTCACCCGCGATCTCGCGGCCCTCCCGCACGCAGTCCCGGCAGAGCAGCCGCCCGCCGACCCGGAAGCAGGCTTCTCCCAGATAGACCTCGCCGCCGCACGCCCGGCAGTATCCGTAGACGCGCTCCCGCGCGCGCCATTCACTGCGCCGCATGCCAGCTCTGCCAGGCCGCCCTGGCTGCGCGCATTGCCTGCGATGAGATCCGCTTTCCCGTGTCATAACAGTAGCCCATCCGTGCCGCGGCCTCCTCCACGGACAGGCCGCTCAAAAACCGCAGCCGCAGCATCTCCCGCAGCCGTCCCTGCCCGATCTGCGCAATGAACGCCTCCACGGCCTCCTGCTGCTGTCCGGCCTCTGCCAGCCGCTCCTTCATCCGCTCGCGCTGCTCGCTCAGCTGGATCCAGACACCCTCCGGCCCATTGCCCGAGCCGCCGCCCTGCCGGTAGACCGCCGTCACGCGCTTCGCCCGGGCATCCAGGCGCAGCAGAATTTCCTCCAGCCGTCCGATCTCGATCTCCGCCTCTCTGGCGCTCCTCAGAAATTCCTCCACGCTCATCTCTGTTTCCCCCTCGCCAGAAATGCGTTCCAGCGTGTGCTGTCGCCCTCGCCGAACTGCAGCCCGAAGTCCTCTCCGGTCAGCTCCCGTGCCGCGCGCCGCGTCGCGCCGTGCTTGTCCCGCAGCAGCCGTACATACAGCCGCTGCAGATCCTCCGGCAGCGACCGGAACTGCCTCCGGGACATCGGCCGCCCCAGCTGATAAACGCGTACCCGTCCGTTCAGCCGTTCCAGCTCCCGCCGCCGCATCGCGTCCGACGGTGTCCGCACCCGGACCTTCCCGCTCCCGACACACTTACACTTTCCGCTTCTCGCCAGTTCTCTCCGTTCCCGGATCTCTTCCTGCAGCATTCTTCTCGGATATCCCAATTCTTTCATCCGGCTTCCTCCTCTTTCTTTCCGTTCGGCGGCTGTTCCTCTCTGCATGTGTCCCTTCATCGTTCTCTTTTCCTTTCCTGAACTTTCGAGGCAGTGTCTATATTATAAAACATTCGTTCTATTTTTTGAAGTACAAAACTCACCAAAATTTGCTGTACGATTTCGACAGCAAGTGTCCCTATTATGACACGTTTCTACACACTCCGACCAAAATTCCCGCAGCCCCTCGTTCCCCGCAGTCTTCCACGGCGGCTCTCTCGTCTGTAGGGACGGACGCCGCTGTCCGCTCCTGCGCTCCGGAATCCCCGTCCCTGCAGGAACACGCCCGCTGCATCAATTTTGCCCCCTGCAGCGCCTCCGTCTCCCGTCATAGACGCCCCTGGATACAAAAAAACACCACCGGACCGCGGTCCGGTGGTGTCTGATCTTCAGCAGTAGAAATCCTTGATCTTCTTCGCGCGCGACGGATGACGCAGCTTGCGGATAGCCTTGTTCTCGATCTGGCGGATGCGCTCGCGCGTGACGCCGAAGATCTGGCCGAC
>DBLB01000104.1:442-6906 GCA_002298695.1 Clostridiales bacterium UBA735 | reverse complement strand
ACGTCCGCCTCGCGCTCGGTCAGCGTGCCGAGGATCTCCGACAGTGCCTCGGCGAGCAGCATGTTGCTCGTAGCATCGACGGGGCCCGGCGTGTTGTCGTCCTCGACAAACGACCCGATCGTCGTGTCTTCCTCATCGCCGACCGGCATGTCCAGCGACAGCGTATCTGCGGCAGTGCGGTTGGCCTCGATGATCTTCTCGATCGGCAGATTCAGCTCCTCGGCGATCTCCTCGAGCGTCGGCTCGCGGCCGAGCTCCTGCACGAGCTTGCGGTTGCAGCGCGTGGCTTTGTTGATGACCTCCACCATATGCACGGGCACGCGGATCGTCCGCGCCTGGTCGGCAATGGCTCTTGTGATCGCCTGCCGGATCCACCACGTCGCATATGTAGAGAATTTGTTTCCCTTTGTATAGTCGAACTTGTCGACCGCACGGATCAGGCCCGTGTTGCCCTCCTGAATGAGATCAAGGATATGCAGTCCGCGGCCGGAATATTTCTTCGCGATCGAGACCACCAGACGGAGGTTGGCCTCGGTCAGCTTGTCCTTCGCAGCCTTGTCGCCCTCAGAGACGCGGCGGGCCAGATCGATCTCTTCCTCCGCAGTCAGCAGGCGCACCTGCCCGATCTCCTTCAGATACATCCGGACAGGGTCGTCCAGATTATATTCCGCCGCCAGCTCGACCGGGTCGATCAGCTCTTCCTCCTCGTCCGCGCCGATGCTACCATCGAGGTCCATTCCGAGATCGCCGCCCAGATCAAGCTCCAGCTCGGGGCTGACGATCTGGATCCCCATCGCGTCAAACGTATCGTAAACCTGCTCGATTTTTTCCACCGACAGATCGAGCTTTTCCAACTCGGCCGTCAGCTCGCTTGCCTGGATGCTGCCCTCTTTCTTTGCTTTTGCGATCAGCGCGCTCACACGCGCCATGGCATCCTCCGGCGTTGTCTTTGCAGGCTGTTTCATATTTTTTGCACTTGCCATTTCAGCTCATCCTTAATTTGTGCCCAGCACAATTTCTCTTTGCCGCACCCAATCGCGCAACTGTATTATTATATACCCAAATCCGCATTTTTGACAAGGGATATTTCAAAAAATCTTTCTGTTTTCGGAATTATTCTCTCCGGCGCAGCCCGTTCCCGGAATGCCTGCGCCGATACTCCGTCAGATTTCCATGATGACCGGCAGGATCATCGGATTGCGCTTCGTCTTCTTGAACAGATACCCGGAAAGGTCGTTCTTGATGGCCGCCTTGAGCACGCTCCAGTCGCTCTTGCCGTTCTGCTGGCAGCGGTCGATGGCATGGGCGGCGATGACGCGCAGCTCCTCCATCAGATTCTCCGATTCCTTCACGTAGACAAAACCGCGCGTGATGATGTCCGGCCCGGTGATAACGCTGCCGTCCTCTGCCGAAAGGTTGACCACGACAACGAGCATGCCGTCCTGCGCCAGATGCTTCCGGTCGCGGAGCACCACGCTCCCGACGTCGCCGACGCCGGTACCGTCCACCAGAATACGCCCTGCCGGGACCTGTGCCCCCCATTTGCAGCTGCCGCGCGTCAGCTCCAGCGTCTTGCCGATGTCGCTGATGAAGATGTTCTTCGGGTCCATCCCCATGCTCTGCGCCAGCCGCGAATGCGCCTGCAAATGCCGCTGCTCGCCGTGAACCGGTATGAAGAACCGCGGCTTCAGCAGCCCGTGGATGAGCTTCAGCTCCTCCTGGCACGCATGTCCGGAGACATGCAGGCCCTCGAGCTTGTCATAGACCACGTCTGCGCCCTTGCGGTACAGCTCGTTGATGATCTTGCCGATGGCCTTCTCGTTGCCCGGGATGGCCGAGGCCGAAATGATCACGCGGTCGCCCGCCTGGATCTCGACCTGCCGGTGCTCCGAGAACGCCATCCGATAGAGCGCCGACATATTTTCGCCCTGTGACCCGGTCGACACGATGCAGATCTTGTGCTTCGGCAGCTGTTTGATCGCGTTGAGCTCGACGAGCGTATTGTTGGGAATTTTCAGATAGCCAAGATCGGTGGAGACCTTGAGAATGTTCTCCATGCTCCGGCCCGTAACGGCGACTTTGCGGCCGAACTTGTGCGCCACGGTCAAAAGGCTTTGCAAGCGGAACGCATTGGAGGCAAACGTCGTGACGATGATCCGCTCCCGGCAGCCGGAAAACTGGCGCTCGAAGCTCTCGGCGACCTTCCGTTCCGACGGCGTATAGCCCGGCCGCTCGACGTTCGTCGAATCGCACAGCAGTGCCAGCACGCCGTCGCGCCCCAGCTCGCCGAAGCGCGTCAGATTGATCATGCCGTCCTCGGCCATCGCGTCGATCTTGAAGTCGCCGGTCATCACGACCACGCCCACCGGCGTTTTGATCGCGAACGCGACCGCGTCGGCGATCGAATGGTTCACGTGGATGAACTCCACCTGGAAGCAGCCGGCCTTCACCGTCTCGCCGGCCTCGTGGGTGTGCAGCTGGACGACGCGGTCGAGATGGTGCTCCTCCAGCTTCAGCTTCACCAGCCCCGCGGTCAGCCGCGTGGCGTGGATGGGGCACTTGAACTGCTGCATCGCATACGGGATGCCGCCGATGTGGTCCTCGTGCCCATGCGTCAGGAACATGCCCCGGATGCGGTTCTGATTTTTGACCAGATAAGTCATGTCCGCGATCACGAGGTCAACGCCGTACATATCGTCCTCCGGAAAGCCGAGACCACAGTCGACAACGATGATGTCCTTTCCGTATTCCAGCACGGTCATGTTCTTGCCGATCTCGTTCAGACCGCCGAGGGCAATGATTTTCAATTTTTCTGCCAAATCAAATTCACTCTTTTCTAACATAATTTTGTGGATCGCAGACGGCCGTCTGGCAAAACAGCCCACCTGCCTGTGATCGGAAAGCACTTTGTTCTGCGGCCCTGTCGTTTCCTTCGAAACCTTCGCCGCCTTGCCCCGGCCGCACTGCGTCCGGGGCAAAAATGGGCACACAAAAACACCGCACACAGCCGCATTTGCCCCGGCCCCGTCTCGCCGCTGCAAATTCTGCCGCCGTCTGCCGGCAATGCCCTATGCTTTTGATCTATCATCAGCGCCCAAAAGCGCCTCATCCCTGAAAAAGACTGCCATATGGCAATACTATAGGAAGTATAGCACAGTTTCCCGAAAAAGTATACAAAAATTTTTCCGCATTCTTGTCGAAAGCGTAATTCTTTGTGCCCGCTCCTGAAATTTGTGTCTCCGCGCGGCTTGTAATGGGAGGAGAATTTTGCTATACTGTAGATAATTGGCCATACTCCGTCCGAGTAAGGAGGGTTTTGCTTTGAACAAACATATCCCGCGCGTGCTCCAGCCCGGCTCTGTCTGGTACTGCTTCGTGCTGCTTGCCTTCACGGCAGCGGCCGCACTGCTCGACCAGTATTATCTCGCCGCAGCGGAGCTGCTGGTCACGATCGCGGTCTTCCTTATCAGCCGCATCCGTTTCATCCGGCGCAAGCACATCCTCATGGACTATGTCCAGAGTGCGACGGATTCCGTCGGCATCTCCGTCCATGCCGGCTCGCCGTTCCCGATGGCAGTCATCCGCCTGCCGGACAACGAGATCATCTGGGGCAACGCCGGCTTCTACAGCATCACCGGCCTGTCCGACGCGACGCGCTATCAGACGATGGACAGCGTCATCCCCGGTTTCTCCACCGCCTGGCTGCGCGAGGGCCGGAGCGAGCTGCCCGGCGACCAGACCATTCTCGGCCGCCGCTACCGCATCTACGGCAACTATGTCCGCTCCGAGGACGACGCCACGACCGTCATGCTTGCAACCATCTTCTTCGCCGACATGACCGAGATGTTCAACATCCGCGACGAGTTCATGCGCTCCCGCCCGATCGTCTCCGTCATCCTTGTCGACAACTACGACGAGCTGACGAACAATCTCTCCGATTCCGCCGTCTCCCAGATCGACGCAAAGATCAACGAGGCCGTCAGCCAGTGGACAAACGGTCTGCATGCCATTTGCCGCAAGATCGAGCGCAACCGCTACCTGCTGATTTTCGAATCCAAGGATCTGCAAAAGCTTCAGGACGAAAAATTCTCTCTTCTGACCGGCATCCGCGCCATCCAGAATCCCGGCGGCGTCGCGGCGACGGTCTCCATCGGCATCGGGCGCGACGGCGCATCGTTCGAAGAAAATTATTCTTTTGCCATCCTCTCCATCGAGATGGCGCTGTCCCGCGGCGGCGACCAGGCCGTCATCAAGGATCGCTATAACTTTACCTTCTATGGCGGCCGCACAAAGGAGACTGAGCGCCATACGCGCGTCAAATCCCGCGTCGTGGCCGGTTCGCTCTCCGAGCTCATCGCGCAGTCCAGCCAGGTCTTCATCATGGGCCACCGCATGGCGGATCTCGACTCGCTCGGCGCGGCCGTCGGCATACGCTGCCTCTGCCGCAAACGCGGCAAGCCCGCGCATATCGTCATTGACCTCAAAAACAACATGGCCGCCTCACTTCTGGCCGAGCTGCGGCAGGAGGAGGACTATGAAGACGTCTTTCTCTCCGGGCAGGACGCCCTCGTCGAGGCCGACCCGCGCAGTCTGCTGATCGTCGTCGACACGAACCGCCCCGATCAGGTCGAATCGAAGGAGCTGCTCGAGTCCATCCCCCGCGTCGCCGTCATCGACCATCACCGCCGTGCGGCGGACTACATCGAGCAGGTCGTGCTGAACCTGCACGAACCGTTCGCCTCTTCGGCGTCCGAGCTTGTGGCCGAGCTGCTGCAATACGCAGTCGACCAGAAGGACATTCTCCCGCTCGAGGCACAGGCGCTGCTCGCCGGCATCGTGCTCGATACGAAAAACTTCACCGTCCGTACCGGCGCACGCACGTTTGAGGCCGCGGCCTTCCTGCGCCGGGCCGGCGCGGATACTGTCGAGGTCAAAAAGCTGTTCCAGGCCGATCTCGACGCGACCATCCTCAAATACCAGGTCATCCAGGCCGCCCGCCTCTACCGCAACGAGATCGCCATCGCTGCGGTCGAAACGCCCGTTCCCCGGGCCATCGCCTCGCAGGCGTCGGACGAGCTGCTGAACATCTCCGGCATCTCGGCCTCGTTCGTCCTCTACCCGAGCGACGGCCAGGTCATGATCTCCGCGCGCTCCATCGGCAGCTGCAACGTGCAGATGGTGCTTGAACCGCTCGGCGGCGGCGGCAACGCGGCGACCGCCGGCGCGCAGCTCCGCGGCAAGGACGTGCGCACGGTGCTGAGCGATCTGGTGGCCTCCATCGATAAATTCTATGAAACCTGATTTTTCACCCTGAAAGGAGTATTCATATGAAAGTGATTTTAACGCAGGACGTCAAGGGCAAGGGCAAGCGCGGCCAGATGGTCGAGGTGTCCGACGGCTATGCCCGCAACTTCCTTCTCCCGAAGAAGCTCGCGCAGGAGGCGACCGCCGACAACGTCAATACCATGCGCATGAACGACAAGGCCACGCAGGAGCGCCAGGCCAAAGAACGCGCCGAGGCGCTGGAAATTTCGAAAAAGCTCAAGTCGCTCACCGTCGTCGTCAGCGCCAAGGGCGGCGGCGCAGGCCGTCTGTTCGGTTCCGTAACCAACAACGAAATCGCCGAATCCCTCGCCCAGCAGCAGGGCATCCAGCTCGACAAGCGCAAGATCGTCCTCGACGAACCGATCAAGCAGACCGGCATCTATACCGTCAAGTGCAAGCTCGGCTACGAGATCACCGCCGACCTCAAAGTGGAAGTCAAAGAACTCTAAACCCATCATTTTCGGGCGTTCCGCCCATTCAGGAGAACGAACATGGATGAATTGCTGACAAAACAGGTGCCGCAGTCGCTCGAGGCGGAGCAGTCTGTCCTCGGCTCGATGCTCATCGACGAGCGCTGCGTGCCGGACGTCATCGGGCTGTTGGTGCCGGACGATTTCTACCTCCAGCAGAACCGTGAGATCTATGAAACGATCTACACCATGTTCAACTTCTCGCAGCATATCGACCCCGTCACCGTGCTCGACAAGATGAAAGAGCGCGGTGTCTACGACGAGCAGCATTCCTATGACTACATCGCCCAGCTCCTGCAAATCACGCCCACCGCCGCGAACGTCAGGCAATACTGCGCCATCGTCCGCGACAAGGCGCTGCTGCGCAGCCTCGGTACAGCCGCCGGCGAGATCACCGGCCTCGTGCAGGAGGGCGTCGGCACGGCGCAGGAGATTCTGGAGGCGTCCGAAAAGAAAATTTATTCTCTCCGCAAGGAAAACTCGGGCGACAGTTTGCAGCACATCGGAAAGGTGCTTCTGAACGTCTACGACCGTTTGGAAGAGCTCGCCGAATCCGGCAGCGACATCGCCGGTCTCTCCACCGGCCTGCATGACCTTGACCGGAAGATCAACGGCCTGAACAAGTCTGACCTGCTGCTCATCGCGGCACGTCCCGGCATGGGCAAAACG
>DBLB01000104.1:0-334 GCA_002298695.1 Clostridiales bacterium UBA735 | reverse complement strand
CTCGAAATGTCGCGCGAGCAGCTCGCCACGCGCCTGCTCTCCAACGAGAGCTTCGTCGACAACCAGAAGCTCACCACCGGCAGACTCGACGAGGAGGACTGGGGCAAGCTGTCCCTCGCGTCCTCTGCCCTCAGTCAGACCGATATCCGCGTCGACGACAATCCGGCCATCACGGTCGCCGAGATGAACGCAAAATGCCGCCGCCTGAACAACCTCGGCCTCGTCGTCATCGACTATCTGCAATTGATGACCGCCGCGGCCCCCGGCAAATCAGGCGAAAACCGCGTCACCGTCGTCAGTGAAATTTCCCGTGCCCTCAAGATCATGGCCAAAG
>DBLB01000082.1 GCA_002298695.1 Clostridiales bacterium UBA735 | reverse complement strand
AGGAATGGCTGCATTACCGCCGTGCCGATCAGGAACGGGACATCCGGGAAGATCAGAAGCGCGTGGAGCAGGCGAGAAAGCGCTTTGCCAATCTTGATGTGGTCATGTCCCGACTCTATGAGGACTACGCTCTCGGTGAGATCAGCAAGGAGAAGTACAAGAAAATGACTGCTGATTATGAGACAGAGCAGGAACGGTTAAAGCTCGAAATTGAAAGTACAGAAGAATGGGCCCGGCAGCGGCAGGCAATGGGCGACGATCTGGACGCTTTCATTGCGCTGACGAAAAAGTATGTGGATGTCACAGAGCTGACGCAGACGATCGTCAACGAGTATATCAAGAAGATCATCATCCACGCACCGGACAAGTCTGGCGGCAAGCGCAGACAGAAGGTGGAGATCATCTTCAACTTCGTGGACGAGGTGGAGATCCCCGTACTGGCAGAACCTATGATTGCAGAATCTACCCTTGGACGCAGAAAAACGGCGTGACCTTCACGGTCACACCGTTCTCTGCCCAAACCGCAAGACTTATAGTTCCTTACGACTGTTAAGCCTTGATGCGCCTGGCTTTTCGCCAGACGCATCTATACCGTTTCGTTAATATGGTACGCCCGACACGATTCGAACGTGCGACCTACAGAGTCGGAGTTTTCAGGCATCAACTGATAAAATGCTGTGTTTTCAAGGACTGTGCGGTTTTCGGCGAAAACATCCAGCTTCTCTGAGCTTTCCGAAAACCATTGAAAACACAGGGAAAACCAGCTTTTGAGACTTCGCGGACAATAGTAGTCAAACAGTAGTCAAGCTCTGTTTGCAATCTGGTCATTATAGGCTGCGAGATAGCTGAAGCAGAACCAGAAGCCATCGCGCGAAAGAAGTCTTTTCCCGTAGAGCATCGGCTGTTGTTTACGCCCGTTCGGATTCCAGCAGAACACAACGACCGTAAGCAGCCATGGTAAACGGCAAATCGTCATCTTTCATATCCAACTCTGTCAGCATATCCTCCACCGGCGCAAAACCTGCCGCTACGCGCATGGCTTTCTCATACGTCGTTTGGTGTCCGACGTACAGATCGGGGCGACAATGCTTCTGCAACGGTTTTGTGCCGCGGTATGCTTTTGCGGCATATCCTGCGCCATGCCAATGCGACAGCGCGACTCGACGCTTATGCTTGCCATCTGCTCACAGCGGTTATCGTCCTCCGGCACTTTTTCAAACTGCTGCGTGTCGAGCAAATTGGAACCGTGTTTGCGGTACGCCGGCGGAACGGTCGAGCTGAAAACGGCTGTGGTGCATGCTCATTCCTGCTACAGCTCCGTATGCTCACGCACCGTCTGAATTTCTGCCTGATTGAACAGCATACAGCCGCAGTGCCCCTTAAATGTTGGAAAGCAGATGATCTTCAGATCGGTGCCGATCTCCGGGCTGTGATCTGCGATTTCCAGCGTCTCCCCGAACAGCGCCGTTCGCTCGTAGACGCGCAGCCATTTGGCGTCCATATTGGGGAAGATGCTGCCGAAGGCGTGGTCGATGAGCTGCTCCAGAGGCTTTTTTTCCAGCCTTGCCAGCGCCTCGTTGCCATAGCGGAAAATCCAGTCCACAGCGGCATGATCCTCGTTAAAGACCATTTCGATGTCGGTAAACGCAAAGGGCGCGCTGTCATAGCTGGCATAATGCCGCTGATAGTCTTCCTGCGTGGCGGGTGCGTCGCTGTCAGACAGGCTCTGCACGATCTGCCGCCGTCCGGCGCGCAGCTGCTCCTGAAGCTCCCGCTTTCTGCGGCGGGTGAAGCTCAGCGTTTCACCGCTGATAAGCTCGATCTTCTTCCCGATGGTATGGACGCCCTTGGCGGACACGAGCGTGGCGCGGTCGGCGCGGATAAAGCCGCCGCCGAGCAGATGCGCCAGCTCGTCGATGGTGGTATAGGTCTCATAGACCCTGCCGCCGGAGACATGGATGACCGACTGGCGGCTCACCAGCTGCACATAGAGAATGTCCTCTGCCGACAGGCTGATGTGCCGACGGTTGGAAATGACGGTAATTCGGTTAGAACTCATGGTGTGCCCTCGCGCGTTCTCTTTTTTTTCATAGAATACCATATTTTATGGTGCAAAGCAAGAAAAATGTGCTATTCGCGCAAAGTCATGTGCTATTCGCACAAGGCCTATTGCATTCCAAACGAAGTGGTGTTAAACTACGCACTATAAAAGCAGAAACGGATAGAAGCGGGGGTACCCCCGCTTCCCGTAGGGTTGCCCTACGGGAAAACCTTTCTGAACCACGGGGGAGTGCTTTATGAAAAAACGAATTGTAAGTATGCTTTTGGTGCTTGTTCTGTGCCTGAGCCTGCTGCCTGCAACGGCGCTGGCGGCAGAGCCGGACACACGCCATACCATCCAGCTCGGCGCATCCGCCATCAACGGCTGGAGCCAGTCGTATGGCTATGATTACATTTATCTGGGAAATTGGAATGGTAACCCTGTCAAATGGCGGGTGCTGTCCGCGAATGGCGACACTGCGAAGAGTTATCAAGGCGGCGCCGGTAATACCTCGACTAAAAGCAACGCGCTGTTTATGCTGAGCGAGGATGTGCTGGCGCAAACCCAGTTTGGCGGCTCCGGCAATAAAAAATGGGAGGGCAGCACCGCGGAGAGTTGGTGCGACGGATTCAAAACCGACCATCTAACTGCGGAGGAACAGCTTGCTGTATTCACAACAGTAAGCAAATCAGGAGCAAATGGAGCCAAATACAATAATATTGTATTTGATAATAAGAATAGCTCTCTTCTTCGCTCCACTGGAAATAAAGTCTTTTTTCTCTCTGTCATAGAGGCAAATGATCCTGCCTATGGTTTTTCCAATAATAATGCACGCAAAGCGACCGACGGAGCATGGTGGCTGTTATCCCGAACCACGAAGGGTTACGGATACTTCGGAACGGTCTCCAGTGATGGCACATTCCAGTCGACAGCGGCGAACAGTTCGGCTGGTGCGCGCCCAGCGCTCAATCTGGATAAGCGTCAGGTCCTCTTTACCTCGGCAGCAAACAACTCCGCGCACACAAATGCTCTGGCCGAGCCTACGGGCTACGACGGCCACGAGTTCAAACTGACCCTCAAAGATGCGAACAGCTTTGAGAACGGTGCAAAGATCGTCGGCGGCCGCACGACGCTGAATAATCAGTATCAGGACGCCTCCATCACCATCCAGCACAAGGCGCTGAAGGACATTTCGGACAATTACACCAATGTCACCGCCGCACTGACCGATTTGGCAGGCACACTGCTCTATTACGGCTCGGTCAATAGCGATACAGGTGCTATGCGTACGGTTGTCACCCTGCCGAATGGCCTGCCGGACGGTAAGTACAAGCTCTCCCTCTACGGCGAAGACTGGAACGGCGCAATGGAGAGCGATTACGCCACCGGTACGCCCTTTGCGGTGGAGATCACCATCCATGACGGCGCGGACGGCCCAGACCTCACTCCGCGCGAGCAGGACGGCCTGATGTCCATTGATGATCTCTCTGGCTACGATGCGCAGTGGGGCTATAACTACCTCTATTTCGGCAAGTTCGGCACAGACCCCATCCTGTGGCGCGTTCTGTCCGCCAGCGGCAACGCCACCGGCGATACGGATTCGCTCAGACAGGGCGAGGATACCGTTTCCAACGATGAAGCCATGTTCCTGCTGTCCGAGTATCTGCTGGGACAGGGGGCAAACGGCGGCTTGCAATTCACAAGCAATAATCAGGAAACGAATGTACAGTACAAGGGCAGTATGGCGCAGGCATGGTGCAGAACGGCGACCGACCCAGATTCGCCGTACAAGGCCTTTACCGCCGGAGAGCTATCCGCCATGCTGGACACGACCAAGAGCGACCCGGAATACGCTGGAACGAATTGGCGAAATAAGGTGTATGCGGCAGCAGAGAACATTCTTGAAAACGACAAGGTGTTTTTCCTCTCTGCCGAGGAAGCGGCAAACGCAGCCTACGGCTTTGAAGAGGAAGGAAAGCTGATCGCCCTTTATAACAATGTTGCAACCGAATGGTGGCTGCGGTCTTCCATTACAGATCCCGATACAAAGTCTGTCGGTGCAGTTACCTACAGCAGCACATACGGTTGGGAGCTATGCCCGAAGCTGGCGACAGGATATGCGCCTGCCCGTCCTGCGTTCAACCTGAGCAAAAACGATGTGCTGTTCGTCACCACAGCGAACGGTGTAAAGAGTGGCACGGCAGGCGCGGCGCTGACCGGGATCGGATCTAACTTCTCCTCCGAATGGAAGCTGACTCTGCTGGACGAAAGCCGCGATTTCAGCGTGACCGAGGCCGAGGTTGAAAAATTTGCAGGCGGTACGCTGACGCTGCACTACACCGGCGCGCAGACCGGCGGGAACGAATACATTTCCGCGATATTTTACGATGCGGACGGCAAGCCTGCGTATTACGGCATGCTCAAAAACCTGACCGACGAGGCCGAGGCCGAAGGCAGCGTCGAACTGACCGTCCCGGCGGAGCTTGACGAGGGCGAGTATAAGCTTGTGCTGTTCAACGAGCAGTATAACGGCACGAACCAGACCGACTATGCAAGCCACTTCTGCACCGTGACCCTCACGGTGGATAATGCCGCACCGGTGCTTTCGGACTTTGCGGTATCCCGCGCAAGCGATTCGACCGCCACTGTGGACTTTACCGCGGACGAGCGCGGCTCTTATTACTATGTGGTGAGCGATAGTGAGACTGCACCATCCATTGATACGACTGGCGATGGCTCTGTCATGTCCGTGGGTGAGCAGACGCTTGAGCTGTCCAATGTATCCAGCGGCAAGTCCTATCTGCACATTGCGGCCAAAGATGCGGCCGGTAATGTCTGCGATGTGCAGACGATCCCGATTCTCGGCTTCCTGCCCGCGCCTGCAACCGCCGACTGGGACGCTGCGACACTGGGCAAGGCTTCGTGGAGCGCTGTAACAAATGCCAGCGGCTACTCTGTCCAACTCTATAAGGACGGCGCGGCGTTTGGCAGCGCTGAGACCGTGACGGAAACGAATTATACCTTCACCATTCCGGAGCCGCCCGCGGAGGACAGCGACGACAGCACGACCACAACGCCCGTGCTGCCTGATAACGCCATCACCGAGGCAGGAACGTATTCCTTCCGCGTGACCGCGCTGGGCGACGGTACGGACTATTCCAACAGCGCCGCGGCGGAAAGCCCCCGTCACCTGTCTTCGATCACGGTCGAGGAGAATGAAAACGGCGCCGTCACTGCGTCTGCCCGCTATGCCGTCGCTGGAACAGAAGTCACTTTGACCAGCGAGCCGAACAGCGGCTACCGTTTCCACGAATGGAACATCACCCCGGAAGCGACCGTCACAGACAACAAATTTGTCATGCCGGAGAACGCGGTGACAGTAAGCGCAGTATTTGCCCAGCGTCCCAGCTCCTCCACCTATCCCATCACCGTGAAGGACAGCACAAACGGCAGCGCGTCCTCCAGTCACGAGCGTGCATCCAGCGGCACGACCGTGACCATCACTGTCATGCCGGACAAGGGTTACACACTGGAAACTCTGATCATCACCGATAAGAACGGAAACGAACTAAAGCTCACCGACAAGGGCGGCGGCAAGTACACCTTTACCCGCCATTCACAGTGTGATATGGTCACAAAGGTCTATGCACACATTCTCGACGAAGATCGCAAGGTCAACGCACAGAAGTTTGAAAGCGCCTTCTATGCAAATCCTGATTTGCGTGGCGTCCAAGCACCTGCCGAGCCAGCGCCCGCCTTAGATGTGCAGAGTATCATCTTGCAGCTTCAGCAATCCCCGGAACTTTTAAGCGCACTCACATCCCTCATATCGAATCAAGGTTGCAAATAAGTGGTTGAGTGCCGTGGTGCCAAGGTGGTGCCAAACAACGGAAAATATGAAAAATGGTTCGATATAATTATCTGGTTCTAATCGTGGCAAAACCATGTTTTACTTTCTCCTATCTCGGTGTATCTTTTATGGATTTTCAAAAAGAAAAACGCCGCAATCCCTTGAGATTACAGCGTTTTTGGT
>DBLB01000089.1 GCA_002298695.1 Clostridiales bacterium UBA735 | reverse complement strand
CCTTGACTTGGGGAGCACTTTACCGGGCGCAGCAGCTCAAAAATGGGTCGCACAAACCGGTCGACCGGCGTGAACCAGCCCATGAACAGCCCCAGCGGAATGCCGATCACCAGTGCAAGCAGGAGTCCGCTCAGCGACACCTGCATGCTGGCGAGAATGTTGGTGCCGAGCGTATTTCCGTCCGGGTTCTTGTGGTTGATCTTGTAAATCAGAGTCTGGATCACCTTGGTGGGCGCCGGAAGATTCCGGACATTGGCCAGCTTCAGCTCGACCGTCAGCTGCCATATGACCAGAAACATCAGGATCCCCAAAATGGACAGCAGTACATAGCGCAAGCTCTTTTTCCGCTGCTGCTTTCGGTAGGCTGCCAGTCCCCGCTCCAAATCCGCTTTTTGCAATGTCGTCTCTCCTCCGTCTCTGAAAGCCCGGCCGGCGGCGGAACGCGCCGCCGGCCGGGCTCCTGTTTTTCGCCTGATCTGCCGCTCAGCGCACCGCGTACAGTTCGTCGATCAGCGTGCTGTCAAAATGTTCGGGCCGCAGGAAGATTTCGTCGTCACCCGGCTGATAGTTCTCGGTTTCGATGAAGAATTTCAGCACGTTCAGGATCTGCTCCTGCACCTGGCAGTAATCGCCGCCGTCGGATGCCGTCTCATGCAGGGAGTTATAGTTGTCCTCCAGCGTATAATATTTGTCCAGGATCAGGTATTGATAGGCGATCTCCTCGTCGATGGTGTTGCCGGAGTAGATGCACCAATCCACCATATAGGATGTCGCTTCCTGCGGATTTTCCGTGACCCACTCTGCTGCGCGGAAGAACACGGTCAGGAAAATTTTCATTGCCTCCCGCGTCTCCTCGTTGGCATAGGAGGCCGGGTTTGCCATGATATTGGTCAGGACGCCGGTCTGCGCCATCTCGCCGGACGACGCCACGACGAACTCTGCCTTGTCCGCCACGAGGCTGTTGGGGCCCGTGGTGCAGGTGGCGTCACCCTCGCCGGCCAGGAACGCCGCGTTGCAGGTCGGCTGATCCATCCAGTTGACGTTGACATCCTCCAGCGTTAGACCGAAGCCGGAGAGTGTCCGGAGCAGCATGTAGTGCAGAATGTTGCCGTAGGTACAGTTGATGGACATCTGCTTCCAGGACTCAGCATCGCCATAGATGTCTGCATTGTTGGCGTTGCTGCCCGTTCCGGCCAGCGCAACGGGGCTGTCCGGCCGGACAAAGATGCGCGTTGTGCCGTAGTCGGTACCGACGGTGCCGAGCAGGATCGCGTCATAGGAGATCGTGCCGGAAAGCACACCGCCCACACCCGTCAGGCCCAGATCCCAAGAATCGATGGCCTCCATCTGGACCGGGCCATTAGTGAAGCCGATAAAGTTGACGTCGAGACCCGCTTCCTGGAACCAGCCGAATTCCTTCGCCACATAGGCCGGGAACAGACCGAGGCCGGCGTCAATACCGGAGACGTTCAGTGTGTAGGTTTTCTGCGCGGTGTCCTCTGTGCTCTGTGCAGTGTCGTTCGTGTCCGCAGTGTCCGCCGCGGGCGCGGTGTCCTGTGCCGGCGTCTGCGTGTCCTGCGTCTTCGATGCGCAGGCCGCCATACTGGTGAGCAGCGCCAGCGCGAGTACGAGTGCAAGAATCTTTTTCATGTTGTTCCTCCTGTTTTCGTTTTTGTTTTTCAACCTTTGGAAATACGGGATCAGACCTGACTCAGATCGTCATCAGCCATGCACAGATGAACTGCGCCGAGCTTGAACGTCTGCGGCAGTGCAAGAATATGGGGATCGGGACCGCTGTATTTTTTCATTGCATCCGCCAGCGCCTCTTCGAACGTTGCGCGGGTTTTCAGACCCATGCTGCGCGCGATGCCCGGCTCCTGTGCGCCGACAATATAGATTGCCGACGTGTTCATCTCCGCGATGTGTCCGCAGGACATCATCGAGAAGCCGTGGAACGGGTGGAAGGCGTTGCAGAAGCGGTATTTGCGGATGTATTCCTCGTTCGTGGCAAAATATTCGCCATAGCGGTTCATATCCGCGAGCGTGTTCATGTAATCATGCTGGAACAGCTCATAGAGCTCCCGCAGATAGGGCCAGCGCTCATCGTGGAAATACCCATTGCAGATCGACGAACAGATGATCACGCAGTTGTCCTTCATCACGCGCTTGTGGCGGATGACCTGGGCCGAGAGCGCCTGCATCAACTGGATCGGGTTCGTGCCCATGCCGTTGCCGTAGTGGAAATCCTGCGGCATGCCGAAGACCATGATGTCGTATTTTTCCTTTGCATACGGGACATAGGTCCGCTTGTTGGCCAACTTCCAGCTCTCGGGCTGCATCTCCTTGGCGTAGCCGCTGTAGATGGCCATCTGCCGGGAATAGGTGTCCAGGACCGCGTCGCAGCAGAAGAACGGATGGCCCATCTTCGCTTCCATGTGCATGCCGATCTCATCGAAGAGCGTGCGCATCATGCTGTGGCCGGAGACCGGGATGAAGTCCTTGCGGTGCATGACCTGCGGCACATGGTGTCTCGCGATCGAGCGCCAGTGGGTGATGCCGTTCGTGCAGTGCTTGTAGCCGCCGGAATAGCCGCCGTAGGGGTTGCCCTGCGTGTGGCCGATCAGGATGGGGATGTCGCACTCGCAGACGTATTTGTTCATCAGCACCGGCGCACCGTGCAGCTCGGTCTTCCCGAGGTCGACCATGTGCTCCGGATCCTCGCTGTCGTGCGAGGTGATCTGGCCGCTGTAATAGAACTCATGGAAGAGCTTCTCGCCGAAGATCTTCTTCATCTCGGCGACGGTCGCGCGCGGATGCAGGCCGTTTGAAACAAGGAAGAGAATGTCCTTCTTCTCCACGCCGCCGGCATAGAGCTCATCCAGGCAGGCCTGGATGGAGACCTTGCGGTGGCTCGTCGGCTGAACGCCGCCCTTTACGATGTCCGGAATGACGAAGACGACGGTCTTGCCCGGCGCAGCCAGCTCGCGCAGCGCAGGCATGCCGATGGGGTTGCGGATGGATTCGAGCGTCGCGTTATACAGGCTGTCCCAATCCTGCGGCAGGCAGGGGGGATCCTTGACCGTCTCGCCGGGAATGAAAACGTCGGTGCTGTCTGGAAGTTCCGTGGACATCAGACCCTGGCCGTATTCAAAATCAAGTTTCATGGCATGTCCTCACTTTCCAAGGTAGGTACGGATGATCTCAAGGTATTCGTCCGGATAGAAGCCGATCTCTCCAGAGAAGCGCGTCAGCGCGATCAGGCCGCCGTCGATCTCTTCAACAGAAGCCAGCATCTGCGCGTTGTCCGTTTTCAGGCCGCCCCCGTAGACCACATCCGCACCGCCGGTCATGTCCTTGATAAAACGAGCAATTTTCGTGATATACGGCTTGTCCGCCGGCGTCTTGCCCGGCCCGATGGACCAGACCGGCTCGTAGCCGATGACCACGCGGCGCAGATCTGCGCCCGCAAGCCCCAGCGTGAGCTGCTCGCACAGCACTTCCTGCCAGCGCGGCTGTTCTTCGCTCGTTTCTCCCACGCAGTAGAGCACGTTCAGCCCCCTCGCCTGCGCGGCCAGAATTTCCCGGTTCAGAATGCGGTTGACCGCAGCCGTCTCTGCCGCGCCCGCCTCAGCCAGCACGCCCTGCAGGTCGCTCCGCTCCTCGCAATGCCCGATCAGCGCTGCCCGGCAGCCCAGCGCCGCGGCAGCGGCTGCGGGACAGTTCGTGGTAAATGCGCCGAAGTTGCCGCCGGGCATAACGTCCGCCCGGTAGACGCCCTGACAGCCGATCTGCACCGGACTGTTCTCTGTCAGCGCCTGCACAGCGCCGGAAATATGCGCCTCCGGAAAGAACTGCACAAATTCCGCGTCGTCCTGCCAGCAGCGCAGCGCGTCCTGTGTGCTGCGGACAATGTATGCGCCCCAGTCTGCTGTCGGCGCCAGCCGGTTGACTCCGCCCGCCTCTGCGGGTACGTCAAATCGTTTGAGATTCAGATAAAGATGTTTCAAAGCGTGCCCTCATTTCTTCTCAGCCGGCAATAGTCCGGCGAGCACAGATCCATCAGCGGCGCGGCATAGTCGAAAAATGCCGGGCTGATGCGATTCCCGTTCAGGATCCATTCCAGCGGGAATTTTTTCTCCGCATTGGCGACCTGTTCCAGCGGCACCAGTCCGCAATGGCTGCGGTAGCCGCCGTCCCGCTCCGCGGCCAGCGAGACCATGCTTCCGCTCCGGCCTTCCAGCGCCGCAGATACGGTGTAAGCGCCGACATTGTATGCCTCCTGCCGGTCGGTCTCCGCCGCATATCCGCAGCTGCACCGCCCCAGCAGGCCCGGTTTTTCCGCTCTGGCTTTCAGGTGCAGCCGCTCCATGATCTGCGCAGCAAGATGCTGCGCCGTGCCGCCCGGAACGGTATGGCCGAAGCCGTCCACAATGCCGCTGTCCGCCAGGGGCGTTCCGTCCGCGCGGCGAAGTCCCTCGCTGAGCACGACGAGCAGTCCCCGGCCCTTTGCCCAGCTTTTTTCGATCTCCGCCAACATCTGCGTCTCCTGCACCGGAAGCTCCGGCAGATAGGTCAGCACCTCGCAGTCGGTGCACATGGCGGCATACGCGCCCGCGGCCGTCACCCACCCGGCGTCCCGGCCCATCAGCTCCAGCACCACGACATGGATCGGCAGCGCCGAGGCATCCAGCGCAAGCTCCGCCGCACTGTAGGCAGCATATCGGGCCGCGGAACCGAAGCCCGGGCAATGGTCTGTCAGGATCAGGTCATTGTCCATCGTCTTGGGGATGCCGATCACCTGAAGCGGAAGGCCCTGCGTCTCGGCCAGCGTATGGATTTTATGGCAGGTGTCCATGGAATCGTTGCCGCCGTTGTAGAAAAAGCAGTCGATGTGATTGCGTTCCAGCGTCTGCAAAATTGCCAGATCGTCCGCCTCGCACAGCTTTCTCCGGCACGAACCGATGGCCGAGGCTGGGGTGCGGCGGAGCTTCGCGATCTCCGCCGCCGGTACGTCCGTCAGATCGATCAGGTCGTTTTTCAGGATCCCTTCCGCGCCGAAGCGCGCGGCATAGATCCGGTCAAAGGCGCCGCTGCTTCTGGCCTGTTCCAGAGCGCCCTGCAGCGAGCAGTTGATGCCGGCCTTCGGCCCGCCGCCGTGTGCAATCAGCAAATTCCGCATGCTTCCCTCTCCCGGTAGAACCGTTTCATATCCTCCAATGTTTTTACGTCAATGGAATCCGCCTTTCCGGCGGAACCGAATTCCACGATCAGCGTTCCGACCGTTTCATGCACGCCGGCCTTGATCTGCTCCACCAGTTCCAGCAGCGCCGGATCTGTCAGCGGAACATCGTGGATCAGCTGTTCCATCACCGGCGGCAGATAGACGCGCGGGTCAAATGCGCCGGAATCCGCCTCCATCAGTGCCCAGACCGGGCGGAGCGTCGGCTCCTGCTGCTTTTCCGGATGGCGAAGGAAAAATTCCCGCAGATTGCGCGTGATGGCAAGGCGGATATCCGTATCCACATTGATCTTGCAGATGCCAGCCTGGATCGCCGCCTTCAGCTCCGGCAGCGGAATTCCGTGTGCGTTCTGGATATTGCCCCCGAGCGCGTTGATCTGCCGCACCATCTGCACGGGGACTGTGGACGAGCCGTGCGACACCAGAAACGGCGTAACACCCGCGTGCTGGAGGTTCTCGCACGTGGCAATTACAATTTCCTTGCGCAGCTTGACGTTTGCACCCTTGGATGCGCCGTGCTGCGTGCCGTAGGAAAGCGCCAGGCAGTCCACACCGGTTTTTTTCACGAAATCGCAGGCCAGAACCGGATCCGTATAGGTAGAGTTCTGTGCGAACACATGATCTTCTACACCAGCCAGAACGCCGAGTTCTCCCTCTACGCTGACGCCCAGAGGATGCGCATAGCGGACGGCCTCGCGCGTCAGGGCCACATTGTCCTCATAGGGCAGCGCGCTGCCGTCGATCATCACAGAGCTGCAGCCGCCGTCGATCGCCGCCTTGACGGAATCCAGATCACGGCCATGGTCCAGATGCAGCACGACCGGCAGATCCAGATCATCCGCATACCGGTGCACCGCCTCTGCGATACGCCGCGCGCCGCGCTGCTTATCCTCAATGGTACCGTTTGCAAAATCGGCGCGGCCGCCCATGAAGGCGTTTGCCAGATCTGCGCCCTGAATGATCGCGGCAGAGCGGAACATTTTATGAATTTCAATTACGGCCTGCGCCTGCGCAACAGTATTGACATTGAATGCGCCCTGGGCATAGCCGCCGAGAAACGCAGCCTCCAGAACAGGCCGCATGGGGACAACCGGCATGGTCAAGCACTCCTTTTGTTCTTCGGATATTTCAAGTATAAAATGCTAAATTACGAAATTCAGCTAAAAAATACGCAAACGTTTTTCTTAAATTCTGTGATTTTATTTCTTGATTTTTCCTTTGGCCGCGGCTATACTATTATAAAAGAATCGATGAATTCTCAATTTTTCCGGTTTTTTCAGCATTTTCAATCGCATTTTGAAATTTTATTTCAAAAAATGCGTTTTAGTTTTCGTTAATTTTACTAAAATTGAGTCGAAATTTTTGGCAGTCAAGCAAATCGTGAGGAATGAATATGACCATCAAAGATGTAGCAAAACAATGCAGCGTTTCCCCATCCACCGTTTCCCGCGTTCTCAGCGGCGACATCAAAGCCGCAAGCAGACAGACCCAGCGTAGAATCTGGGATGCCGTACACCAGCTGGGCTACCAGCCGAATCCCAACGCGCAGAGGCTGAAAAGCGGCGTGCCTGCCGCGCAGCGGGCTACGCAGGAAATCGTGTGCATCTGCCGCGCAGCGGATTCCCTCATCAATCCGTTTTTTACTGCGCTGATGCACGCCGCAGAAATCACCGCCTATGAGCGAAAATACGCGCTGCACTTTATTTCCACCGCCGCCGGCAGCGATCTGAGCGCGCTGGCGCGGGATTCCGCCGCCAATGCCGTATTGATTCTCGGCCGCGTGCAGTCCGACGAACTCAGCCAGCTTCAAATGCGCTTCCAGCACATCGTCTACACTGGTTTGCAGGATCTGCCGTACGAGATCGACCAGGTCATCAGCCGTGGCGACCGCGCTGCGCGCACCGCGCTGACGCACCTGATCGAGCTGGGGCACCGAAAAATCTGTTATATCGGCGGCACACGGGATGAGCAGCGCTACCAGGCTTACTGCGAGACCATGCGGGAGTACGATCTGCCGATTCTGCCCGGCAGCACTGTCAGTACCGACTTTACGCCCGGACAGGGCTACGAAGCCGCCCAGCAGCTTCTGGTGCAGAAGCGGGATTTTTCCGCGATCTTCTGCGCCAATGATACGCTGGCCATCGGCGTGCTCAAGGCGCTCAAGGACGCACACCGCAGGGTTCCGGACGCGATATCCCTCGTCAGCATCGACGATCTGGAGACTGCGCGCTACCTCTCCCCCATGCTGACCACCGTGCATATTCCGATTGCGGAAATGGGCACGACCGCAGTCAAGACGCTGATCGACCGCATCGAAGACCGTCGGCAGATCCCGTTGAAAATCGAGCTGCCGAACCGGCTGATCGAGCGCGATTCCTGCGCGCCCTGCGGCCGCTGAGCGGCGGGCGCACTACTGGCTGCGCCTCGGGCTGACGGAGTCGTCCGCCCAGACAATGCGCCAGAAGTGTGCGCATTTTTGCGCAGACACACCATCCTCCGCTGCTCTGTCTGATACTGATATGCAGTTAAAAACTTTAGGGTGTATCTGAAAACTGGCGATATGACCGGCGGCGAGGAATTTTCGCGCTGAGCAAGCCATTATTCCACAGAAATACTGACGTATTTCAAAGAAAAATGGCGCGGCACAGCGTGAAAAGGCCTGCTGTCCGGGCGCGTTGACAGTTTTCAGATACACCCTAGACAATGGAAATCGAGTAGGAGTCCCTCATAACAAGAGGGGCGGCCTCTCACACCACCGTGC
>DBLB01000181.1:9963-10238 GCA_002298695.1 Clostridiales bacterium UBA735 | reverse complement strand
AGCCCGTGGTGTACCTACACCACCGAGAGCGGACAGCATATCTTCCTCTGGTACGAGGACGCGCGCAGCACCGCTGAGAAGCTCTCCTGCGCCAAGCTCGTGGGCGTGACCTCGGTCTCCGTCTGGCGGCTCGGTCTCATTCCCGATTACGCGGACGAGGGTCTGCACTACGACGTGATGAGCGTTCTGTAAAAAAGAAAAGCGCAAAAAAGAAGAGCTGCGAAAGCAGCTCTTCTTTTTGGTTTTCAAAGCGGTTCGGCTTAGAAAATGCCCTG
>DBLB01000181.1:317-9904 GCA_002298695.1 Clostridiales bacterium UBA735 | reverse complement strand
CGGCGATGTTGGCGCCAGCGACCAGGTTGTAGCCCAGGCCGTAACGCTCGGCAGCCTCAACGGAAGCATCATAGATGTTCTTCATGATGGCTTCCATCTTGGCGTCGACTTCCTCAGCGGTCCAGTAGATGCGCTGAGCGTTCTGAGCCATTTCGAGCTCGGAGACGGAAACGCCGCAGGCGTTAACAGCCTTGGAAGGAGCGACGGTGAGGTGCTTCTGGCTCATCAGGAAGGCCAGAGCATCGTTGGTGGTGGGCATGTTGCCGACTTCGATGTAGTAAGGAACACCGGACTCGGCGATCTTCTTGGCCCACTCCATGTTGACATCGTTCTGGGTAGCGGCGGGCATGTAGACGTCGACGTCCTTGACGCCCCAGCACTTCTGACCCTCGACGAACTCAACGCCGAACTTGTCAGCATAGGGCTTGCAGTGCATCGGATCCTTCGCGCGCATCTCGAGGATGTAGTCGAGCTTTTCGCCGGTGACGCCGTCCGGATCATGGATGTAGCCGTCCGGGCCGGCAAAGTATGTGACCTTCGCGCCGAGCTCGGCAGCCTTCTTCATGATGCCCCAGCCGACGTTGCCGTAGCCGGAGATCGCCAGGCGCTTGCCCTCGATCGTATCATTCTCGTGCTTCAGGACTTCCTGGAGATAGTACACAGCGCCGTAGCCGGTCGCTTCCGGACGGATCAAGGAGCCGCCGTAGCTCATGCCCTTGCCGGTAAGGACGCCGTTCTCCCAGACGCCCTTCAGGCGGCGGTACTGGCCGTACAGATAGCCGATCTCACGGCCGCCGACGCCCATATCGCCCGCAGGCACGTCGCAGTCGGGCCCGATGTAGCGGTAGAGGGCCGTCATGAAGCTCTGGCAGAAGCGCATGACCTCGGCGTCGGACTTGCCGGCGGGATCAAAGTCGGAACCGCCCTTCGCGCCGCCCATGGGCAGGCCGGTCAGAGAGTTCTTGAAGGTCTGCTCGAAGCCGAGGAACTTGATGATGCCTTCATAGACGTTCTTCTGGAAGCGAAGACCACCCTTGTACGGGCCGATCGCGCCGTTGAACTGGCAGCGCCAGCCGCGGTTGGTATGATAATTGCCATTCTCATCCATCCAGCAGACGCGGAACGTGAACATCCGCTCCGGCTCGACCATGCGCTTGAGCAGGTCGACCTTCTCATACTCGGGATGCGCGTCCATGATCGGGGAAACCGAGGACAGAACCTCTTCCACGGTCTGGACGAATTCCGGCTCGTTCGCGTGCGTCGTCTTGACATAATCGATGACGCTGGCTACATATGCGTTCATAAACAAATACCCTCCTCGAAATGTGTATCTTACCAGTTTTCTGATGCTGCTCTCATAGTATAACATGCTGCATTGGAAATCAAGTGGAAATCAAAATTTTGATAAATGTGTTCAAAAATCTATCATTCCCGTCCTTCATTCCCGCAGGATCGTTCAAGCCTGAAACGCCGAAATGATGTCGACGATCTCCGCGCCGATGCGCTTCTGCGCCTCGACGGTGGCCGCACCGATGTGCGGCGTGCAGGAGACCATCGGATGGCTGTAGAGCGCTTTGTTGGTAGCAGGCTCGTCGGCGTAGACGTCGAGGCCAGCCGCACGCACCTTGCCGCTCTCAAGGCCGGCAAGCAGGGCCGCCTCGTCGACGTTGCTGCCGCGGGAGGTGTTGATGATGACGACGCCGTCCTTCATCTTCGCGATGCGCTCGGCGTTGATGAGCGCGCCGCCGTCGACCGCCGGAGCGTGGACGGAGATGAAGTCGGCCTTCGCGAGCAGCTCGTCCATCTCGACGTAGGGAATGCCCAGCTTTTCCTCAATCCCGGGGATGTGGAAAATATCGAACGCGATGACGTCCATGCCGATGGCCTTGGCCATGACGCCGAGATGCTGGCCGATGCGGCCGAAGCCGACGATGCCGAGCGTCTTGCCGCGCAGCTCGATGCCCTTGCCGTAGGCCTTCTTTTCCCACTTGTCCTCGCGCATCGTGTGGCCCGCGATGGAGAGATACCGCGCGCAGGAGAACATATGGCCCAGCGCCAGCTCTGCCACGGACTCGGAAGAGGCCTTCGGGGTGTTCTTCACGGTGATGCCGTTTTCCTCGGCATATTTGACGTCGATGTTGTCGACGCCGACGCCGCCGCGGATGATGAGCTTCAGCTTACCGCCCTTGGCCTCGTCGATGTGGTTTGCGCGGATCTTGGTCTTCGAGCGGACGACGACCGCGTCGAATTCGCGCAGCGCCGCGCCCAGCTGATCCGGCTCGTAGAACTGCTCGACGACCTCATGTCCCAGCTCGCGGAGCTTTGCCATGGCGGTTTTGTCCATTCCATCGGTAACGAGAATACGCATAATAGAATCTCCTTTTTTCAGATGTGGAACAAGGCGCGACAAACACTGCCGCGCCCTGTTGGGTTGTTACTTGTTATAGTTCGCCTCGAAGTCCTTCAGGAACTTCACGAGCGCCTCGACGCCGTCCTTCGGCATGGCGTTGTAGATGGACGCGCGCAGACCGCCGACGGACTTGTGGCCCTTGAGATTGTCATAGCCCGCGGCCTTCGTCGCGGCGACGACTTCTTTATCCAGCTCTGCAGACTCGGTCACGAACGGGATGTTCATGAGGGAGCGGAACTCCGGCTCGACCGTGCCGCGGAACATCTTGGAGCTATCCAGGAAGTCGTAGAACACCTTTGCCTTGTCGAGGTTGCGCTTGTGCATCTCTTCGAGGCCGCCGATGCTCTTGAGATACTTGAATACCTTGCCGCAGCAGTAGATGGCCCAGCAGTTCGGCGTGTTGTACATCGAGCCTGCGCCTGCGTGCGTGCTGTACTGCAGATAGACGGGCAGATCGGTCAGATCGTCGCGGATGAGATCCTCGCGGATGATGCAGACGACCATGCCGGCCGGGCCGACGTTCTTCTGCACGCCTGCATAGATCATGCCGTAGTCGCTGACATTGCAGGGCTTCGAGAGGAACATGGAACTCTGGTCAGAGACGAGGGTGTGGCCCTTTGTGTTCGGCAGCTTCTGCCAGGTCACGCCATGGATGGTCTCGTTCTCGCAGATATAGACGTAGTCCGTATCTTCAGGGATGTCCAGATCAGAGCAGTCGGGAATATAGGTATAGTTCTTGTCCTTGGAGGACGCAGCAACGATCACCTCGCCGACCTTCTGTGCCTCCTTGATGGCCTTTTTTGACCATGCGCCGGTCTCGATGTAGACGGCCTTGCCGTTCTTCATCAGATTCATCGGGATCATCGAGAATTGCAGCGTCGCGCCGCCCTGGATGAACAACACCTTATAGTTATCGGGAATGCCCATCAGGTCGCGCAGATCCTGCTCGGCCTCGTCGATGATCTGCTGGAACACCGGCGAGCGATGGCTCATCTCCATGACGCACATGCCGCTGCCCCGGTAGTTCATCATTTCATCGCGGATCTCCTCCAGAACGGGTTCCGGCATCATGGCCGGGCCGGCGGAGAAATTGTAGGTACGTCCGTACTTCATGCTAAGTCCTCCTGAAAATATCACCAGAATTTCATCGGTTCTCTTCGGTTCTTTTAGTATATACCTCCAAATCAAAAGAATCAACTGCTTTTCTGAAAAAATTTTTTTACAGCTAAAAATTTTTGTACGCCCCGAAAAAATTTCCGGCGCCTGCAAAAAGCAGCCGCCGGAACAGTCAGAAAAATTTGATGCGTTATATTGGCCGTTTCCGCCGGAAATCAGGATCATATCAAAATTCCCGGCTTCCTTTTTGTACACAATTCCGTTCTTCAGTGAAAGGCCGATGCTTCCCCCTGCCCGCCGCTCAAGGACGCGTGCAGCTTCCGCTCTTTTTCGTATTTTTCGCGCGTCGCATTTCCGCCGCGGATATGGCGTTCGGCCTTGTTCTGCTCTAAAACTTTTTGGGCCTGCTGCCAGAGCGAACGGTTATATCGTTCCAGTCGTTCGGAGAGATCCTTATGTACCGTCGATTTGGACACGCCGAAATGCTTTGCGGCCGCGCGGATGGTCGTGCGGTTCTCGATAATGTACACAGCCAGTTCTTCGGCTCGCTGCTCTAAATCCTCTCTCATGTGGGCACCTCCAAGCTGTGTAGCCTGTTGGAGCATATGCGCCCACATGCAGAATTATGTGCTCAGCGTCCGGCAGTCTGCCCGCGGACGGGATGCTTTGTGGCCGGGGAATCGGCGCTGCCGGGTTCATACCATTGATTGCGGCCATACATCAGGACAGGCGTGCCGTCGTCGATGTTGGAAAAAATCTGATACATCGCCGCCTCCGGTATGTTGACACAGCCGTGCGACCCGCCGTAGACGTAGTAATCCCCGCCGAAGGCCGAACGCCACGACGCATCGTGCAGGCCGATGACGTCGTAGACAACGCTGACCCAGTATTTGACGAACACCTCGTAGTCGTCGCCTGTCAGCGTTGTGTTGGTCAGCTTGTTGTGCGCGTAGTAGAGGCCGGTCGGCGTCTGGTGACCATCGAGCTTGCCGGTCACAACGTTCGTGTTGACGATCAGCTTTCCGTTTTTGAAAAACGTCAGCTGCTGGTTGTCAAAATCGACCTCGACGTAGGTGTCGCCGAGCGTAAACGGCTTTCCGCCCCGCAGACAAACCAGCGGCGCATCGATCGTGCCGCTCTGCCGCACCGTCAGCTGCCACAGCAGCGCCTTGACCAGTTCTTCGCGGTCAAAGCAGTAGTCGCACTTCAGAAAATCGATGCCGGTCAGTCCTTTGACGTAGGAATCGAACTGGAACGGCACACCGAACGCGCAGTACGTCTCCTCCCAGCCGGAGACGAGCGTCTGCACCGCCTCCGCAGAGATCCGGACACGCCCCTGCCCATCCGTCTGCGCCAGCGCGGCAAGTGCCTCGCCCTCCAGCACCTCCTCGCCGGACGGGAACGATGGGTAGTCGCTTTCGATTGCCACCGTGACGGTCAGTTCCCGCAATGCGCTCTGCCACAGTCCGGCATTCACCAGCGGGCCGTCCGCCGAAAGGGTCATGCCCGCGCTCTGATACTGCTGCTGGAGCTGCCGTGCTGTCTCTGCATCCACGGTCTGCTCCGCGACCAGGCGCTGAAGCAGCGTCTGGCTGCCGCCCTTCGTCTTTGCAAACAGCGCAAACCATGTCATCCGCGCAAGGTCGCCTCGTGTGAAGGTCCCACCGAACAGCGCGGCCTGATAAAAGCCGAGCTGCGCCGCAAACGTCTCTGCATCCGCATAGGTAAAGTCCTCGCCGTCGGCATAGCCGAGCGCGCGGAGCAGAAATACCGCGTAATCCTTTGCACGGCAGGCCTTCTGCACGCCGAACGCCGTCTCCGAAACCCCGCGCGCCATGCCGCTTGCCGCCAGCCAGGCAACATAGGGTTCGCCCCAGCCTGCGACGTCCCCAAATGGGTTCACCGTTTCCTCCGCCGCAAACCGTTCCAGCGCCTCCGCCTCCGCGCCGTTCAGACGGACGAGCATGGCGGCCGCTTCCAGCCGCGTTGGCGCGCGGTCCAGCGCAAATCCGGATCCCGTCCCGCGGAAGACTCCGAGCTCCGCGAGCGCAGCAGCCTCCATGGGAAGGGCGGCTTCCGCCGTCCCGGCGGCATCCTCCACAGCCAGCGCCGCCGGGCAGAGCGCGGCGAGCAGGCAGAGCGTCAACAGCAGACAGATCCATCGTTTCATAGCAGTTTCTCTTTCTCAGACAGTTTCCGTTCGCCCGCACGCCCCGCAGTGTGCCGCAGGCGGACGCCTCGGTACGGACAGTATACCGCGCCCCATTTCAAAAAGCAAGGGCGACATCGCAGCTTCTTCCTGACCTGCGGTGCCGCAGGCCCCGTCTATGGACACGTCAAAACGCCCCGGCCGCAAAGCAGCCGGGGCGTCTGTATTTCAGGATCAGCCGAGCAGCTCACACACCAGGTCGGTGTACGCGCCCACGTCTTCGATCGGCAGATCGGCCATCAGCAGGGCCTGTGCGTAGAGCACCTCGACGATCTTTTTCGCCTTTTCCGGATCCTGCGCCACAGCGAGCTGCAATTTGGCAAACATCGGGTGGGAAGCGTTCAGCTCGAGAATTTTTTCGGCCTTCATGTCCATCTCGGGGCTGACGCGCTTGAAGTATTTCTCCATCTCAAACGTCATCCCCTCGCCCGGCACCACGCAGACCGGATGGCTGCCCAGTGCGTCGGAGAGCTTGACCTCTTTCACGCGATCTCCCAGCGTCTCTTTGACAAAATCAAGCGTCGTTTTCGCCTGCTCGGCCTTCTCCTCGGCGGCTTTCTTTTCCTCGTCGGTCTGGATGCCGAGGTCGTCCTGCGTCACGGAGCGGAATTCCTTCTCGCCGTACTTCTGCAGCGTCTGCGGCACAAATCCGTCCACCTCGTCGCACATCAGCAGCACGTCGAAGCCCTTTTCGCGCAGCGTCTCGATCTGCGGCAGCTTCGCCGCCCGGTCGCGGCTCTCCGCGCTGGCGTAGTAGATGTACTTCTGCCCTTCCGGCATTGCCTCGGTGTACTCCTTCAGGCTGACCAGCTTGTTCTCCTTCGCCGACCAGTAGAGCAGCAGATCCTGCAGCAGATCCTTCTTTGCGCCGTAATCGTTCAGCACGCCATATTTCAGCTGTGTGCCGAACGCGCCGTGGAACTTCTCGTACTTCTCCCGGTCGCTCGTCATCAGCTTCACGAGCTCCTGCTTGATCTTCTTCTCGAGGTTGTTCGCAATGAACTTGAGCTGCCGGTCATGCTGCAGCATCTCACGGGAGATATTCAGGCTCAGATCCTGCGAATCGACCACGCCGCGCACAAAGCGGAAGCAGTCCGGCAGCAGATCGGCGCAGTTTTCCATGATCATCACACCGGAGGAATAGAGCTGCAGGCCCTTCTTGAAGTCCTTCGTGTAAAAATCATACGGGGCCTTTGCCGGGATATAGAGCAGCGCCTTGTATGTCACCGCGCCCTCGACATCTGCGTGGATGACCGCGACCGGATCTTCGAAATCATAAAACTTCTCTTTGTAGAAGTTATTATATTCCTCGTCCGTGACCTCAGACTTTTTCTTCTGCCAGATCGGCACCATCGAGTTCAGCGTCCGGTCTTCCTGCACGGTCTCATATTCCGGATGCTCGCTGTCCGCCGTGCCCTCTTTGACCTTGGTGGTGTCCATCAGCATCTTGATCGGATAGCGGATATAGTCGGAATATTTGCGCACGAGCGTCTGGATCTCCCACGGCTTCAGGAAGCGCGAATAATCCTCGTCCTCGGTGTCGGCCTTGAGCTTCATGATGACGTCGGTGCCGACGCCGTTCTTCTCGCACGGCTCGATGGTATAGCCGTCCGCGCCGGACGACTGCCACTTCCACGCCTGGTCCTCGCCATATTTCTTCGAGATGACCGTCACCTCGTCGGCCACCATGAACGCCGAGTAGAAGCCGACGCCGAACTGGCCGATGATGTCGATATTCTCGTCCTTGTTTTCTGCATTTTCAAGGTCTTTCTTGAATTGCAGACTGCCGGAACGGCAGATCGTGCCGAGGTTCTGTTCCATCTCGTCCTTGCTCATGCCGATGCCGTTGTCGCGCACGGTCAGCGTCCGTGCGTCCTTGTCCGCCTCGATGCGGATGACAAAATCGCCCCGGCTCAGGCCGACGTTCTCATCGGTCAGCGCCCGGTAGGCCAGCTTGTCGATCGCATCGGATGCGTTCGACAAGATCTCTCGCAGGAAGATCTCCTGATGCGTATAAATTGAATGGATCATCAGATCGAGCAGCCGTTTGCTCTCTGCCTGAAATTCTTTCTTTTCCATAAATCGTCACGTCCTTCGTATTATAGCACTCTCTGCTTTCGAGTGCTAATCTTATTCTAGCACAGCTTTTCCATTTTGCAACCCTTTCCCAAAAAATTCACAAAGCGTTCAAGATTCTGTTTACATGATGTTTCCAATCCTGTATAATACAGGTATTCAGAACAGAAAGGACGGATCCCTCATGAAACGCATCCTCACGCTTCTTCTTGCGCTCACACTGCTGCTCGCGCTCTGCCTGCCGGTCTGCGCGGCGACCGCGAAGCCCTCCACCATGGCCATCTACGTCGGTGGCTGGTATCAGTCTTTGCAGCCGTATCTGATCGACGGCAGCAACTATTTCAAGCTGCGCGATGTCGCGGCGCTGCTCAGCGAGACGGGTTCCCGCTTCGAGGTCGGCTATGACAAGGCCAGTTCTTCCATCTCCGTCACCACCGGAACGGAGTATACGCCCGTCGGCGGTGAACTGGCGAAAGGCGCGTCCGGCGCGGTCGCCTGCAAAAAGAGCTCCGCAAAGCTGATCGTCGACGGCAAGGCTGTCTCCTGCTCGATCTATCTCATCAACGGCAACAACTACTTCAAACTGCGCGACCTGGCCGAGGCCATCGGCTTCACCGTCGGCTACGATTCCGCCACCCGCAGCGTCAGCATCGATCCCGCCGGCTACGTCCCCTATGAAGACGATTCCGGCGACTACTATACCGTACAGGAATTCTATAATTCCAGCGGTGATCTCACGCGCGAGGAATATTGCTGGGTGTCCACCGGCGCACTTTCCTACTCCATTGATTACGATTGGAATGCAGACGGCAGTCTCTCCAGACAGACATATTACAACGAGGATGGCGCCGTCGATTTCTCATTCTCCTATACTTATGACGCCTACGGCAACCTCCTCACCGATACCACCTTCGGCCCCAACGGCACAAAGGAATCCGCAACGGATTACAAGTATGACAAGGATTTCAACATAACCGAGGCGCGCACCACCTATTGGGAGGGCGGCAGCAGCTATACCACCCGTACCGTCTATACCATCCGCAACGGCGTGACCACCCGTGAGGACAACTATGATTCCGATGGCACACTCTCCTACTACGGCCTCTACGATTACAACAGCGCCGGCGACTATCTCGACGTCTCCTATCGCCTGCCGAACGGACTTGCCTATTACTTCGGCGCTCTTTCCTGATTTTCTGCATGCAAAAACCAGCCCTGTTTCAAAAAACAGGGCTGGTTTTCCATTATCGGTTATCGGTCTTTTTTCAGCACCCTGAGAATGGCATACAGGGCAGCGTACAGTACGCCGCCGACGGCCCAGACGATCCAGCTGCAGCGCGGATCGCCGTTGCCGGACGGGCCGAAAGTGCAGATCAGGAATACTGCCGTGACCAACAGCCAATAGCCTGCGGAGATCGCACCGATCCAGCCGCTTCTCGCTTTCTCGCCGCGGGTATAATCCCCTTCCTCGAGCAGCTTGTCGAGCGCCGCATCATAGGTACCGGCATAAACGAACGCGAAGCACGCCACCGCCACGATCAGAAGCAGCAGGCATACCGCTGCAACATACAACAGATCGGACGCATCCACGCAGACCGCCAGAAACAGCGGCAGCACGGAGAGGATGCAGAGCAGCACACCGGCCATCCGGAGGCGGCTGCAAACCGGCCGGAACGCCGCTTTCCGTTCCCGCACCATGCCGGTCACGCCATACTCCGTCTCGAACGGCTCCTTCTCCAGAAACGCAAATTCCTGCACCGCCGCAGCGCACCGGAG
>DBLB01000181.1:0-259 GCA_002298695.1 Clostridiales bacterium UBA735 | reverse complement strand
GCGACCAGCACGATCAGGGCGCAGAGGCCGATGCCCGCCGCAGCCTGCCCGGAAAGGCGTGCCGAGTGCTCACTGAGCGCCGCCAGAAGCAGCAGCGCGATGGGTGAGGCGATACAGAGCGATGTGGCCAGCGCCATCTGCGGCGCCGCAAGCTTCCGCCGTTCCAGATAGGCCGACGCCTCTTCCATGCGCACGCGGCGGAGCAGCGGCGGATCGTGTTCCTCCGCCGCCTCCGGCTCCGTCTGCTCCTCCTTGAGCA
>DBLB01000086.1 GCA_002298695.1 Clostridiales bacterium UBA735 | reverse complement strand
CCAAGTTCATCACCACCTCCCCGATCGCCCGCATGCCGGACTCCGACTTCATCGAGTTCAACGAGGCCACCGCGGCGGACAACGCCAAGGCGATCATCCGGATGGCAGTTGAGAATTTCAAGAACCGCAAGCCCGAGCTGGTCAACATTCCCCAGCTCAAGACCAAGGCCCGCGTCGGCTACTCCGTCGAGGCCATCAAGAAGGAACTCGACGGCGTCACGAATAGCCATGTCGACATCACCGGCACCACGAAGCCGCTGGTCGACGTTGTCAAGTCCGGCGTTCTGCGCGGCGCTGTCGCGATGGTCGGCTGCAACAACCCGAAGGTCCGCCCCGACACCGCGCACATCGAGCTGATGAAGAAGCTGCTCAAGAACGACATCATCGTCATCGTCTCCGGCTGCTCCGCGCAGGCCGCGGCCAAAGCCGGTCTGATGGATCCGGATGCCGGCGAGATGTGCGGCGAGGGCCTCAAGCGCGTCTGCAAGCTGGTCGGTATCCCGCCCGTTCTGCACATGGGCTCCTGCGTCGATATTTCCCGTATGATGATCCTCGCCTCCGACATCGCGAAGGACTGGGGCATCAACATCTCCCAGATCCCGCTGTGCGGCTGCGCGCCGGAATGGATGTCCGAAAAGGCTGTCTCCATCGGCAACTACGTCGTCGCCACCGGCATCGAGACCTATCTCGGCGTCGATCCGTACTCCAAGGGCTCCTCTGAGATCACCGAGCTGCTCCAGGGCGAGACCGGCTGCAAGGAATGGGTCGAGGCGAACTTCGTCGTCGAAAAGGACATCGAAAAGCTGGGCGACCGCATGATCGAGTCCATCGAGAACAAGCGCAAGGCCCTCGGCATCTGAGATTATTTTACTTACGACTAGAGTTTAGAAGGTTTTTCCAATGAAAGTAGCGATCACCGGCAAAGGCGGCGTCGGCAAGACGACGCTCTCCTCCACCCTCGCCCGTCTCTACGCCGACGAAGGACGTACCGTCCTGGCCGCCGACGTCGACCCGGACGCCAACCTCGGGCTGGCGCTCGGCATGACCGAGGAAGAGGTCAACTCCATCGTCCCCGTGTCCAAAATGAAGCAGCTCGCCAAAGAGCGCACCGGCGCAAACGACATGAACTCGTTCTACAAGCTCAATCCGCAGGTCTCCGACCTGCCGGACAAGCTGGCCAAAGAGATCAACGGCGTCAAACTGCTCGTCATGGGCACGGTCGACACCGGCGGGTCCGGCTGCGTCTGCCCGGAGCATGTGATGCTCAAGGCCATCCTGACGAGTTTAGCTTTCCGCAAGGACGACGTCGTCATCATGGACATGGAGGCCGGGCTGGAGCATCTGGGCCGCGGCACGGCGAGCATGATGGATCAGTTCATCGTGGTCATCGAACCTGGCGCCCGGAGCGTGCAGACCTATGAGCGCATCAAGCAGCTTGCTGCTGACATCGGCGTGACAAAGGTCCGCGTCGTGGCCAATAAGATCCGCGATGATTCCGACCGCGAATTCATCCGCTCCCGCATCCCGGAAGAGGATCTGCTGGGCTTCATCCGCTACAATGCCGACGTCATCGACGCCGACCGGAAGGGCCTTTCTCCCTATGATCAAAGCCCCGAGGCGCTGGAAGATATCCGCGCCATCAAGGCAAAGATCGATGCGCAAGAACAAAACTGAAAGGAATGATCACCAACAATGAAGACATTGTTTGAAAGAGTCTTCAACGGCTCCGACGAGATGTTCGCCAAGGCCGAAGAAGAAGTCAACAAAATCGCCGCAGAAGTCGGCCGCGACGCCGCGCTGACCATGCCCTCCACCGCCTATTTCCTGGCCTGTATCTATGCCTACATCGGCAAGAAGGTCACGACGGTCGGCGAGCTTCAGGATGCACTGGCCGATGTGAAGGCCATGATGCTCCGCGAACCGCGCACCAACTCCATCTTCCAGTCCGGCGTCGGCACTGCCATCGCTGCGGAGATGATCGAAGCCTGTAAGTACGTCAAGACCGACGCGCCTTACGAAGGCACCAACTACCATGGCCACTTTACCGACGCAGAAGTCCGTGAGCTCGGCGTGCCGCTGGTCACCGGCGATATCCCCGGCTTCGTCGTCATGATCGGCCCGGCCCCCTCTACCGAGGAAGCGGTCGAGACCATCAAGGGCTATCAGTCCCGCGGTATTTTCGTGTTCCTGATCGGCGGCATCATCGAGCAGGCCGTCGAGGCGGGCGTGTCCATGGGCTTCCCGGTCCGTGTCGTCCCCGTCGGCGAGGAGATCTGGTCCGTCGGCCACGTCATCTCCCTGGTCGTCCGTGCTGCCATGATCTTCGGCGCCATCCAGCCGGGCGACGTCGAGGGCTTCCACAAATACACCTTCGACCGCATCAACGCGTTCGTCAACGCGTATAAGCCGGTCAACGACATCACCGTCGCCTGCGGCGCGGGCGCCATCAAGCTTGGCTTCCCGGTCATCACCAACGACCACGATGATATGTGGGCCGTTCCGAAGTCCCTGATCATCTACGACGATACCAAGGACTGGATCGACACCTCCATCGAGGCGCGCGGTATCAAGCTGAAGATCACGAAGATCGACATCCCGGTCTCCTACTCCTCCGCATTCGAAGGCGAGATCATCCGCAAGGGCGACATGCAGGTCGAAGTCGACGGTTCCCGCAAGGACTGCTTCGAACTCGTTGTCACGAAAGACGCCTCCGAGGTCGAGGATCACAAGATCACCGTCGAAGGCCCCGAGCTGGACGAGATCCCGGTCGGCTCCAAGATTTCCCTCAGCTACACCGTCGAGGTCGCCGGCAAGAACATGCAGCCCGACTTCGAGCCGGTCTTCGAGCGTAAGATCCACCAGTTCCTGAACTGCGTCGAGGGTCTCATGCACACCGGCCAGCGCGACATGATCCGCGTTCGTATCAGCAAGGCCGACTATGACGCCGGCTTCCGCTTCCACCACATCGGCGAGGTCCTGTACGCCAAGATCAAGTCCGAGTTCGACACCGTGGTCGACAAGTGCCAGGTCAAGATCGTCGTCGGCGACGAGGCCAATGCCGCCCTGCGCAAGCACGCGAACGAGGTCTTCGACAAGCGCGACGAGCGTCTGAAGACCATGACCGACGAATCCGTGCCGGTGTTCTACTCCTGCATCATGTGCCAGGCGTTCTCCCCGAGTCACGTCTGCATCGTCACCCCGGAGCGTCTCGGTCTCTGCGGTGCCGTGTCCTGGCTGGACGCGAAGGCCACCAACGAGCTCGACCCGCAGGGCCCATGCCAGGTCGTCACGAAGGAGCGCTGCATCGACGAGCGTACCGGCCGGTATGAAGACGTCGATGAGGCGGTTGCCGAATACTCCCACGGTGCGCTGGAGCATGTCACACTGTACTCCCTGCTCGAGGATCCGATGACCTCCTGCGGCTGCTTCGAGTGCATCTGCGGCATCGAGCCGTGCTCGATGGGCGTTGTCATCACCTGCCGTGAGTATGCCGGCATGACTCCGCTCGGCATGACGTTCTCCGAAATGGCCTCCATGACGGGCGGCGGCGTGCAGACCCCTGGCTTCATGGGCCACGGCAAGCACTACATCGCGTCCCACAAGTTCCTGAAGGCCGAGGGCGGCGTTGGCCGTCTGGTCTGGCTGCCGAAGGAACTGAAGGATCAGATCCGCGACAAGCTGAACGAGACCGCGAAGGATCTGTACGGCGTCGAGAACTTTGCTGACATGGTCGCCGACGAGACCAACTGCTCCTCCGGCGATCCCGAAGAGCTGCTGGCGTACCTCACCGAGGTCGGCCATCCGGTTCTCAGCATGGAACCGCTGGATATGTAATTCCAATCAAAAATGGGATGCTGCGTTTGCAGCATCCCATTTTTCTTTTGAACCCGATGCTTGACCGGCAAGCTGCTAACACTATTTCCTGATGAAAGAATTTATTCAGCAAACAGTCTCACAGTGAAATATCGAAAAACCGCGGACGTCCGGCTGGGCGTCCGCGGCTTCGTTTCTTATTTTTTGGCCTTGCTGTCGACCACTTCGCGCAGCTGCGCGGCGAAGGCGTCGAGCGTCATTGCGCCGAGATCGCCGTCCGTGCGGTGACGCGGGGAGACCGTGCCGGCCTCGATATCGCGGTCGCCTACGATCAGCATATACGGCACCTTTTCCATCTGGCCGTCGCGGATCTTCTTGCCGATCTTCTCGCTCCGGTCGTCGACGGTCACGCGGAAGCCTATGTTCGTCAGCTTCTGGGCCTGCTCGCGGCAGTAGTCCACGGCGCGGTCCGTGACCGGCAGCAGACGGACCTGCTCCGGCGCCATCCACGTCGGCAGCGCGCCTGCATAGTGCTCGATCAGGTAGGCCAACGTCCGCTCATAGCAGCCGAGACTCGTGCGGTGGATGATATACGGAAGCTTCTTGTCACCGTTCTCATCAATATAATACATGCCAAAGCGCTCGGCCAGCAGCATATCGATCTGGATCGTGACCAGCGTATCTTCCTTGCCGTAGACGTTCTTGTACTGAATGTCGAGCTTCGGGCCGTAGAACGCGGCCTCGTCGATGCCGATCGTGTAATCGACGTCGAGATCCTTCAGGATACGCGCCATCGCGTTCTGTGCATGATCCCACTGCTCTGCGGTACCCTCATACTTATTGTTGGGGTTTGCCGGATCCCACTGCGAGAAGCGGAACGTACACTTGTCGAGCAGACCGACCGTACCGAGGCAATATTTTGCAAGGTCGAGGCAGCCCTTGAACTCCTCTTCAAGCTGATCCGGGCGGAGCACCAGATGACCCTCGGAGATCGTGAACTGGCGCACACGGATCAGGCCGTGCATCTCGCCGGAATCCTCATTGCGGAACAGCGTCGACGTCTCGCCGAGGCGCATCGGCAGGTCGCGGTAGGAGCGCTGCCGGTTCAGATAGACCTGATACTGGAACGGGCAGGTCATCGGGCGCAGCGCAAAGCACTCCTTCGTCTCATCATGCGGGTCACCGAGGATGAACATACCGTCCAGATAGTGGTCCCAATGGCCGGAGATCTTATAAAGCTCCCGCTTGGCCATGAGCGGCGTCTTTGTCAGCAGATAGCCGCGGGCCTGCTCGGTGTCCTCGACCCAGCGCTGCAACAGCTGAATCACGCGAGAACCCTTCGGCAGCAGGATCGGCAGGCCCTGACCGATGCAGTCGACCGTGGTGAAGTACTCGAGCTCACGGCCCAGCTTGTTGTGGTCGCGCTTGAGGGCTTCGGCCTGCTCTTCAAGGTAGTTGTCCAGATCTTCCTTCTTCGGGAACGCGACGGCGTAGATCCGCTGCAGCATCTTCCGCTTCGAATCGCCGCGCCAGTATGCGCCGCAGCACTGCGTCAGCTTGATGGCGTTGCCCTTGATGCGGCCCGTGGAGTCGAGATGCGGGCCGGCGCAGAGGTCGGTGAACTCGCCCTGACGGTAGAAGGAGATGTGCGCGTCTTCAGGCAGATCGTTGATCAGCTCGACTTTATACGGCTCATCCTTTTCCTCCATGAACTTGATGGCCTCGTCGCGCGGCAGCTCAAAGCGCTCGAGCTTCAGCTTTTCCTTGCAGATCTTGCGCATCTCCGTCTCGATCTCCGTCAGCATCTCCGGCGTGAAGGTGAACGGCGCATCAAAGTCGTAGTAGAAGCCGTTGTCGATGGCCGGGCCGATGGCCAGCTTCACCTCCGGGTGCAGCCGCTTGACGGCCTGCGCCAGGACGTGCGAACAGGTGTGCCAATACGTCTTGCGGTACTGTTCATTTTCAAAAGTGAATTCATTGTTTTCGCTCATAAGAAAGCCTCCTGATTTTTCGGGGCAAAGCAAAATACGCCTCACCCCTGTGTTGGATCAGGGGTGAGGCGCAATACGCGCTCCACGGTTCCACCCTGCTTACGGACAAACTGTCCGTCGCTCGTGTACTCTGTAACGGGAGCCCCCGTCCGCCCTTTTTTGTCCGGGCGGCAGCTCAGAAGTGGTATCCATTCCGTTCACCGTCGGGATTCTTACACCAGATGAACCCCTCTCTGCGGCGGGAAGCCGGAACGACATGTCTTCCTCAAAGCCATTTTCTGCGCTTAATATAGCACGTTTTTCCCGTCCTGTCAAACTTTTTTCACCGGTTTCAAAATTTTCACCAATTTGTTACCATTTTATCTATTTTGATATATATTCCCAGGGAATTTCCCCAGCATCCTGCACCGTTTCAACCCTGCATTCCGCCTAAATATTCTGTAAATTCCTGTCGTAATTGCAAATTTCGAACTTTTTTTCTTGACTTTTCGAATTTTTTGATTATAATTCATAAAAAGTATCATACATGATATAATTGTAATAGTTTTGTAACTAATGCAATATTATTTTGAAGCAAAGGAGGCAATCGATATGAAATGGATTGCAAAACGCGAATCTGTGCTGGCCGCGGCCCTCCTGGGTGCGCTGCTGTGTGCGTGTCTCGTGCTCTCCGGCGTTGCCGCGAGCGCAGAACCCGCACCGGCCAGCCAGACCCGGTCGGAGGCCGTTCCGGCCGCACCCCGTCCCGTCAAATCTTTACAGGCCGTGCCGGTCGTGCATCTGGAGGCGGAACTGCTCTCCGCGCCTGTCCCGCTGGCTGAGCCGGAGAAAACGGACGCAGAACCCGCCGAAGCGGAGGAAGAAGCACCGACGCTCACACCCACCCTCGCGCAGTACGCCGCCGAGACCGTCCAGTCTTCCGCAGAGAATACCTACATCCCGTCCGCTCTCGCCGCCTGTACGGCAGACGCAGAGATCCCGGACGATCTGGAGCGGCTGGACAGCTTCATCGCCACCGCCTACTACATCACCGGCAATACCTCGACCGGCTCCTACACCACCCTCGGCCGCACGCTGGCCGTCAACCCCGGCATCGTCCCCTACGGCACGCACGTCTGGATGTTCCTGGACGACGGCACGTTCGTCGGCGACTTCATCGCCGAGGACACCGGTTCCAACATGATGGCCCATCCGCATGTTGTCGACATCTACATGGGCGCCGACTCGTACAACGAATGCATCCTCTGGGGCGCACAGCACGTGACGCTCTACACCTCCCCCGCCGAATCTGCGGAGTAAAGCGGATTGCAACGCCGCCCTTCCTGTGTTACAATACACGGGAAAGGCGGCGATATTTATGGATTTATGCAATATCAACGAGATCAAGCCCCTGCTGGCGCGGCACGGCTTCCACTTTTCCAAGGCCAAGGGCCAGAACTTTCTGACGCAAAGCTGGGTCCCGCGCGAGATCGCCGCGCGTGCCGGCATCGACGCGACCTGCGGCGCACTTGAGGTCGGTCCCGGCATCGGCCCGCTGACGCAGGAGCTTTGCCGCAGCGCAAAAAAGGTCATCGCCATCGAGGTCGACCGCAGCTTACGGCCCGTGCTGGCCGAGACGATGGCGGGGAACGAGAATCTGGAGATCATCTTCGGCGACGTTCTGAAGACGGACGTCCGCGCGCTCGTGGCCGAGGAATTTGCGGGCATGCGTCCCGTCGCCTGCGCGAATCTGCCATACTATATTACAACGCCCATCCTGGCCGCCCTGCTGGAGTCGCGTGCGTTCGAATCCATCACCGTCATGGTGCAGAAGGAGGTCGCGCAGCGTATCGCTGCGCCCGCCGGAAAAGGAGATTACGGTGCGTTTTCGGTCTTCTGCCAGTATTACGCCGTGCCGGAGCTCCTGTTCGACGTTCCGCCGAGCTGCTTCCTCCCGCAGCCGAAGGTCACGTCCGCGGTCCTGAAGCTCACGATGCGCACCGAGCCGGTCTGCGAGATCCGCGACGAAGCGCTCTTTTTCCGCACGGTCAAGGCCGCGTTCGCACAGCGGCGGAAAACGCTGCTGAATGCCTTGTCCGCCGGTTTCGGCGAGTTTTCAAAAACGCAGCTGGCGGAGCTGATCGAAGAGAGCGGCTTTGCGCCCACGGTGCGCGGCGAGACGCTGGATATTCCGTCCTTCGCGGCCCTGGCCAACGCCATTGCGGAGCGGAAAGGCTGATGTACTTCGTCTATCTGATCCGCTGCCGCGGCGATACGCTCTATGCCGGGATCACGACAGACCTAGCCCGCCGTATGCGCCAGCACAGGGGAGAGCTGCCCGGCGGCGCAAAATTTACCCGCGCCCATCCGCCCCTCGCGTTGGAGGTTGTTTGGTGCGCGGAAGATCGGAGCGCGGCATCGAAGCTGGAAGCGCAGCTCAAGCGGCGTTCCCACGCCGAGAAGCTGGACCTGATCGCACATCCGGAGCAGCTTGCGGAATATGCGCCGTTAGAAGCTGATGCACTCGCCGCTGCATGGCGTCCGCCCACTTGACAATTTTGAACTTATGGAGTATTCTAAACATACAAAGAGGGCCGACTGTTATCAGGCAGTCAGTCCTTGCAGTTCAACTTCATTTGATGTTGACCGCTCGGGTGCCTTCCGGGCGGTCAACAAACTTTCTGGGTAAAGCTGAGCAGGATTAGAATGATCCATGCCAGACGCGCGAGAAACCGCAGGAGTTGTATCCAGCGCTTCCGCCCCATCAGCATCACCTCCTTTTTCAAGGAAGTGACTGGCCGCCTTTATGTAACAGTGACCCTCTCCGGCCCGTTTCCGGACAGATCAATTATAGCAGAGGAGAAAAAGTTTGTCAATTTTCCCCTATTGCTTGCAAATCCCGCCTGTTTGTGCTATAATCAAACCAATAAAGAAACCTGAGACGTGAGCAGGGGAACAAACGGCCGACCCGCCGTCTTGTTTCTGTGCTCATTTTTATTTGGAGGTGCCGCATGGAACAGCGCTTTTACGACGCCCTGCAGGACTGCCCCATCATCGCCGCCGTGCGCGACGAGGCGGGCTTGGACGCCTGCCTTGCGTCTGATGTGCGCATGGTCTTCACGCTGTTCGGCGACGTATGCTCCATCCCCGCGATCGTCGACCGCATCCGCGCCGCCGGCAAGCTCGCCGTCGTCCATCTCGACCGCGTGACCGGCCTCGCCTCCAAGGAGGTCGCCGTCGATTTCATCCGGCAGAGCACGCGGGCCGACGGCGTCATCTCCACGCACACCAACCTGATCCAATACGCCAAAAGCCTCGGCCTGTTTACGGTCCTGCGCGCATTTCTGATCGACTCCATCGCGCTCGACAATCTCGTCGCAGCCAGCCGCATCCGCCCGGATGCGCTCGACATCCTGCCGGGCCTGATGCCGCCGATGATCCGCCGCGTGCGCGAGCAGACGGGCCTCCCGGTGCTGACCGGCGGCCTTATCACACAGAAATTCGAAATCCTACAGGCGCTCGAAGCCGGTGCGCTGGCCATCTCCACCACCGACCCGGCCGTCTGGTCGATGTAGAAAGGGGAAATTCCATGCCAAAGTACATGATGGCCCTCGACTCGGGCACCACGTCCAACCGCTGTATCCTCTTTGACCGCGCAGGGCGGATCGTCTCCGTCGCGCAGCGCGAGTTCCCACAGTATTTCCCGCAGCCCGGCTGGGTGGAGCATGACGCGAATGAGATCTGGGCGACGCTCCTCGGCGTCGCCGTCGAGGCCATGCAGATGGCCGGGGCAGCCGCGGAAGACATCGCCGCTATCGGCATCACGAACCAGCGCGAGACCACCATAGTCTGGGACAAGGCCACCGGCGAACCCATCCACCGTGCCATCGTCTGGCAGTGCCGCCGGACGAGTGAATACTGCGACGAACTGCGTGGGCGCGGCCTAACCGCCCGCTTCCGCGAGAAGACCGGCCTCGTGCTCGACGCCTACTTCTCCGCCACCAAGCTGCATTGGCTGCTGGAGCACGTCCCCGGCGCGCATGCCCGGGCCGCCCGCGGCGAGCTCCTGTTCGGCACGGTCGAAACATGGCTCATCTGGAAGCTGACCGGCGGCCGCGCCCACGTCACCGACTATTCCAATGCCTCGCGCACGATGCTCTTCAACATTCACACGCTCGACTGGGACGACGAAATTCTGGCTGAGCTGAACATCCCGCGCGGCATGCTGCCGAAGCCCATGCCGTCCAGCGGCCTGCTCGGCACAGCCGCGCCGTCGCTCCTCGGCGGTAAGATCCCGATCACCGGCGCGGCGGGCGACCAGCAGGCGGCCCTCTTCGGCCAGACCTGCTTCCAACCCGGCGAAGCCAAAAACACCTACGGCACGGGCTGCTTCCTGCTGATGAACA
>DBLB01000154.1:267-6088 GCA_002298695.1 Clostridiales bacterium UBA735 | reverse complement strand
AGGCGCTGCTTCTGCCCGCCGGAGACGTTCCGGCCAAGCTGCGCGATCGGGTGCGCCGCGCCATCGGGATACTTCCCGACAAACTCCGCCGCCTGCGACAGCGACAATGCCTCGTTCAAGGTTTCCTCTGTTTCCGGTTCGGCGCTCTCGCCGAAGAACACGTTGTCCCGCACCGTCCCGGCAAACAGGACGGCCTTTTGCGTCACGTAGCCAAGGCGGTCGTAGAGCGCATCGAACGTATAATCCTTCACATTCACGCCGTCGATCAGGACCTCGCCGTCCGTCGCGTCATAAAAACGTGGGATGAGGCTGACAAGCGTCGTCTTGCCGGAGCCGGTCGCGCCGATGACGGCGAGCGTCTGCCCGCGGCCGACCTTGAAGCTGATGTGCTCCAGCTCGTCCTCCTTCGCGTTCGGATAGCGGAAGGAGACGTCGCGGAATTCGAGCGTGCCCTGCTCCGGGGCCGTATCCTTCGTGCCCTCGGTGATGTGCGGCGCGGTTGCGAGCACCTCGTTGATGCGCTCCGCCGAGACCTGCGCCTGCGGATAGAGCATGAAGATCACGACCAGCATCATGAACGACATGACGACGTAGGTCGCATACGTGCTGAAGACGATGACGTTCGTGAACATCGTCAGCCGTGCTGCCGGATCACCGATGGAAATGTGTTCCACCAGCGCCGCGCCGACCCAGTAGACGGCCAGCGCCAGCCCGTTCATCCCGAGCATCATTGTCGGCAGCAGCAGCGAGAACAGCCGCTGGTTTTTCAGCTGCAGACCCAGCATTTTTTTGCTCGGCACGTCAAATTTCTGATTCTGATAGTCTTCGGCGTTGAACGCATGCACAACGTTGATACCGGTCAGGTTTTCACGCGCGACACGGTTGATCTGGTCGGTCGTCTTCTGCACAAGGCGGAACCGCGGCAGGCAACTGCTCATGATCAGCAGCACCGTTACGCAGATCACCACAACAAAGGCCGCCGTCACAGCGGACAGTTCCCAGCTCTTGCCAAGAATCTTGATCACGGCCCAGACGGCCATGATCGGCGCCTTGATCATCATCTGAAGGCCCATCGCCACGATCATCTGGATCTGCGTGATGTCGTTCGTCGTGCGCGTGATGAGGCTCGGCACGGAGAAGCCCTGCATCTCCTCGCTGCCGCAGGCCATCACGTGGTGGAACAGCTTCTCACGCACCGCGAAGCTGAAGCCCGAGGCGCATTTCGCCGCCAGAAAACCGCAGCCGATGGAGAGCACGGCGCTGCCCAGCGTGACGAGCAGCATCTGCATGCCGATATTCCAGATGTCGCTGCTGGTGCTGCCGGGCGTCTTGATGAGCGTCGTCAGCTGGGTCATATAGCCCGGGAGCTTCAGCTCAAACCAGACCTGTCCCGCCACCAGCGCGGCGCACAGCAGTGCCATCAGCGCCTCTTTCCGCCGCATTTGCTTGAACAGTTTGATCATTCCGATTCCTCCAATCGTTCCGTCGGGGCCGACGATGCGGTGCGCAGCCGGTCGATGTTGCGGTCAAATACTGCCACACACCGCCGGAAATGGGCCAGATCCTCGTCGCTGAGTCCGCGGGCCAGTTCCAGTGCAAAGGCATGCTGTAATCTCCGGCCCTCTGCGATCAGCGGCACGGCCTTTTCTGTGCAGCAAAGGCCGGTTTTCCGCCGGTCGTCGGGCACGGGCTGCCGTTTCAGGTATCCGTCTGTCACCAGCCGGTCCACATGGAACGACACGATGCTCGGCTTCAGCCCCTTGTGGCGGCAGATGTCCTTTGCTGTGTTATAGCTCGGGTTGTTCGCCAGATACAGGATGATGTCCACAGCGGCCGGCGGCAGCTTTGCCTCCGCGCACAGCGGCTGCATCACCACGTGATATGCATCGAGAAAGCGCGACGTGTTCACAAACATCTCCGAGGCCGTTCTCGTCAGTTCTGTCACACCAGACACTCCAATCTTGGATATTTCAATATTGAAATATTATCAGAATATCGGCCGGAAATCATGAACGATCTGTAAAAAATGAGTTCCAGTTTTTGTGCATTTTTACACACAACGCTGCACGGAGGCGGAGGCAAAAGCCGCTCTTTTTCTCTACAGGAGAAAGAGAGCGGCTGACGTGTCAATATCAGGGTGTGCGGTCGAGACGGGCCGTCAGAGCGTCAGAGACGGTCCAGACAAGGTAGATCAATCCGAACAGAAGCGCTGCCGGGACGGCGAGCAGCGCAATGAGCACAATTGATCCGCCTGTGATGGCACGGGAGCACAGCGTCCGCAGAGACAACCCCGGAGCGGACAGCTGCGGCCTATTCATGATGCCCTCCGCTGACGATCCGGTAATAAACCGCCGCTGTGATGCGGTAGACCACAGTATAAAGCACAGCGAACGCAGCGAAGCTTGCCAGCGTCACGAGTGCGAACAGGCGGACGTTATAGAGTGCAAACAGCGTCAGAATGCGGCGGATCATCGGAAACGCGAACACCATATGCACGCCCGCGAAGCTCAGCGGGAGGAAGAAGACTGTCAGCAGCTGCGAGTTGATGCTGGCGCGGATCTCCCGTTTCTGCATGCCGACCTTCTGCATAATGGCAAAGCGCGCCTGATCTTCGTAGCCCTCCGAGATCTGCTTGTAGTAGAGGATAAGCACTGCGGCCAGAACGAACACCAGACTCAGCAGCAGGCCGAGGAAGAGCAGGCCGCCGTAATTGCCGTAAAAGTCATCACGGTTGTCCTCGCGGAGGGACAGACTGAACATCTCATAGCCCTGTCCCTCGCCGAAGGAGAGCACCTGGACCCGCTCGTGCAGGGCTTCGTCAACCGCGCGCTGCCCATCCGCGTCAAGCCCGGTGTCAAAGCCGTAGACCCACCGGAAGGTGCTGCTGTCCATCCCGTCCTGAAACGATGGGAGCGCGCTCAGCACCGCCTGCATGTCCGGCGCGACGACCACGATGGTCGCAACGGTGCTGTTCTGGGCGTAGCTCAGATTCATGCTGCCCTTCCGGCTTTCCGACACGCGGAGCGTCCCGCCCCGGCGGAGGCGCAGCTCCAGCGGCGCATCATCGCACCGGTACGTCCGCAGCGCGACCGTGCCGTCCGGAATGTCGAGTGTCTCTCCGCTCTGAGTCTCATAGTCCGCCTGCGGCACAAAATAATAGTCGCGGACGGCATCATAGGAGATCGTGCGGTTCTCATACTCACGCCAGTCCAGTTCCACGCCGTCCTCCATCGGATAGCCTGTGGCATTGAAATAGCGGTAATCCGTCACATTCTGTATTGTACCGCCGCAGTCGGCAACGGCCTTCTGCGCCGCAGTGCGGAACAGGTCGAGATTAGAATCGTCCATCTGTGCGGCGTCAGCCATCCGGAGTTGTAAATTCAGCTCGCGCGGGAAGCGGCTGCGGAGGGAATCCTCCGCGCCGAAGTAGAGGCTGGCCGTCGAGGAGATCATGACGAGCACCATCGTTGCCAGAATGCAGATAGAGGCCAGCCCGGCGCCGTTGCGCTTCATACGGTAGACCATGGAGGACACGGAGACAAAATGGTTCGGCCGATAATAATACCGCTTGTTCTTTTGCAGCAGGCGGCAGAAGACGACCGAGGTGCAGACCATCAGCAGATAGGTCGCGAGGATCACGAGCACGACCGCTGCAAAAAACCAGATCATGGCATCCAGCGGATTTTCGATTGAAACAGCCAGCCAGTAGGCCGCGCCGAGCATCACTATGCCGACCGCCCCGAGCACCCAGTTGGCGCGCGGCGGCTTTTCGCCGGCAGCCTCGCTCTTCATCAAAGACACGGCGCTGCTTCGGCCGACACGCAGCACGGAGATCACCCCCAGCAGCGCAAACAGCGCTCCATAGGCCGCGGCCACGCCGCCGGCGACCCGCGGAAGGATCGTAAACCGGAACGTCGGCTCCCCGCCCATCAGGTTCGTCAGGCCGAGCTCCGCCAGCTTGGACAGCACAATGCCGCCCGCCAGTCCACCTGCCAGCGAAAGCGCCGCGCAGAAGAGCGTCTCCCAGGCAATGACGCGCGCGAGGTTGCGCTTGCTCATACCGAGCACGTTGTACAGGCCGAATTCCTTCTTCCGGCGGCGGATCAGAAAGGAATTGGTGTAGAACAGAAAAATTGCCGAGAAAATCAGGATCACAGCGGCGCCGAGGTTCATGATCCAGCGCAGATCGTCGCCGCCCGGCAGTGTGCTGATAAAGTCCGCATGGCCGAGGAAGAACAGAATGTAGCAGATGGAGATCATCAACATCGCCATCAGCAGATACGGAGCAAACATGCGGCGGTTTTTGCGGATCCCGTCGCGGGCAAGATGCGGATAGAGGGCAAGCTTCATGACCGGTCGCCTCCCGTTGCCAGCACGGTCAGCGTGCCTGCAATCTTCTGATAGAACTGCTCGTCTGCGTCTGCACCACGGTAGAGCTGGTGGAACACCACACCGTCCCGGATGAACAGCACGCGTCCCGCCGTGCTCGCGGCGCGCACGGAGTGCGTGACCATCAGGACAGTCTGTCCGGCGCGATTGACCGCCGCAAACAGGTGCAGCAGTTCGTCGGTGGCATGGCTGTCGAGTGCGCCGGTCGGTTCGTCAGCGAGGAGCAGGCGCGGATTTGTGATGAGCGCCCGCGCCACGGCGGCGCGCTGTTTCTGGCCGCCGGACACCTCATAGGGGTACTTTTTCAGCAGGCCGGAGATCCCGAGTTCCAGCGCAAGCGGCATCAGTTTTGCCTGCATCTGCTCATAGCGCATGCCGGCGAGCACCAGCGGGAGATAGATGTTGTCCTCGATGGTGAATGTGTCGAGCAGGTTGAACTCCTGAAATACGAAGCCCAGATGGTCGCGCCGGAAGGCGGCGGCCTCCGATTCGCGGATATCGGTCAGGCTTTTCCCGTCCAGCAGCACGCTGCCGCCGGTTGGACGGTCGAGCGCAGCCAGCATGTTCAGCAGCGTAGTCTTACCGGAACCGGATTCGCCCATGATGGCAACATATTCGCCCTCTTCCACGCAGAAATTGACGTTGCGCAGCGCCTCTACCTGCGTACCGCCGAACCGCGGCGTATAGACCTTGCGCAGGCCGCTGACTTCCAAAATAGACATGTTTTTTGCCTCCTGTCGGTTTCTGTCTGTATTGTAGCAGACGGCCGCAGCACGCGCCATCGAATTGTCTAACAGTTTACGCGCCAAATCTTACAATTCCGTTATTCTGATCGGTGACTTCGATGCTCTGCAATCCCTTATCCTTGGCGGCAAGCTGCTTGACGGTCATTTTCCCGTGGGGATTGGCCTTGCTGTGCTGATATTTCTGATAGTCGTTTTTTAGCTGCTCCAGCAGCTTGGCAACGGCCTTGCGAAATTCCTGTTCGCCCAGCTTCCCACAGGAGATCATCGGGGATACGATTCTCTGTTCAACTTCTTCCTGCATGACTTATCACGCTCCTTTCCTCCGATTTGCAGGGAGAACGCCGGGACACTAAGGCGGCACCACCAGCCGGTGCAGAAGATGCTTATTCATTTCTGCGCCCCTGTCCCTTGACGGTCAGGATGCCGTCCAGCGTGGTGGCGGTGATCCGCAGGCGCTCGGCCACGGCGATGTCATTTTTCACGCTTTCATCTACGGTGCTGCCGCAAACGACCAGCACACGAGCGCGGCGCAGATACTCCCGCGCCATGTCGATGCCGTCCTTATGCTCCTGCGGAATCTCATCGCGCAGGAACAGCGGCAGAAACAGCGCGGGGCAGACGGGCGAAAAGCCCGCGTCATAGACCGCCCTGCAATACTTGGTGGCGTTTTCGGTGTTCTCAAACTC
>DBLB01000154.1:0-191 GCA_002298695.1 Clostridiales bacterium UBA735 | reverse complement strand
CCCGGAATCGGGCATGAAAAAAAGCGGCCTTTAGGGGCCTCCGTGAAAATCGTGATTGACCAGCATGGCATAGTGGTTGTCGATGGAGGAAACGGAATTGAACAGCGCCGCCATGAGATAGGCTTTCGTATTCCAGACGCGGGTGGTGTTCTCGCGGATACCGTCCATGACCTTTTCGATGTGCATGGAGG
>DBLB01000157.1:17202-21863 GCA_002298695.1 Clostridiales bacterium UBA735 | reverse complement strand
CGGCCACGGCCAGTTCGGCGATGTCTATATCCGCTTCGAGCCGCAGTCCGAGTCCGAAGAGATGATCTTCGCGGACGAGACGGTCGGCGGCTGCGTGCCGAAGAACTTCATCCCGTCCGTTGAAAAGGGCCTGCGCAACTGCGTCGGCAAGGGCGTGCTTGCCGGTTATCCGGTCGTGTTCCTGAAGGCCACGCTGTACTTCGGCTCCTATCACCCCGTCGACTCCTCCGATATGGCGTTCCAGACCGCAGCCGGCATCGCCTACAAGGAAGGCCTGCCCACCGCCGGCCCGACCCTGCTCGAGCCGATTGGCGAGCTGAAGGTCCTCATCCCCGATGCCAACATGGGCGATGTCATCGGCGACCTCAACAAGCGCCGCGGCCGCGTTATGGGCATGAACCCCGATCCCGAGAACCCCGGCTATCAGATCGTTGAGGCTGAAGTTCCCATCGGCGAAATGACCACCTATACCATCGACCTGCGCGCGATGAGCCAGGGCCGCGGCAGCTACACGCTGAAGTTCGTCCGCTACGAGGAAGTCCCGCAGATGAACCAGGCCAAGATCATCGAAGACGCCAAGAAGGAAGAGGAAGAATAAGCTTCCCATCCGGAATACAGATGAAAATCCGGCAGAGAGTATTCTCTGCCGGATTTTCTATGCCGGAATGGCTTCTGACAGTGCCTGAATCTGCTGGTGCGGAGCGCATCAGTAGAGGCCCGGCAGTTTACGGATGACTGTGCTGCCGATGCAGCAGATTACAGAGAAGCAGTCGGTTCTGACACTGCGGTGGGGGAGCGGCCGAAGAAGACGGCGTAGGCGCCGAGCACCTGCCGGCAGGGGATGCGGGCGGCGTTCCGGGCAGTGCAGGGCAGCTTCGGGTAGGTATGTTCCGCGGCAGTGGGGACGGCGGGCAGCGTTTTGCCAAGGCTGACGCCGTGTGCGTCGTCCGGGGTGAACGTCCAGCGGAATGCACAGTCACAGAATTCCTTGTTTGCGGCGATGGCCTCCGGCGGGCGCAGCCATACGGGCGTGCCAGGGAAGAAGCAACCGGCATTGTCGCGCTCTGCGGGACAGCCGCCCTCGATGCCGACGCGTGTAAAGGAAATCTCTAAAAACTCTGTCCGGAACGTCGTGCAGTTTCCGGTTTTTTGAACGGAACGCCGTTCCAGAAGGCAATGTTGTACCAGCCACGGAGGCCGTCTTTCTCCACGGCGGTATTGAATTCCAGGTATCCGGTCTGCCCGTCCCGGATCTCTGCGTTGATGCGCAGGACGGGGCGCAGGGATGTGAAGCCGTCCGGCAGGAGCGCGCGGAGGCGATCCTGTTCGACGCCGTAGGCCATGACGAATTGTTCGATGTTCATATAGCACCTCATTTGAATCAGAATGGAACGCGGCGGTCAGGGGAGCGCGAGAAATTCGCGGGCATAGGCGGCGGCCGGCGTGTTTTTGAGATAGACGACGTTGAGCTCGTGCGTGCCGGTCAGCGGCGGGCAGAAGAAATGGCCGAAGCCCGGGTCATCGCGGACAACAGCTTCGTAGAGGAAGCTGACGCCGAGGCCCGCCTGCACGAGCGCGCGGATGATCTTGAAACTGCTGATGCAGGCGCAGCTCTGGAAGGCGGCTGTCGTATAGCCCAGCTGCGCGAGCTCGCGCTCAAGGATGAGGCGGGTGCCGGAGCCGGGTTCGCGGAGGATGAGGCGCTCTGCGAACAGAGATTCCAGCGGGACAGTCCGGCCGGAGAACGGATGACCGGCGGCGCAGACGCCGATGTAGGGTTCCTGCCGGAGCAGAAAATGCTCGTAGCGCCGCTTGTCAAACAGCCCTTCCAGTACGACAAAATCCAGTTCTCCGGCTTCAAGCTGCGCGAGCAGATGGGCCGTGTTGTCGACAACGAAGCTCAGCTCGTGGCCGGGGCGGGAGAGGAACCGGCAGATCTCCGGAATGAGAATGTAGTCGCCAATCGATTTTGTTGCGCCGATGCGCAGGTTGGTTTTGGGTTCGGCGTGGAGCTTGCGTTCAAGCTCGGCATCGTTGTATTGCAGGCTGATGGCATAGATCTCGAGCGTCTCGCCCTGCGGTGTTTTTTGCAGCTTGCGGCCGTCGTAGCGGAACAGGCGCACGCCGTACTGCGCCTCCAGCGATTGGATCTGCTTCGTGACGGCGGGCTGCGTCAGGTGCAGTGCTTCAGCGGCGCGGCGGTAATTCATTGTCCGGCAGAGCGTCAGGAAGGTTTCCAACTTTTGATCCATGGTGTCCTCCGCGATAACATAACGGAATCGTGCGATTCTGTTTTATGATTTTATTTTATCACATTATCGTGCTATCATAAAGCTGAAAACGGGAAAATACAAGCCTTCAGGAGGAGATTTTATGAAAACCGTCACAAAGCTGCTGCCCGGCTGTGTGCTGGCGCTGGTGATTGCCGCGATTGCAAAGCTGCTGGAAACGCTCGAAGCAAACGCAGGGCTTCATCTGATCGGTGCGTCCGTCATCGCGCTTTTCATCGGCATGCTGGTCAACCATNNATCGGCGCTATAATAAAGCCGCAAAACAGAAAAAACGGAGGGTACGACATGAAATCCATTCGAAAGATGCTGCCGGGTACGCTGCTGGCGCTGGCAATTGCGGCAGTGGCCAAGGGGCTGGAGACGCTGGAGACGAATGCGGGCCTGCACTTCATCGGCGCCTCGGTCATCGCGCTGTTTCTCGGGATGATCGTCAACCATTTCCGGAAGCCGAACGCTGCGACTGCGCCGGGTATCAAATTTACGTCCAAAAAGATCCTGAAATTTGCGATCATCCTGCTTGGCGCAAGCCTCAATATCCGGACGGTGTTGACGGTCGGCAAGTTTTCGCTGACGGTGATGCTGTTCACGCTGGCGACCTGCTTCGGCCTCGGATATTTCATCGGCAAGGCGCTGGGCCTGAACTGGAAGACGAGCAGCCTCATCAACGCCGGCACGGGCATCTGCGGCGGCAGCGCGATCGCGGCCATTGCGCCGGTTATCGATGCGACCGACCTGGACATTGCATACGGCATGTCGGCGACGTTCCTGTTTGATATGGTGATGATCGTGGTGTTCCCGATCTTCGGGCGCTGGCTGGGCCTGTCGGACGCGGCGTTCGGCCTGTGGGCCGGAACGGCGGTGAACGATACGTCGAGCGTCGTTGCCACGGGCTATGCCTTCAGCGAGGCAGCGGGCGACTTTGCGACGATGGTCAAGCTGACGCGGACGCTGGCCATCATTCCGGCGGTGCTCGTCTTTGCGGCCATCAGCATGCACCTGAAGCGGAAGGAGGCCGCGGCGGACGGCAAGGCAGTCAGGGTCAACCTGAAGTCGGTGTTCCCGTGGTTCATCCTGGGCTTCCTTGCGATGTCCGGCCTGACCAGCCTCGGGCTGATCCCGGCAGCGCTGGCTTCGGCGCTGAAATCGGTCAGCAAATTCCTGATGGTGGCGGCACTGGCGGCCATCGGCCTGAACACGGATTTCAAAACCCTCTGCAAGTCCGGCGCAAAGCCCATGCTGCACGGGTTCATCATTTCGCTGCTGGTGGTGCTGGTCGCCATCGGGGTGGAATACATGATTCGCGTCGCGCCGACCGGGACACTGGGATAACACACAAAAAGCGCTGCCCGGGCAGCGCTTTTTGCATCTGTGATTGATCGATTTTGCCATATTGACTCGCAGGGGAGAAGCCATTATAATAATGTGGCTTTCCGGGGAAGCCGGAAGACTATGAGAAAAAGGGTGGTTTCTATGCCGCGTTCTGGCGCGGCCCGCGGTGTGACGATGACCGAGGGGCCGCTTTGGAAGAATATCCTGATTTTCAGCATTCCGCTGGTCTTTTCGCAGCTGCTTCAGGTCATGTTCAACATGGCGGATGTGGCGGTGGTCGGCAAATTCGCAAGTGACACGGCGCTCGGTTCCGTCGGTTCGACGACGACGCTCGTGACGCTGTTCACGGGCTTTCTGATCGGCATGGGCGGCGGCGTGAACGTGCGCGTGGCGCAGCATCTCGGTGCGCGGGAGGACGAGAAGACGTCGCAGGCGGTCCATACGTCGCTGCTGCTCTGCACCTGCATGGGCCTCATCATCATGGTGTTCTGCCTGCTGATGGCAGGGCCGATGCTGCGCATCCTGCACACAAAGGACGACCTGCTGCCGGGAGCGGAGCTGTATCTGCGCATTTACGCGCTCGGCATGCCGGCGCTCGGCATATTCAACTTCGGCAACGCCGTGCTGAGTGCAAGCGGCGATACGCGGCGGCCGCTGATGTATCTGACGATCGCAGGCGTACTGAATGTCATTCTGAATCTGTTTTTTGTCATTGTCTGCCGGATGGCGGCGGACGGCGTGGCGCTGGCCAGCATCATTTCGCAGTACGTCTCGGCGTTTCTCGTCGTCTGGCACATTGCACGGATGGACGGCGCTTGCAGGCTGCACCTGCGGGAGCTGCGGTTCCACGCAGCGGAGACGGGCCGCGTTTTGCAGCTCGGCATTCCGGCGGGCATCCAGAACGCGCTGTTTGCGATCGCAAATCTGTTCATTCAGGTCGGCGTGAACTCGTTCGATTCCACGATGGTCTCCGGCAACGCGGCGGCCAGCAATACGGACACCATTATTTATAATGTTATGGCGGCATTTTACATGGCCTGT
>DBLB01000157.1:16585-17181 GCA_002298695.1 Clostridiales bacterium UBA735 | reverse complement strand
TCATGGGCCAGAACTGGGGCGCAGGGAAGAAGAAGCGGATGATGGACAGCTATCTTATCAGCCTGAGCTATGCGTTTGCGATCGCGGTGGTGCTCGGCACGGCGTTCTATCTGCTGGGCGAGCCGTTCCTGTATATTTTCACGAACAGCGCCGACGTGGTGGCCGCGGGCATGCAGCGCATGAAGATCATGTGCTTTTCCTACGCGCTCAGCGCATTTATGGATGCGTCGATCGCGGCCTCGCGCGGCCTGGGGCGGACGCTGGTGCCGACGATCGTGGTCATTCTCGGCGTGTGCGTGTTCCGCGTGGCATGGGTCTATACGGTGTTTGCGTATTTCCACACCATTCCGTCCCTGTATCTGCTCTATGCATTTTCCTGGGCCATCACATCCGCAGCGGAGATCGTATATTTTCTGCACATTTTCCGCCGGTTGGAGCTAAAACGAACATAAAAGAAACTATTTTGCGCCCGGTCGTCTCAGGAGACGGCCGGGCGTTCCATTTTCAGGATAGTCTCGACGAAGCCTTAACACGGGTTCCGAAAATATGCGGTTAAACGTGAAAAAATCGACAAAATCCTCGGATTTTGTGAAGTT
>DBLB01000157.1:16376-16559 GCA_002298695.1 Clostridiales bacterium UBA735 | reverse complement strand
TCATAAGATTTTGAAGATAAATACACAAATGGGGTTGCAAAATGTTTTTGGAAGTGGTAATATATAACTGTCCAATGGTTGGCAAACCAGTATGACGCTGGATGCCGGAGCAAACGCAACAGGAGCATTTGAATACATATGGGAAAAGCAATTCGGAAGCTTTGGAATATCATCGGGACGATC
>DBLB01000157.1:7721-16363 GCA_002298695.1 Clostridiales bacterium UBA735 | reverse complement strand
ATGGCGGTGCTGCTGGTGGGCGTGCGGCTGTTTGGCCTGCAGGTGTATACGGTGCTGTCCGGCTCGATGGAACCGACGTACCATACCGGTTCACTGATCTATGTCAAGCCGATCGAGACGGCGGACATCCAGGCCGGGACGCCGATCACATTCATGCTGGACGAGAACACAGTGGCGACGCACCGGGTGGTGGAGGTCGTGCCGGACGAGGACGACCCGTCGACCGTGCGCTTCCGCACAAAGGGCGACGCGAACGAGGACGTGGACGGCGCGCTGGTACATTATAAGAACGTGATCGGGACGCCGGTGTTCACCATTCCGATGCTCGGCTATGTCGCGTCGTATATCCAGAATCCGCCGGGCAAGTATATCGCGATCTCTGCCTGCGCGATCCTGCTGGTGCTGGTGTTCCTGCCGGACGTGTTCGCGTCTGACGACAAGGAAGCGGCACAAAAGAAAAAGCGGAAAAAGGGCGGCCGCTTTCTGGAATCCCGCGGTGACGAAACTGCGAAATAATGTGGTATGTTAAAGCCGGTTTGATGGCTTTATCATAGAGTGAAACGTTTCAAAAAAATCAAATTACAGGAGGAAGATCAATGAAGAAGAAAAAAGCGTTTTTGCTGGTGGCATGTGCAGTGCTGCTGGTGGTTGCATCCGTGATGGGCACGATGGCCTATCTGACAGATTCGGCCAGCGTCACCAACACGTTCACTGTCGGCAAGGTAGACATCAAACTGGATGAGTCAACGGTTAACGAGTATGGCGAACATACGAATCCCGCCGGTCGTGCTGAGGCGGGAAATAGCTATAAGCTCATCCCGGGCCACGAATATGTCAAGGATCCGATCGTTACGGTGTTGGCCGGCAGCGAAGCAAGCTGGCTGTTTGTGAAGGTCGAAAACGAGATCTCTGCCATTGAGGCAACGACCAACACAATTGCTGCTCAGATTACGGCGAACGGCTGGAATGCGCTTGAAGGTGTTAATGGCGTGTACTACAAGGAGGCTTCGGCGACTTCGAATAATGACGCGCAGTACAAAGTGTTTGAGAAGTTTACGATTGCCGACGATGCTGTAACCACGGACTATGCATCTAAAACAGTAAAGATCACGGCCTACGCCATCCAGAAGGACGGCTTCACGACTGCGGCTGCTGCATGGACGGAAGTCAGCAAATAATCTCTGTTAAATAGGAGAACACAGAAATGGGCAGATTTGAACGGAAGCGGAAGAAGGGCGTCAGCGGAAAGGTCTTTGCGCTGGTGCTGGCCGCGGCGCTGGTGCTCGGCGCGGGCATCGGCGGTACGCTGGCGTGGCTGACGGACAAGACGGATTCCATCACCAACACGTTCACGGTCGGCGATATCAACATCGAGCTGACGGAGACCACGGGCGGCACGGAAAAGCAGTTCAAGATGGTTCCCGGCAACGAGATCGCGAAGGACCCGAAGGTCACGGTCGAAGCGGGCAGCGAAGCCTGCTGGCTGTTCGTCAAGATCGAAAAGAGCACAAACTTTGATACATTCCTGACCTACTCGGTCGCTGAGGGCTGGACTAAGCTTGATGGTGGCACCGACACGGTTTACTACCGTCAGGTAAACGCAGCAGAGAAAGACACGCCGTTCAATGTTTTGAAGGGCGACAAGGTGAGCGTCAAGGAAGAAGTGACCAAGGCGCAGATGAATAGTCTGACGGACAAAAACTATCCGACGCTGACGTTCACGGCCTACGCGGTGCAGAAGGACAATGTAAACACGGCGGCTACGGCGTGGCAGGCTGCGCAGGCTGCAACGTCCAATCCCTGAGAAAATTCTTGAAAGGAACGTAAACACATGAAAAAGAAGATCGTAGCAATTTGCCTGTGTGTGGCGCTGCTGGCCATCGCGATCGTCGGCGGCACGCTGGCATATTTCACCGACACCAAGGAAGCAACCAATACCTTTACCGTTGGCAACGTAGAGATCAAGCTGATCGAATCCACCTACCATCGTGAAGGCAACGACAACTCCGGCGATACGGATATCCCCGACCCCACTCAGACCGCGAGCGGCATGAAGTATGTCACGGACGGCCACAAGGCGTTCACCGATGCTGAGATCCGGGCCGACGCTATGGAGTATGCAGACTATATCGGCAAGAAGGGCGCGAAGATGGTTCCCGGCCGCAACGTCGCCAAGTGCCCGTATGTGATCAACGAAGGCAACACGCCCGCGTATATCCGCATTCGCGTGATGGTTCCGTCCGCCGGCAACAACGATCTCGTTTCTCTGAAGGAAGGCGGCGTGATCACCAACCAGTGGTGCACCACCTCCATGTTGAGCGGCGAGTTCAAGATGGGCGAAACCGATAAATGGCCTGCGTTTTCCAAGGAGGGTGCCACCGTTGATGGCGTGACGTACGACGTTTACACCTTCGTCCGCAACGAGCCGCTGGCTGCCGGTGCGATGACCGAATGGAACGTGTGGAACTTCATCGGCATCCACAAGGACGCCGACAGCGCTGAGATCGAGCTGGCCAAGAATCGCGGCGCGATTGCTGAGGACGGCACGCTGAACGTTCTGGTTCAGGCCGACGCGATTCAGGCCGAGGGCTTTGAAAATGCCACCGAGGCGTTCAAGGCTTTTGACGGCACCTCGACGAATCCCTGATTTTGTTTTCCAAATGGCGCTGCACCCTTCGGGGTGCAGGCCATAGGACAGCGCCCGGCACGTACCCTCGCCGGGAGTTGTCCTGTGGCGCGAGCGGCCGTTTCGTCCGCTTCGCCGTTGCCGCCGGGTCAGGCGGTTTATCTCCCAGGCGCCCGCGCGGACTTGACACCCCCGCGCGGGTCATGGGAGAGCGCCCGCTTTTCCGGGCGTTGTCCCATGGCTGCAAAAGTCCGAAAGGAGCAGAGAAATGAGCAAGAAGAAAAAGCTGGTGCTGGCCATTGCGCTGGCGGTGTGCCTGCTGGCGGCGGTCGGCGGGACGCTGGCGTGGTTCAGCGCACAATACCGCACCACCAACGTCATCACGACCGGCGCGGTCAACATCCACATTCTGGAAACGCAGGCCGAGAGCGGAAAAGAGGTCCCGTATGTCGACCCTGTGCGCGGCGTCATGCCGGGCACGCGCGTGTCGAAGATCGTCCGCGTTGTGAACGAGGACTCGGCGGCCTGGGTGCGCGTGCGGACGGAGATCCGCATCACGGACGCTGACGGCGAGGCGCTGCCCACGACGCTTGCCGACGGCACAGCCGCAGTCTCCTATGCGATCGGCGACGGCTGGCTGTCCGGCGATGACGGCTACGCCTATTACAGCACGCCGGTCGACGCGCAGTCGGACACCACGCCCCTGTTCGAGGAAGTCGCGTTCAGCGAGAAAATGGGCAACGAATATCAGGGCTGCACGGTGACGCTCGTGCTCTACGCAGACGCGGTGCAGGCCAAAAATAACGGAACCGACGCCCTGTCTGTCCAGGGCTGGCCCGAAAATCCGTAAAAGGGAGGGAGAAGCATGAAAAAGAGAATTCTTGCGTTGGTGCTCTGCTGTGCGCTGGCGATCGGCATGGTGCCGACCATGCTCTCCGCCGCGTTCACCAGCGAGGTGACGCCCGCGATCTGCGTCTACGGCGCCCCCGCGACGACGGTCTCGTTTGCGATGGACGAAAAGCGCGAGCTGACCGTGTCCGGCGCAGAGCCGACGGACGCCGTCCAGTGGCAGATCCGTGCCGGAGCGGAGCTCTGGGTGGATATCGCGGGCGAGCAGAGCACGGCCATTTCGCTGAGCTATGCGATGCTGGCCAGCCTGCTGCAAAACGGCGCGGTCGACGTCCGCTGCAAGCTGACGAATGCCGCGGGCAACGTCTGCTATACCGACCCGATCACGGCCTCGGTCTATGAACCGATGCGCGAGACGGCTGCGGCGGCTCTGCCCGGTACCGTCCTCCGCGAGGCCGAAGCGATCGGCGAACCCATCATCACCACCCCGGCCGCCGACACGGCCGCCGACCCGGCCTTTACCCCTGCGGCAGACCCGGCGCTCGCCCCGGCCCTTGACGGCTTTTCCGACATCGTGAGCAGCGATGCCGGCCTTCTCGAAGCGAACGGCGACGAAACGCCCGACACAACGACGTTCACCATTATCATCAACTACGTCTATGGGAATGGAGAACAGGCGGCAAACCCGTGGACGGCGACTGTCGCAAAGGGTTCCAGCTATGCGCAGAACGTCACAAGCCCTGTCGTTGTGGGCTATAAGCCCGATCAGACAGTTTACAAGGTCGATGTCCAGAACGTGCAGGCCGATCAGACCTATTATGTAAATTATACTCCGGATGAAGTGACATATACGGTCAAGCACTATCAGCAGAATGTCAGCAATGACGAGTACACGCTGGCCGACACTGAGACGAAGACCGGGTATACGGAGAGCGCAGTCGGCGATGGACTTGCTAAGACGGACTATACCGGCTTCTACTCCCTGCTGTATGATACCACGACCACAATCGCGGCAGACGGCAGCACGGTGGTCGAGATCTATTACGACCGCTACTACTATCTGATGACGTTCGACCTCGACGGCGGCTACGGCGTGGAACCCATCTACGCCCGCTACGGCACGCCCATCTCCGTCGGCGAGCCGACAAAGCCCGGCTATACCTTTGAAAGCTGGACGCCGACGCTCCCAACAGAGATGCCAGTCAATGGCGGCACCTATAAGGCAGGTTGGAAACTTGATGAAAAGGGTGTCTCGTTTACCGTCGTGTTCTGGTACGAGAACGCCAATGACGACGGCTACAGTGTGGCAGGAACGTATACGCCCGCCGATGTAAAGCCCGGCACCGAGAAGAAGAGCGGCGATTATAAGAATCAGACTTTCACAGGCCGGGATACCAAGCATTTCACCTACAATACGGCCAAGGCTGAGACTGTCACCGTCAAGGGCGACGGCTCCACTGTGCTGAATGTGTATTATACGAGAAATACGTATACGCTGACGTTTAAGGACGGAAAAACTGAAATCATCTGCGGGATGGAAGAGCATACGCATATACACGACGGCTGGTACCTTAAGGTTCTTGATGGCATCTATTATTATGGGGGATGCTATCCCGCCGGTTCCTACAACGGAATTGGAACAGGGACTGGAGGTGCAAAATCTCCCACATGTGGGAAAACCGAGCATACTCACAACAATAGCTGCTACAAAACTTCCGATTTGACTATCACAGCCAAATATCAGGCAGACATCCACGACAATTTCCCGATCAAGGACGGAAATGAGACCATTTGGTGGAAGGTACCGCAGGGAACCGAAACGTATGGAAATTCAGACGAGCAGCGCTATCTCGGCAGTATCGATACCATGCCGGGAGAAAATATCACGTTTGAGAAAAAAGCCTCCGAATCTGGCGCAAAGATTTACTACTATGTCGAAACGCTAAATGGCGAAGTAGGGGATGTCAGATACCCGACGACGGGCGCGAACGCGAAGAACTATAAACAATACAAGGTGATCGACCTCGATTACAACGCGAGTGTCAGTTTGACTTACAGAGAAGAATTTCATCCCATTACCGGCTTCACGCAGGGAGATTCAAATCCTAAGCTTCCGAAGGACGGAAGCGTGAGGATGGAGAAAAATAACTACCTCTACTACACCCGCAACAGCTACAACTTAAAATTCTACAACTACAATGCGTATGTAGACGATAAGAGCGGCAGTGTACAGTACGAAGCGCCGCTGAGCAGCTACTATTTTGAGCCGGACTACCCGGCCAATCTGGAAAAGAACGCCTATGTGTTTGGCGGCTGGTATACCACGGCTGGCTGCTATGAGGGTTCCGAGGCTGACCTGAACACCATGACCATGCCCGCCTCCGACGTGATCCTCTACGCCAAATGGACGCCGAAGACGCATACTGTCCGGACGTTTTTGAAAAAAGGAGATGCGGAGGCTAGGGGTTCGTGGCCCGTGCAGCACGGAAACGTGATCGAGAATCCGCCGAAAGATCCGGAAAACGGTAAATATAAATTTGTTGGCTGGTTCTATGAGGAAGACGGCGAAGAAAAGGCGTTTGATTTCAAGATGCCGATCACCAAGGATTTGGATTTGTACGCAAAATGGAGCTCCGACACACTTGTTTCGTATACCATCCGTTATGCAATTAGGAATGCCGGAGAGGGTGGAGCAGACGTTATTATTGCGACGGAGACAAAGGGCAGCGCTTTGGCCGGCACGACCAAAACGTTTGAAGCCAAGACTGGTGCGGAATTGTATGATGGATATCAGAGCGGATATTTTCCGCTGTTGAATAGTCATTCGCTGACCTTTGACATCGATGATCCGACCAAAAATGAATTTACCTTTTACTATGAGGCAAGAGAATCGGTTCAGTATAAGGTTGAATATCGGTATAAGGATTCAGGCGAATTGATTTCTTCCATTTCGTCGAACCCCGCGGAAAAAACTACTAAGGATGCCGTTGTGACGGAATTCTTTGTACCAGTGACGGGATATCGTCCGGATGCATACCAGAAACGGTTGGTTCTGAGTGTGGATGAGGCGAAAAACGTCATCACCTTCTGGTATGAGAAGGACGAGCAGCACGCACCGGTGCAGGTCATTCACTGGATACAGAACGTTGCGGGCGATGGCTACACCGAGTACCAGAGCTCCACAGACCTGAATGCGGTCATTGATCAGCAATATTCGGTGGATGCGCTTCCGATTCCGGGTTTCTTGTACAATACCACAAAGAGCAACAGCAGCGGAACAGTGGTGGCAGCCGGCCTGGTGCTGAACCTGTACTATGACCGCATCGCGTATCCCTACGAATTCCGCTTCCTGGAGCAGGGGACAGATAAGGTTCTTGCAGATGCTGTGACCGGTGAAGCACGCTATCAGGCACAGGTGACGCAGACCGCGAAGGACATTCCGGGTTATACGCTCGTGAGCGCCGAAAATCAGGCGATCAATATCGCCATTGAAGAGGGCACGACAGCGGTCAAAAATGTCAAGACCTTCTACTACACCGAGCAGACCGTGGATATCAAGTACGAGGTCGTCGGCCCCACTGGCTGCGGCACGCTGGATAACTATCAGGACAACGGCGTCAATGTAAGAACCGGAACTGTGAGCGGCTCCACGCCCACGGCTGCGGCAAGCTTCAAATTCGTCGGCTGGTACAAGGACGAAGCCTGCACAGAGGCTGTCGATGCCTCCTGGGTCGCAAACAACAAACTGACGCCGAAGAAGACAAAAGATCTCGGCGGCAGTGTGATGGGCTACGAGGCCGCGACGTACTACGCCAAATTCGAGTACGACCTGACCGACCTGACCATCCAGAAGACTGCCGCCACGGGAACCGAGATCGAAAGTGGTCAGAGCTTCATCTTCGAGGTTCGCAATGCGCAAAACAAGCTGGTTTCGACCGTTGTCATTCAGGGAGCAGGAACAGCAACAGTCAAGGATCTGACGATCGGTCAGGCATACACAGTGACCGAAAAGACAAGCTGGAGCTGGCGGTATGCGCCGAGCGACAGTCAGCCGTCACAAGTTCTGACGCTGGCGGCAGAGGGAAACGCTGTGACATTCAGCAATGAGCAGACAAACGGCAAATGGCTGAACGGCTGCGCGGCTGCGGTCAACAACTGGGCAAAGGGCCCGGTGACCGTGATCCAGAATCTCTGGAACGCCGTGACGCGCGTATTTGACTGAGAAAGGGGGGCGTCAATATGGAACCGAAACACAGAAAACATAGACGCTTCCGCAAGCAGTTTGTCCTGCTTGTGGCGGCGGCGGCCCTCCTCCTCGGCGCCATCGGCGGCAGCGTCGCCTGGCTGACCACCAGGACTGCGGAGGTCAGAAACAGCTTCACCCCCGGCAAGGTCAGCTGCACCGTCGAGGAAACGTTCAATAATGGCACCAAAAGCGACGTCAAGGTCAGGAATACCGGCAACACCGACGCTTTCATCCGCGCCGCCATCGTCGTCAACTGGGCGGACAGTAACGGCAACGTCTATCCGGCAGTCCCGACACAAGGCACGGATTACAGCATCAGCATTGGCAACGGCTGGACGAAACAGGGAGACTATTATTACTATAATTCTTCTGTTGCTGAGAACAACTCTACGGGAAATCTGATTGACACCTGTGCGCCGACGTCGACGACGTGCCCCGGCGGCGATCAGTACAAGCTGCAAGTGACGATCCTGGCCGACGCGATCCAGAGCAGCCCGGCGACGGCGGCGCAGGAGGCCTGGGGCTACGTCCCCGGCCAGACGACCGGCAATTAAGGGGGTGCGAGAATGAAAAAGAAAATTTTCCGCATCATCGCGCTGGTGCTCGCACTGGTGACCGCCGCCGGACTGGGCGCCTATGCTCTCGCGGGCGGCAATGAACCCGCCGTTGTGTATGACGGCAAGGCGCACGGCTTCAAAACCGAGTTCGCGCTGCCGTTCCGGCAGAACAAAAACGACGACCTCTTTACCGAGTTCAAGGAGGTCATGCCGGGCGACACGCTGACGCAGACGATCAAGATCAAGGCCGAAAATCTCGGCGCCGATTTTGTCCAGCTCCGTATGCGCGCCGAACCCGTGCAGGACGGCGAGACGGAGAATGCCGCCGCGGCCAACGCGGATTATGAGAAGCTGGTCAGCAGCT
>DBLB01000157.1:0-7700 GCA_002298695.1 Clostridiales bacterium UBA735 | reverse complement strand
GATGTCAGCCTCGAGGTTTACGTCAACGATGTGCTCAAGGATCGGGATACGCTGGAACAGGGCGTCGTGCTCGGTTCGCTCCGCAACGGCCGCTCCATGACCGTGACGGTCAAGCTGGCTGTCGATATTCAGGCCGGGAACGAGCTCCGGGCGCTGGCCGGCATGGTCGACTGGGTGTTTGACGCCGAGGAGTACAGCCTGCCGACGATCACCGACGACAGCATCCTCAACAAGGTTGACCACGTCGCCTATGTGATCGGCTATCCGGACGCAACGGTAAAGCCGCAGAAGAGCATCACACGTGCCGAGGTCGCAACGATCTTCTTCCGCCTGCTGACGGACAGCGCACGCGAGACGTATTGGAGCAAGACGAATTCCTTCACGGATGTTGCGTACGATAAGTGGTACAACAATGCGATCTCCACCATGGCAAATGCCGGCATCATCGAGGGCTACCCGGACGGCACGTTCCGGCCCGATGCGCCGATCACCCGCGCGGAATTCGCGGCGATCGCGTCCCGCTTCAGCCAGACGCCGCTGACCACGAAGACGAGCTTCACAGATGTGGAGAAGTCCTACTGGGCGTATGATGAGATCTCGCTGGCGCAGCAGCTCGGCTGGATCAACGGCTATCCGGACGGCACGTTCCGCCCGAAGCAGAACATCACGCGCGCCGAGACGATGACCCTCGTCAACCGCATGCTCGCACGCGAGGTCGAGGAGGATCACATGCTCCCGGGTATGCACGTCTGGGTGGACAACACGCCGGAGATGTGGTATTACGAGGCAGTGCAGGAGGCTACGAACACGCATACCTACACGCGGACGGACAAACGGGTGCCGAACAAGGCATTCTGCTACGAGAACTGGGTCAGCCTGCTGCCCGATCCTGATTGGGCTGCACTGGAAAAGCAGTGGTCGGTAGCAAACGGAAAATAAGATACACGGCAGCGGCCCCATCCAATTCGGATGGGGCCGTTTTCCATATCCTGAAGCAGAACTCGCGGTACGTGCTTCCGTAAACCTGCGGCGGGTTCGCGCGCCGGGGGGGCAAACATGGCGCTTGTGCAGCAGCTAGGACCAGGCGGCGGAAATGGGGTCGCGATACGTGGGCTGGACGTCGGTGCTGGTTTCGGTGCCGTAGGCGTTTGTCAGATCGAGCGTGCTGTCGTAGATGCCATAATATTGCAGCGCGTCGTCCGCATAGACCGAGACGGAAAAACCGCAGCCGAGTCCATAATAGTGTCTGGACGGGTACTGCTCGCCGTCCTGAACATCGGAACGTGAATTACAGACAATGGCAAGTTTCCCGTCCTGCCACGCGAAATCGCGGTTCTGCGTGCTGTACCACGGCAGATATTGCGCGTCCTGCTCCACGTCGCCGAATTCCACGTGCAGCGCCTGCTCGAGCAGGCCGTCCTCCGTCAGCGCGTAGAGGAAGAATTCATTCGGGAAGCGGATGAACTGGAAATCCGGCCCGTCCGTGCACTCCCACCAGTCATCCAGGCCAAACGGCCCGACGTCGATGCGCTGCAGCTCCGCGCCGCTGGCTGCATCGAGCACGTAGAGGACATAGTCTTCGCCCTCGATCGTGTGCAGGAACAGGCGCGTCCCGTCGCCGCTGGCCGCAAGATGCGAAAGATCCACTTCCGGATCGACCGCGTAGATACATTCGAGCTTGTCGGCAAAGGCGTCGTAGTTGTGCCAGCCGTCCTCCTGCCCCTTGTAGACCTCGTCCGTGTCCACCCAGCCGTATGGCAGCCGGTAGACGCCGTAGCCGCCGGGGATACGGCTGGTGTCGACGAGGTTTCCAAGCTGCGTGCGATCAGAGAAGATGAAATAGAAGGCGTCGTCCGTCGCGACGGACTGCGTGTAGAACGGGAAGCTGTCGCCCTGTTCTGCGCCGCTCATGCCGACGGATGTGCCGCCGTTCACGGACTTGGCCACCTCGACCTCGAGATACTGGTCGTCCAGCACGGGGATCTGGAAATAGTCCTGTATCCGCGTCATCGCGTCCTCCTCCGGGCCGAACTGATAGGCGGTCTGCGTGCCATAGAACATGTCCGGCAGGACGACGTTGACGTCCAGCGGATAGGTCTCATAATAGTCCGCCACGCGGAGCAGCGCCGAGGCCGTCGTGCCGGGCTGCACCTTTTCCTCGAGCGCATTGACCGCCGCGGCCAGCGGGCCGTTCTGATCAAAATCGTAGCTGGCCGAGACGCCGTCACAGATGTCGAGGCTGCGCGCCACGTCCGGGCCATTGTTCCAATAGCGGTCGTGTTCGAACGTATAGTCCGTGTGGGCCGTGTAGCCGGACTCCGTGAAGGACAGCGTGCTTGCCCAGTGCAGATAGTTGCGGTACTGCTCTTGAAGCTCGACTGTCAGGCCGCCGGCAGCCGCCGGGTCGCCGTAGACCACGCGCTCGGTGAACGCGACCTGATCCTTCGGCGCATCCATGGCGCACGCGGCGAAGACGGCGGACACGCCAAGCAGCAGCGCGAGCGCGAGCAGCAGGATGGGATATTTACGCATCGGCGTCCTCCTTCCCCGTGAGGTCGGACAGGGCGCGGCTGACGCGGTCAGGCTGGTAGTGGTAGCTCGACTTGACATAGTCCATCAGCGTCTGGCCCTGTTCTTCGAGGTCGCTCAGCTGCGCGTCGCCGACGATCTGCCCCTTGTGGAGCAGCACGGCCCGGCCCAGAAAGCCGGAGACTTCTTCGATGAGGTGCGTCGAGAGGACGATCGTCTCGTTCGGCTCTAAAATGCCAAGCAGGACTTTGTAAAAGTCCTCGCGGTTGAACACGTCGTTGCCCGCGAACGGCTCATCCATCAGGATATAGTCCGCGCCCTGGCAAAGCGCCAGAATGACCTCAAACTGGTTCTGCTGGCCGGTGGAGAAGCTGCGGATGGGCTTGCCCTTTGGCAGGGCGAAGAAGTCCATCAGGCCGCGGAAGCGCGTTTCGTTAAATTTCTCAAAATGCGCAGCGTAAAAGTCGCGGTGATCCTGGGCTGTGAGGCTGGGAAAAAAACTGTGCTCGCACGTCGCGAACGAGAGACGCGCGATGTTCTTGCGCGTGATGGCCTCGCCATCCAGCGTAATGTCGCCCTGATAGTGGATGAGGTTCAGGACCGACTTCAGCAGCGTCGTCTTGCCCGCGCCGTTCTCGCCGAACAGGCCGACCAGCTCGCCCGGACCGATGGCCAGCGAGACGTCGTCCAGCGCTTTTGTTTTGCCGTAGGATTTGGAGACATGGTTCAGTTCGATCATCCGAAAGCCCTCCAGAACAGAAAATGTTCGCCCGCCGGGATGCACTGCGGCGGCGTCGCCTTGAAATAGATGAGGTTGCAGAGGCAAATGAGCATCGCCGTGAGGATTAGCCCCGCCGCAAGACCGATCAGCGGAACGGCCGCGCAGCGGCGCGGCAGCTCCCACCGGTCTGGGATGCGGTGCATGAGATAGATGGACTTTGATTCGCGGTAGAAGGTCATATAGTTGGCCGCAATGTTCACGAACGTGAGGATGCCGTACACCACTGCAAGGCGGAACGTCCCGCCTAGGATCTCATCAAGCGGATCGATCTGCGCGCCGCTGCGCAGCAGCCGGCGGCCCAAGACATCCTCATAGAGCAGGCTGCGTGCGTTTTCGTACCGGATGGCAAAGATCAGGAACGAGCCGAGCAGCACGAACAGCGCGAACCAGAGCGCGAGCAGTCTGAGGTCGCGCTTGAACTTCGCGCCGGGCGGCACGAGGTCAGCCAGCGTCCGTTTCCGTTTCATCGTCGTCCTCCTTCCGTTTTCCGTTGTGCGCGGCGGCCAGCGCAAGGGCGAAGCCGATGGGCGCAGCGATCAGCACGATGGCCAGCCAGAGGCAGCTTGCGTCTCCTTCGCCGAGCGTGACCGGCATCCGCGAAACGATGAGTATCAGCGCCAGCACCGGCGCGAACACACGATTGCGGTTCCGACGCGCAAGGCTGCACGCGGCGCAGCTCAGCCCCGCGCAGATCATATAGAGGATATTGCGCGTCCAGACCACGGGCTCGCCAAACGGCAGCAGGCCGTGCAGGAACGAATCCCGCGCCAGCATCAGAAACACGCCCTGCGGGCCGAGCGCATAGTCCGTGCTGCGCTGATAGGCCCACGCGAGGCCGAAGACCGTCAGGATCTGCACGCCGTAGAACGCGAGGAAGCAGAGCGCGGCGGCCAGCGCGTCCCAGCAGAGGAGCCAACGCTCCGAAATTTGCAGCCTTTGCAGAAAATAGCCCGTCTGCACGCGCCTTGTGTCCGAGCCGAAGCAAGCGGCCATCACAGCAATGAAGCCCAGCGCATAGAGGATGCGCAGCGCGAGGATGCCCGGCCCGCCGCCGTTGCCCCAGGCCCGCTCGAGGCCCAGAATAAAGAACACTGCGGCGGAGCAGCCAGCCGTCGCGGCCAGCGTGAGCAGCAGCTTCCAGAGCTTTGTCCGGATGCAGAGCGCAAAGACGCTCAGGTGTTTTCGCATGACGTTTCCTCCCAAAATTCCGAAATGAGGCGCAGCGCGTCCTCCTTCTCAATGCCCATCTGCCGCAGCGAGCGCGTCACGGCCCGCAGCTCCTCGCGCAGCAGCGTCTGCCGCAGCGCGGCAAGCTTCCCTTCGTCCACGGTCACAGAACTCTTCGCGCCGGCATGCGACACGATCAGCCCCTCGTCCTCCAGCAGGCGGAACGCCTTCTGCACGGTGTTCGGGTTGACGCCGAGCAGCGCCGAGAGCACGCGGCGCGACGGCAGCTCGTCTCCGTCGCGGATCGCCCCGGCGACGCAGCCGCGGCGGATATAGTTCTGGATTTGCAGGTAGATCGGCGGGCCGTCGACGGCGCGGAACGAGGAAAAGGAAACCATGAAGTCACCACCGTATGATAGAAGTAATACAGTTTATAACCGTATTATATCTCTAATACGGTTTTCTGTCAAGCGGAAGATGGTTGACGAATGGAGGCGGAACGGGTATGATGAGGACAGAACAGAAACGGAGGGGAAGGGCATGCGGAAGGAATGGGTGCGGGCAGCGAAGTTTGTGCTGTTTTCGGCCTCGGCGGGGCTGATTCAGATCGGGCTGTTCACACTGCTGAACGAACTGGCCGGGTGGAGCTACTGGCCGTGCTACCTGCTGGCGCTGATCGCGTCGGTGGTGTGGAATTTTACGCTGAACCGGAAATTTACGTTCAAGAGTGCAAACAATGTGCCGAAGGCGATGGCGCAGGTGCTCTGCTATTATGCAGTGTTCACACCGCTCTCGACGCTTGGCGGAAACTGGCTGGCGGAGACGTGCGGCTGGAACGAATATCTGGTGACAGTGCTCAATATGGTGCTGAATTTTGTGACGGAGTATCTGTTTGACACGTTCGTGGTGTTCCGCGGCAGCATGGATACGGCGGAGAGGAAAACGGAGGGAAAGGTATGAAAAAGCTTCCGGCCCGGATGTGGGCGACGCTGATTCTGATCGGTCTCGTCGGCCAGTTCGCCTGGACGATCGAGAACATGTATTTCAATGTGTTTCTCTACAACACCATTTCCACGGACCCGGGCTATCTCTCGGCGATGGTGGGCTGGAGCGCCGCAGCCGCGACGCTCACGACGCTGCTGATGGGCGCGCTGTCCGACCGTGTGGGCAGGCGCAAGCTGTTCATCTGCGGCGGCTATCTGCTCTGGGGCGCAAGCACGGCGGCGTTCGGCCTCGTGACGGTCGAAAACGCGGCAAAGCTGTTTCCGGCCAGCGCAGTCGGCGCAGCGGCGCTGATGGTCGTGGTGCTGGACTGTGTGATGACGTTCTTTGGATCGACCGCGAACGACGCGGCCTTCAACGCCTACATCACCGATGCTGTCCCGGAGGCCGACCGCGGCAAAACCGAGGCGGTGCTGGCCATCCTGCCGCTCATTTCGATGCTCGTCATCTTCGGCGCGTTTGACGGCATGACGCAGCGCGGCGAATGGCGCAAATTCTTCGCCATCTTCGGCGGCCTCGTGACGCTGACAGGTCTGGTGGGCTGTTTCCTGATTGAAGAGCCGAAGCTCAACCCACGCAGGGAGCCGTATCTGCGCAATCTCGTCTATGGACTCCGCCCCTCGGTCGTGCGGGAGCAACCGGCGCTCTATCTGGCGCTCGCGTCCTTTTGCGTCTTTTCTGTTGCGGTGCAGACGTTCTTTCCGTATCTTATCATCTATATCCAGAATTATCTGAAAATTGAGGGCTATGCCATCGTTCTGGGTGTCGTTTTGATCGTGGCCTCGGCGGTCAGCGTGCTGTCCGGACGGGTCATTGACAAGGTCGGGCCGCTGCGCTTCACGCTCCCCGCGGCGCTCGTGATGTTTGCGGGGCTGATCGGCATGTTCTTCGCGCGAGGGATGCTTGCGGTCATTCTGGCCGGCTGCGTCATGATGAGCGGCTATATGCTCGTCACAGCGGCGCTCTCCGGCGAGATCCGCGACCGGACGCCGGCGGGCAAGGCCGGGCACTTTCAGGGCATCCGCATGATCTTCGGCGTGCTGCTGCCGATGATCCTCGGCCCCGCGCTCGGCGCGGCGGTCATCCGGAATTCGGACAGCACCTATGTGGAGCTGGGACAGGTGAAGACCGTGCCGACGCCGTGGATTTTCCTGGCGGCGGCTGCGGTGCTGGTGCTGCTCGTGCCGTTCGTGCTGGCGCTGCGGAAAAAGGAGGGCGTGAAATGACGGAGCTGAAGACGGTCTGGGGTGAGAATCTGAACCCCTATGCGGTATTGCAGGAGTATCCGCGCCCTCAGCTGGTGCGAGAAAGTTATGTAAACCTGAACGGATACTGGGACTATGCCATCACAGAGGCAGAAACCGCGCCGGAGCGCTGGGACGGAACCATTCTGGTACCGTTTTCGCCGGAAGCGCCGCTTTCCGGCGTGAACCGCACGCTGAAGCCGGGGCAGACGTTCTGGTACCGGCGGAAGATCGCCGAGACGCGGCACGAGGGGCAGCGGCTGCTGCTCCACTTCGGCGCGGTCGATCAGGAGGCAAAGGTTTATGTAAACGGGAACCTTGCCGGAGCGCACCTTGGAGGCTACACGGCGTTCACCGTGGAGCTGACAGAATTTCTGACAGATGCGCCGTCGGTGCTGACCGTCGCTGTCCGCGACGGGACGGACACGAACGAATACTGCCGCGGCAAACAGAAGACGAAACGCGGCGGCATCTGGTACACGCCGCAGAGCGGCATCTGGCAGACGGTCTGGATGGAATGGGTCCCGGAGACGTACATTTCCGGTCTCCGCATCACGCCGGATGCGGCGAATGGCTGCGTGCGCGTCGTGGTGTGGGCCAAGGAAAACCGCGCCTGCTATCTCCACTTTGCGGGCCGCCGCATCGGTGCGTTCACGAACCGGGAATGCGTCCTGCGCGTGGAGCATCCGGAGCTCTGGACGCCGGAGAATCCCAGACTCTATGATTTTTCCGCCGAACTGGGCGACGACCGCGTGGAGAGCTATTTCGCGCTGCGCGACGTCGGCGTCGGGCGCGACGCGAATGGCCATCCCTTCCTGACGCTGAACGGAAAACCGTATTTTCACGCCGGTGTGCTCGATCAGGGCTATTGGCCGGACGGCCTCTATACCGCGCCGAGCGACGAAGCCCTCGTCTGGGACATCCGGACGATGAAAAACCTCGGCTTCAACATGCTGCGCAAGCACATCAAGGTCGAG
>DBLB01000204.1:18713-38984 GCA_002298695.1 Clostridiales bacterium UBA735 | reverse complement strand
ATCCAGTTGCGCTGCTGGGTCTTGACGCGCTCGATGTAGTCGAGCCCCTCCAGATCGTCGATCAGACGGTCGGCGTATTTGGTGATGCGGAGCATCCATTGGCTCTTTTCCTTGCGGATGACCGGCGCGCCGCAGCGCTCGCACACGCCCTCGACGACCTCTTCGTTGGCAAGCACGCATTTGCAGCTCGTGCACCAGTTGACGGGCATGGTGGTCTTGTAGGCCAGACCGTGCTTGTACATCTGCAGGAAGATCCACTGCGTCCACTTGTAGTACTCGGGGTCGGTGGTGTCGATGACGCGGTCCCAGTCGAAGCTGTAGCCGAGCATTTTGAGCTGGCGGGTGAAGTTTTCGATGTTCCGTCTGGTGACGATGGCGGGATGGATGTGGTTCTTGATGGCAAAGTTCTCCGTCGGCAGGCCGAAGGCGTCGAAGCCGATGGGGTTCAGGACGTTATAGCCCTGCATCCGCTTTTTGCGGCAGATGATGTCCATCGCGGTGAACGGGCGCGGATGGCCGACGTGCAGGCCCGCGGCCGAGGGGTACGGGAACTCGATGAGGCCGTAGAACTTGGGCTTTTTGTCGCCGGTGACGGCGGCGTAGGGCTTCTCCTGCTCCCATTTTTCCTGCCATTTTTTCTCGATGGCTGCAAAATCGTATTTCATAACAAACTCCTTTGTCTGATATTTCTGGCGTGAAAAACGCCCCTGACCATCCGGTCAGGGGCGTAAACTACGCGGTACCACCCTGCTTCGGCTGCAAACGCAGCCCTCAAGCGGCCTTTAACGCGGCCATCCGTCTGTTCTTACTGCGGTTCGGAACAGCGGCTCCGGGGCGAGAGCCGTCCGCGCATCCTTCCCGGCTCGCACCGGCCGCCGGGTCTCTGAGAAATTTGCGCGGAGCATTCCCCTTCTTTGCCTTTTACCGGGTTATTGTACTACTTTTGGCGGATTTGTCAAGCGTTTTCGCCCAGAACGGACGGAAGATTCACCTGATGGCCGTCCTGCCAGAGGCGTTCGAGGTCGTAGAACTTGCGGGCCTCGGCCGTGAAGACGTGGACGACGAGACTGCCGAAGTCCATGAGCACCCACGTGCCGCCGCGATGGCCCTCGCGGGAGAGCATCGGCTCGCCGGCTGCGTCCATGGTCTCCTCGACGGCGTCGCAGAGGGTCTTGACATGGGTGGAGCTGGTGGCGGTGCAGATGAGGAAATAATCGGCGAGGGTCGAGATGTCGGTGATGCCGATGAGGCGGATGTCCTCGCCCATCTTGGCGTCGAGCGCCTTTGCCGCGCGCGCGGCGACTTCTTTTGCACTGAGCATAGTTTGCTTCCTTTCTATTCTTCGGTATCGTTCGCCGGATCGGCGTCCTCCCAGAGCGCATCGCCCTCGAAGGGGTCGTCCGGGAGCGGCTGTTCCGGCTGTACGGGGTCGGCGGGGTCCTCCGCGGGGTCGCCCGCGGGAAGGTCCGGGGTCTCGTCGGGGGTCTCGGAGGTTTCCGGCGTTTCAGGAATCTCCGGGGCGGGGTCTGGCTGCTTCTGATACGAATAGGCCAGCTCCGGCGTGATGACATTCAGGCTCCCGGCGCTGATGGGCGTATCGTAGGGGTTGAAGGCTTCGTTCACGACGCTCAGCAGCTTTCCGGCGTAGAGGGGGTAATAGGACGCGCCGTTGATCATCGCGCCCTCGCCCTCGGCGGTGTAGGTCTTCATGTTGTCAAAATCGCAGCTGAGCAATTCCTTGCCGAACCAGACCATGTTGCCGGTCGTGAGGTTCGTAGTGACGTATTGGGAGAAGATATCCGCAAATTCCTTGAGCTTTGTCAAACTGCTGACGGACAGGCACTGCTTGGCCAGCGCCTTGAGGAACTGCTGCTGGGTCTGGGTGCGCTGGATATCCTGCGTGGCGTAGCCCTTGCGGAAACGGACGAGGCCCATGGCCTGTTCGCCGTCGAGCGTCTGCAGGCCCTTCTGCAGGTGGATATAGAGGTTTTGCGAGGGGTCTTCGTAGTTCATGTCCATCGGCACGTCGAATTCGACGCCGCCGACAAGGTCAACGGTCTTTTGGAACGCCTCGAGATCGACGAGCACGTAGCCGTCGACCGGGAAGCCGAGCAGGTCTTTGAGCCTGGCGGCCAGGCGCTCCATGCCGTCCTTGCCGCCGCCGGCATAGACGGAGTTGATCTTCATGAGTCCCCCGCCGCCGGTCGCGACCGGCGTGTCGCGCGGGATGGACAGGAGCGCGACCGTATGGTCGTTCGCGTCGAGATGGGCGATGATGATGGTGTCGGTGCGAGTGCCGTCGTCGTCGGTGCCGCAGATGAGGATGTTGTAGACGCCGTCCTGCAGGGCCTTGGGCTGCTCGGTGGGGACGTCCGGCTCGGGTTCCTCCTCCGGCTGCTCCGTCTCATGCGGTGTGACATGGATGACGGAGGGTTCGGCCTCGTCCGGCTCGGACACCGGCTCCGGATCCGGCTGGGAGAGGCTGGGGCGCTCGACGGGCTTTACGAACAGCTTCCAGGCGGCGAACGCACCGCCCGTCAGCGCCAGCACGACGCACACGGCGATGATCGCCGCCCGCGTGCCGCGCGGGAGCTTCTGCCGCGGCGCGGCATGGGCTGCGCGGCGGCGATTGCCAAACAATTTCATTCAGAGTTCCTTTCTGGCTTGCAGGAGCCAGTCACGCGCGTGGATGGAGGTCTCGCACACGGCTGCCCGCTCTTCCTGCAAAAAGGCGATGGTCCGCTCAAGCGCGAGCAGCACGCCTGCGTCGAGATCACGCGCCGCGGCTTCGCGGATGGCGTCCACGCCGGGATAGGTGCGGTTCGGCTCGATCATGTCGGCCAGATAGATGATCTTTTCGAGCGCCGTCATATCGGGCTTGCCGGTCGTATGGTACTCGATGGCGCTGACAACGGCGTCGCTTTCGCCGAAGATGCGCCGGGCAGCTGCTGCGCCGGTCTTGGCGTGCAGGAGCTGCGGATTTTCGCGCTCAAAATCCGTCACGGGCAGCTGCCAGCGGTCAATGAGCATTTGCTGCTCGCCGGGCGTGAGCGCCTTGGTGACGTCGTGGAGGATGCCCGCGCGCGCGGCCAGATGCGTGTCCGCGCCGTATTTCTGCGCGAGCTGCGCGGCTGTGTCGGATACGCCCTGCGCGTGGGCGCGGCGCTTTTCCTTATGGAGGGAGAGGCTGACGCGGCGCAGGTCTTCAAACGGCAGGCCGCGGTAGTCGCCGCCCACGCCGTAGAGCTTTTCCCGCTCGATCTTCGCCAGCACGTCCGGGTGCAGAAGCCCGTCCGCGATGCCGAAGAACAGCAGCCTTCTGGCCTCGGTGGAGGAGATCTCCAGACACTCGTTCTGCAGGACGATGGGACGGACGCCGAAGGCGGCCCAGATGGCCTGCGCCTGCTGCTGAAGGGCGGTGGAAAGCGCGGCGTCGGCGTGTACGCGGGCCATGCAGACGGGCGTCGCTAATTTTGCGATCGTCTCCGGCTCGCGCCACTGGAAGAAGGAGAGGAACATGTCGGTCCCCATGAGCAGAAACAGCTCGTCCTGCCCATAGCTTTCCCGGAGCGCGCGCAGCGTATCCACGGTATAGCTCGGGCCGGGGCGGTCGAGCTCGATGCGGCTGACGGACATGCCGGGCTCGCCCGCGACGGCGAGCTCGGTGAGCGCGAGGCGCGTTTCGCCGCCCGGCGAGCCGCTGGCCACGGCCTTATGCGGCGGGATGGCCGCCGGAATGAAAAGGATCTCGTCCAGCTGCAGAAGCGCGCGCGCGTTCCGCGCCGCCAGCACGTGGCCCAGATGCGGCGGATTGAAGCTGCCGCCGTATATGCCGATCCGTCTCATATCCAGCTCCTCCCCTGCACGTCGTTAATCCTGTTCTTCCTTCTGCTGGCGGCTGCGCTCGATCGCGGCGGCGACCGCCTTGTCGTGGAAGTACTGCTTACGCTGTTTGCGCTGCTGCTCGGCCGCCTGTTTGCGGGCGCGAAGACCGGCCTTGACGGGGTTGTCGTTGCCGGAGGGCTTCTTTTTGGCGGGCTTTTTCGCCGCGGCCTTTTTCTTTTCCTGCGCAAGCTTTTCCGACTTGCGCCAGATCACGAACTTCGTGCCGACGCAGGCGATGCCCTCAGCGCCGAGCGCTTCGCAGAGCGCGTCGGACGCTTCGCGGGCGGTGAGCCCGGCGGTCTCGAGGACGCGGCCCTTGACGAGCTCGTGGCTGTCGAGCAGGATGACGGCCTCGTCCAGAAGGGTCTGGGAAATGCCGCTCTTGCCGACGATCAAGGTGACCTCCAGCGGATTGGCCTGCGCGCGCAGCGCGGCGCGTTCTTTACTTGTCATCATGTTCCAATTCCTCCCGATAGATTCTGCAGAAGGCCTGCAGGGCCCGTGCGCGGTGCGAGATGGCGTTCTTTTCCGCCGGGGTGAGCTCGGCGTAGGTCTTGCCGAGCTCCGGCAGGAAGAAGACCGGGTCGTAGCCGAAGCCGCCGGTCCCCTGCGGGGCAAAGAGGATCTCGCCGGGGCATTCGCCGCGGGCGACGATCTTCCGGCCGTCCGGCCACAGGCAGGTGATGACGCAGACGAACTTCGCCGCGCGGCTGCCCGCCGGAACGTCGTGCATGTTTGCAAGCAGATAGCCGATGCGCCCGGCATCGGAGTTTTTGTGGCCGTAGCGGGCGGAATAGACACCCGGTGCGCCGTCCAGGCTGTCGACCATGAGGCCGGAATCGTCGGCCAGGACGGGCAGGCCGCTGGCCTTCATGACGGCTTCGGCCTTGAGAAGGGAATTTTCCTCAAAGGTCGTGCCGGTCTCGTCGACGTCGATATCGAGGCCGTATTCGGACTCGAGCGCGATCTCAAAGCCGAGGCCGGACAAGATCGCCGAGAGCTCGGTGAGCTTATGCTGATTTTTGCTGGCCAGGATCACTTTCATATGAGCGCCTCCGCGAAGCTTTTCGCGTCGAAGGGCATGAGATCGTCGATCTGCTCGCCGACGCCGATGAATTTGACCGGGATCTGCAGCGCCTGCGCCACGGCGATGACGACACCGCCCTTGGCCGTGCCGTCGAGCTTGGTCAGCACCATGCCGGTGACGCCCGCACACTCCTGGAACTGCTTGGCCTGCAGCAGGCCATTCTGGCCGGTCGTGCCGTCGAGGACGAGCAGGACCTCTTTGCTGGCGTTCGGCAGCTCGCGGTCCAGGATGCGGGAGATCTTGTTCAGCTCGTTCATGAGGTTCTGCTTGTTGTGCAGACGGCCGGCGGTATCGCAGATGATGACGTCGCTGCCGCGGGCCTTGGCCGCGGCGATGGCGTCATAGACGACGGAGGCGGGGTCGGCGCCCTCGTGCTGGCGGATGATGTCGCAGTGGGCGCGCTCCGACCAGATCTCGAGCTGGTCGGCTGCGGCGGCGCGGAAGGTGTCGCCCGCGCACAGGAGGACCTTTTTGCCCTGGTCGCGCAGCTGGTGCGCGAGCTTGCCGATGGTGGTGGTCTTGCCGACGCCGTTGACGCCGATCACCAGCACCACGGACGGTCGCGTATCGAGCCGCAGCCTGGGATCACCGACGTTCAGCATCTCCGCGAGGATCTCGCGCAGGCAGGCCCGGGCGTCCTCCGCCGTTTTCAGGCGGCGCGACTTCGCCTCTGCGCGCAGCCGCTCGACGGCCTTCGTCGCCGTCTCCACGCCGATGTCGGCGAGGATCAGGCTCTCTTCCAGCTCGTCGTAAAAATCGTCGTCCAGCTCGGAGGCGGTGAACACGCTTCCAATGGAGTTGGCCGTTCTGGTCAGGCCCTGCTTCAGTTTTTCAAAAAATCCCATGTAAATTTCCTCTGTCTGTTATATTTCAGCCCGTGATTCCGAGCTGCTGTTCCATTTCGCCGAGGCGGATATGCAGGATCTTGGAAACGCCCTGCTCCTGCATCGTCACGCCATAGAGCACGTCGGCGGCCTCCATCGTGCCGCGCCGGTGCGTGATGACGATGAACTGCGTCTTCTCGCAGAGGTTCCGCAGATAGCCCGCGAACCGTCCCACGTTCCGGTCGTCCAGCGCAGCGTCGATCTCGTCGAGCATGCAGAACGGCGTGGGCCGCACCTTCAGGATCGCGAAGTAGAGCGCGATAGCGACGAACGCCTTCTCGCCGCCGGAGAGGAGCGTGATGGTCTTCAGCTGCTTTCCGGGCGGCTGCACGCGGATCTCGATGCCGCAGGTCAGCGGCTGCGTCTTGTCCTCGAGCTCGAGCGACGCGCGGCCTCCGCCGAACATTTCCGTGAACGTCGCGCCGAAATATTCGTTGATCTTTGCAAATTCCCGGACGAAAATTTCCGTCATCTCAGTCGTCAGGCCGTCGATGATCTGGAGCAGATCGTCCTTCGCGTGCAGCACGTCGTCGCGCTGTCCCGTCAGGTATTCATACCGCTCATTCACGCGGGCAAATTCATCGATCGCGCCGAGGTTCGGCGTCCCGAGGGACGAAATTTTCCGCCGCGTTTCGGTGATCTTCTTATTCGCCGCCGGAATGGATTCGATCTCGATCTTCTCCGCCTCCGCCGTCGAGGGCGTCAGCTCGTAAGAGTCCCACAGCTTGTCGATGAGCTGCTTTTCCTCCATCTCGCTCGTCAGCTTCCGCTGCTCGAGGCGCGCGGTCTCGCGTTCGAGGTTCAGAATTTCCTTGTTCTTGTCCTGCGCCTGCTTTTCCGTTTGATTGCGGCGGCCTTCCAGCTGCGTCCGGTGCTCCACCGCCGCCTGTAAGGCGCTCCGCTTTTCTTCGGTCTGTGCCGCGAGGGCGTTCACCGCTGCGGCCTGTGCCGCCTGCTGCTCGCGCAGCGCGGCGATCTGGGCATTGCAGTCTTCGATCAGATGCAATTTCTGTTCGCGGTCGCCGGCCATGGCCTCGGCCAGGGCCTCAAGCTGCGCGATGGACGTCTCCGCGCCGCTGCGCTCGGCGTCCTTCGCGGCAAGCTCCATCCGGAGCTGCGCCGTCTTTTCATTCAGCGCCGTCTGCTGCGCGCCCGCAGCTTCCAGTGCGCTCTGCGCTGCGGAAAGCTCCGCTTCCAGCGCCGCAAGCTGCGCGTCCAGCTGTTCGCGCTGCTCTCGCAGCATGTCGAGCCGTCCGCCGTCGCCGCCGTTTCGCGCTTCGATGCGCTTCAGTTCCGCGTCGATGGACGCGAGGTTCGCCTCCATCGCGTCGCGCAGCGCCGCGGCCTGCTTTTCTTCTTCCGTCCGGCGGAGCACCTCGTCCTCCGCCTCGCGGAGCTGCTGCCGCACGGTGGACAGTTCAAACTCCGTCTTCGCTGCGCTTGATGCCGCCTCGTTCAGCTGCTTCTGCAGCGATTCGAGCTGCTGGGCCTGACGGGCACGTTCGCCCTCCAGTCTTGCCAGGTCGTTCGCGCGGGAGAGCACGCCCGCGCTCTTCGTGGTCGAGCCGCCGGTCATGCTGCCGCCCGCGTTCATCACCTGTCCGTCGAGCGTCACGATGCGAAAGCGGTTCTCGCCCGCGCGTGCCATACGGATGGCCTGGTCAAGCGTCTCGGCAATGACCGTCCGGCCCAGCAGATTTTCCACAATGCTCTCGTATTTTGCTTCAAACGTGACCAGCGCCGACGCAATGCCGACAAAGCCGCGCTGCGTTCGGAACTCATTGTCCGCCATCCGCTTTCCGGAGATGGAGCCGAGCGGCAGGAAGGTCGCGCGGCCGCCGTCGCGGCGCTTGAGGAACTGAATGGCGGCCTTGCCGTCGTTGTCCGTGTCCACAACGATGTTCTGCATCGCCGCGCCAAGCGCGGTCTCGATGGCCGTCGTGAACTCGTCGTCCACGCGGATGAGCTTTGACACCGGGCCGCGCACGCCGCGCAGATTTCCGCGCTCCGCGTCCTGCATCACGAGGCGCACCGCCTTGGAAAAGCCCTCAAATTCCCGCTCCATCTCGCGCAGCATCTTCATCCGCGCCTCGATGGTCTGGAGCTGGACGTCCGCCGTGTCCGTCTGCTTTTGCAGCTGGATTCGCTTGTCCTGCCGGGTCTTCAGCCGCAGCTCATAGCCGGAGATCGTATTTTTCGCGGAGGTCACGTCCTCCTGTGCCTGCGCCAGGCGCCTGCGGCATTCGGCCTGCCGCGCGTCGATGTCCGCGCGGCGCGCCTCGGCGGCGGCGCGGTCTTCCTTCAAAATATTCTGCCGCTCCTGGACCTCGCTGAGCGATGCCGTCAGTGAAGCAATCTGCGTGTTCTTCTCGGCGGCATCGGCCTGCAGCACGGACTGTTTCGTCTGCAGGGCCAGCAGCTTATTCTGTTTTTCCGCCGTTTCGCGGTCAAATTCCGCATTTTTCGCAGCCAGCGCCCCAATTTCTGCATTCAGCTCCCGCATCGCCGCCTGCGCCGCTTCCATGCGCTGCTTCTGCTCCGCGATGCTCCCGGCAATGCCGCCGCTGCGCGTATCCTGATCGTCCAGCTCCTGCCGGATGCGGACGATGTTCTCGTTCTGGTGCGTGATCGACGCCGCCAGGACGGCTGCTTCGCCCTCCTGACGCTGCCGGTCGCTCTCCAGTCCGGAGATCTCTTCACGCAGCTGATCGAGCTGCAAGGTCTCTTGATTGAATTGCAGGGAGAGCTGCTCGGACGCACTGTAGAGGCGCGTCAGTTCGTCGTGCGCCTGCTCCAAAATAAACGCTGCGCTGGCGTAGTCGGCCTCGGCCTTTTTCGCGTGCTCGGCGGCCTTGCTGAGGCCGTCGAGCCAGACCGTCACTTCCAGCCCCTTCAGTTCGTCCCGCAGCGCCAGATATTTCTTTGCCTTTTCGGCCTGCTCGCGCAGCGGTTCGACCTGCAATTCCAGCTCGGAGATCTTGTCGCCGATGCGCAGCAGATTGTCCTCGGTGTTGGCAAGCCTGCGCTCGGTCTCTTCCTTGCGGTGCCGGTATTTTGAGATGCCGGCGGCCTCTTCAAAAACTTCGCGCCGGTCGGTGGACTTCAGCGACAGGATCTCGTCGACCTTGCCCTGGCCGATGTTGCTGTAGCCCTCGCGTCCGAGACCGGTGTCCATCAGCAGTTCATTGATGTCGCGCAGCCGCGCGGACTGCCGGTTGATAAAATATTCGCTTTCGCCCGAGCGATAATACCGCCGCGTGATGGCGACTTCGGGCGTCTCGATACGCAGCTGGCCGGCCTGATTGTCCAGCACGAGTGTGGCCTCGGCATAGCCGACAGGCGCACGCTTCTGCGTGCCGCCGAAAATGACGTCCTCCATCTTCGCGCCGCGCAGCGCACGGGAGCTCTGCTCGCCGAGTACCCAGCTGATGGCGTCGGAAATATTCGATTTGCCGCTGCCGTTCGGGCCGACGATGGCGGTGATATCGCTGCCGAATTGCAGCACGGTCTTGTCCGGGAAGGACTTGAAGCCCTGTATTTCCAAGGATTTTAGATACACACGCGTCCTCTTTCCACATCATAAAACTTGTAAACCCAATTTGACACCATATTTTATCATATCAAGTCTCTTTTTGCAAGAGCGGCGAAATTTTCGCAGCCGCCTGCCGTGTATTTGCAAGAACATAGGGGAGAAGCGGCTAATCGTCTCTGTCCGCAGGGATCCGACTCGCGTCGGCACACCATCGCTGGAACCTGGAGGCGTATAATACACCCTAGGTGCTGTTTGGCAATTTTCACAGTTTCGGCAGACATATTTTGTAGGGAGCGGAGAATCGTCGACAATCTACGATTTTACGCTTGACGAAGCGGCGGATGCGTGCTAAGCTGAAAACACGAAAATTGTGTACAATATATTGCGTATTACATGAAATGACGGGGAGAACGATGGAAGTTAGAATTCCCTATGGACGCGGCAGCCTGCGGGCGGAGCTGCCGGCCGGAACAACAGAAATACTGACGTCCGGGATCGGCTGCCTTTCCGCACAACACCCGGGGCAGGCAATTGTCCGGCAGGCGATGCAGCAGCCCATTGCGTCGCCCACACTGCGGGAACTGGCAGAGGGGAAGCGGACGGCGGTCATCCTCATCAGTGACCATACGCGGCCTGTTCCGAGCCGGGAGATCCTGCCGCCGATGCTGGAAGAACTGAAAGCCGGAAATCCGGAAATTGAGGTGACGCTGCTGGTGGCGACGGGCTGCCACAGAGGGACCCGACCGGAGGAGCTGCGGGAAAAGCTGGGCGATGAGATTTATGAACGCTATCCGATCATCGTCCACGACTGTGAACGGAACAATGTGTCGATCGGCGTCCTGCCGTCCGGCGCGGAGCTGGTGGTGGACAGGGCGGCGCTGGAATGCGACCTGCTGGTCGCAGAGGGCTTCATTGAGCCGCATTTCTTTGCGGGCTTCTCTGGAGGGCGGAAGAGCGTGCTGCCCGGGATCTGCGACAAGAAAACGGTGATGGGCAACCATTGCAGCGCATTTCTTGCAAGTCCGGAGGCACGCAGCGGCGTGCTGGACGGCAATCCGATCCACACCGACATGATCGCGGCGGCACGCATGGCAAGACTTGCCTACATTATAAATGTAATTCTGGACGAACAACACCGGACGGTCGCGGCCTTCGCCGGTGACGCCATTGAGGCCCACCGGGCCGGGTGTGAGCTGCTTGTGAAGCACTGCGGCGTCCGGCCGCAGCGGAAGGGCGACATCGTTGTCACCTCCAATGGCGGCGCGCCGCTCGACCAGAACCTCTATCAGGCGGTCAAGGGCATTGTGACGGCGGAAGCGCTGGCGGCAGAGGGCGGAACGATCGTCATGTGCGCCGAGTGCGCAGACGGCGCGGGCAGTACTGCGTTCTACGAAGCGCTGCGGGACAGCGAAAGCGCCGACGCACTGCTGGAAAAAGTGCTGGCCGTGCCGCAGGCGGAGACCACGATCGATCAGTGGCAGTATCAGATGCTCGTGCGCGTGCTCGTGCGGCACCGCGTGATCCTGGTGACGCGTCCGGCGCTGCGGGAGATGGTGCGAGAGATGAAAATGGACTACGCGCCGTCGCTGGACGAGGCACTGCGGATGGCCATGCAGGGCCGGGGGCCGGAGACGCACATTCTGGCCGTCCCGGATGGCATCGGCGTCATTCCGTTGGCATAGGGCGGAGCAGAGAACGGAGCTTGAAAAACCGCGGTTTCTATTGTATACTGCATTCAAAAGACATTGTATTGCAGACAACGATGGAGGCGGATATGAAAAATCAGACAGTCATCAATGCGACGATCCAGGAGCAGGTGTATCGCATCCTGCGCGAGGAGATCGTCGACCGAAAATACCAGGAGGGCGATCAGCTCAAGGAAGCGGAGATCGCACAGCGGTTCAACATCAGCCGCTCGCCGGTGCGTGAGGCGCTGTACCGGTTGGCGGGGGACGGGATCCTGACGATCATCCCGAACCGCGGCATTTTCGTGAAGGAGTTCACTGACAAATACATTATGGATGCGCTCGATATGCGCTATATGCTCGAAGAGCGCGGACTCAGCCGCGCCGGACAGAATATGACCGAGGCCGTGCGCGGGCAGCTGCTGGAAATGCGCGGCCAGATGCAGGCGCTGGTCGACCAGAACGACACGACGCTGGAAAAGCACAGCGCGCTGGACGGCGAGTTCCATGACTATATCATGGAACGCAACGACAACACGTTTGTCCGGGAAGTCGCGGAGAAAATTGCGGTACTCAACTCCATGTTCATCTTCATTTCACTGGAAGATCCGGCCCGCGCCATCGAGTCGCAGATGCAGCACATTGCCATCATCGACAATCTGCTGGCCGGTGACACGGAACAGGCCATCGCCGTCTATCAGGAGCATATCCGCGGCACGAAGAAGCGTGTAGTGGAAGAGTTCGAACTGCGGCGGAACGCACGCAGGCAGTAACCTTCCGGATCATATCCAATTGCAAAGATCTCTGCGCCGCCAGGAGAGCGGAGCCCGTTATGAAATGCATCATGCGCGCTTTCCGGGCGGCGCTTGTTGTTCAATTTACGATTGTATATTGTATACTGTTTGTGAAAATCGCAGTTTTGCGTTTTCAATAAAAACAAATTGGGGGAAAGAAGATCATGAAACAGAGAAAAATCCTTGCATTGGTTCTGGCACTTTCCATTTTTGTTACGCTTCTTGTGGGATGCGGGGCAAAGAAGGACGACGCCGCTGCAGCGGATACGGGCAAAGCGAGCGGCGCTGCATCTGCGGGCGAAACCGTGAAGCTGACGATCGCACACATCGGCGCGCTGGAATCTCCGTCCAACCTCGCGGTGGAAGAATTTATCCGTCTGGTCGACGAAGCCAGCGGCGGCACGATCCAGATCACGAACTATCCGGCGTCTCAGCTCGGCGGCGACCGCGACATTCTCGAGCAGATCACAGACGGTTCTGTGGATATGGGTATCCCGGCTGCGGGCATCGTGGCAAACATCATGCCGGAGTATGCGGTATTTGACTGCGTGTACATGTTCAAGGATCAGGAGCACCTGACCAAGGTCGCCAACGGTGAGATCGGCGACGAGCTGGCTGCAAAGCTGCTGGAAAAGACCGGCGTCCGCGTCCTCACCTCCAACTGGCAGCGCGGAACACGGCAGTGCATCTTCACCAAGCCGGTCGACTCTTTGGCTGACCTCAAGGGCGTCAAGATGCGCATTCCGGAAATCGACAACTATCTGACGGCATTTGAACTGCTCGGCGTCAACGGCACGATCATCAACTTCTCCGAGACGTATACCTCGCTGCAGCAGGGCGTCGTGGAAGGCATGGAGTGCCCGCTGGACTGGATCTACGACAACAATTTCTATGAAGTCTGCAAGCATCTGGTCATCAGCAACCACGTCTATTCCGTCATGACCTTCGTCATCAACGACGAGAGCTTCTCGAAGCTCAGCGCCGAACAGCAGCAGATCCTGACCGACTGCGCGAAACAGGCCGGTGAGTATGAAATCCAGCTGCTGGCGGACAAGGAGAGCGAGTATCTGGAAAAGATGAAGGAAGCCGGCGTCACGGTGCATGAGCCCGATTTGACCGAGTGGATCGCAGCCGTGCAGCCGATGTTCGATCAGTACATGGACAGCTGGGGACAGGATCTCTACGACCAGATCCAGGCAGCCGCAAACTGAGAGATCGAAACTGAGACGATTTGGGGGAGGTAGCCCTGATATGAAGAAACTCTTCGACGCCCTGGCCAAGGTATTGGAGTGGCTTGGTGGGAGCATGGTCCTGGTGATGACGCTCACGACGCTGATCAACGTCATCATGCGCTATATCTTCAAGCATTCGCTGGCCTTCAGCGAAGAACTCTGTCGGTTTTTGTTCATCTATCTGACGTTCTTCGGCGCGGCACTGCTGACTTACCGGCGCGACCACCTCTTTGTGGAGGTTTTATTCAACCGCTTCCGCGGCGGGCTGAAGAAAGCGATGCAGCTGCTGATCGATCTGGTGACGCTGGTGTTCTCTGCGTTCATGATCCATTCGTCGCTGCTGCTTGTGGAAAAATCCAGTGCGCATGCCTCTACGGTCATGAAGCTCCCGATGAGCTATGTGGCGGTCAGCCTGCTGATCGGCTTCGCGCTGATGACGCTCTTTGGAATTTACAATGTCGCGCTGGACGCGAAGGCACTGGCCGTGCGCGGCGACGGGACGGAGGACGACGGATGGCTGTATTGATTCTGGTATTTCTGGGCCTGCTGGTGATCGGCGCGCCGATTGCCGTCTGCATGGCCGGGTCCACCACGCTTGTGCTGCTGCTCGAGGATATGTCGCACTTCCTCGTGGCGCAGCGTATGGAGTACGCAATCGACTCGTTCACGCAGCTGGCCATTCCGTTCTTCATTCTGGCCGGCCACTTCATGAACGAGGGCGGCATTTCCAAGCGGATCGTGGATTTTGCGACCTCCCTCATCGGCCACCTCAAGGGCGGCCTGGCACAGGCCATGATCGTGGCGAGTATGCTGTTCGCGGGCATTTCCGGCTCGGCCTACGCCGACGCGTCCATGCTCGGAACGCTGATGCTGCCGGAGATGAAAGAAAAGGGCTACCCGGTCGCTGACAGCACGGTCATTCTGGCCGCCGGCGCGACCATTGGCCCAATCATCCCGCCGAGCATCCAGATGGTCATCTTTGCCTCGACAGCAAGCGTCTCCGTCGGTCAGATGCTGATGGGCGGCGTGCTGCCCGGCATTGCGATGGGCGTCTGCCTGATGGCGATCGTCTATTTCACGGCGGCGAAGAACAACTGGCCGCGCTGCGAGCGCGCCTCTGCGGCGAAGATCTGGAAGGACTTCAAGGGCGCGGTCTGGGCGCTGCTGATGCCGCTGATCGTGCTGGGCGTCATCATCACCGGCGTCTGCACCGCGACGGAGGCTGCGGTTCTGGCGGCCGCATACTCGTTTATCATCGGCATGTTCGTCTACAGGGAACTGAAGTTCAAGAATCTGATGCGCATCTTCATCAACGCCTTCAGGCAGACGGCGCAGGTGACGATCATCATCGCTGCGGCCGGTATTCTCGGCTGGTATCTGACCTATACGCAGCTGCCTGCGACGCTGAGCGCCTCGCTGCTCGGCCTCACGAACAGCCGGATCGCGATCCTGATGATCATCAACGTGATCCTGCTCATCCTAGGCTGCTTCATGGAGACGACGGCGGTCGTTCTGCTGATGACGCCGGTCTTCCTCCCGGTCGTGACGGCTCTGGGCGTCAGTCCGATCCACTTCGGCGTCATGATGGTGCTCAATCTCTGCATCGGGCTGATCACGCCGCCGGTTGGCATGTGCATGTACATCGGCTGCGGCATCAGCAAATGCTCCATCGGCGATTTCTGCAAGCGGCTGCCGCGGTATTTCATTGCGCTGCTGCTCGCCCTCCTGCTGGTGACGGTCTGCGAACCGCTCGTCACCTGGCTTCCCAACCTGCTGATCAAGTAATTACAAAGAATGATAATTCTGGAAAGAGGTGCTTCATGACAAAGGCTGAAAGAGTCGTAACCGCGCTGCGCGGCGGCAAGCCCGATATGGTGCCGTTTATGTTCAATACCGTCATGCAGAACGTGCAGGAGGCGGTCGTCGGCCATCCGATCGACATTCCGACCTACAACGGCATGAACAACGCCGGCTGGCTCGGCGCGCCGGAGGACGGTCCGCAGGTCATTCCGTGCCTGTGCGAGGTACCGGAATTTGCGGAAAAGATGAATCTGGATGCGATCAACATCCAGGTCCTGCCGCCGATGTTCGTCAAGTGGGTCGTCAAGGATGGCGACGCCTGCGTGGCGGGCGGCCTGATCGACTCCGGGGAGATGCAGAAAAAGTGCGAGGCGGCCATGCCGGATCCCGACGATGAGAAGCTGCTGCGCAGCATCGAGGAAATGATCCGCCGCTACAAGGGCGAGTTTGCCCTCGGCGCCCGCGTGAGAATGGGCGCGTCGCCGACGCTGCTCGGCCTCGGCATGGAAAATCTGGCGTCCATGCTGGCCGATGAGGACGAGGCCCTGCCGAACACCATCCGCATGTACACCGACTGGAGTGCGCGCCTGTGCCGCAACCTCAGCGAGCTGGACTTTGATTATTTCTGGTGCTTCGACGACATCGCCTTCACGCAGAACATGATGGTGTCGCCCGCCTGCTTCCGCGAATACTTCAAGGAGCCGCTGCGCCATGTGCGCGACAGCATCTCCAAGCCCACCATCTTCCACAGTGACGGCAACTACGGCCTGGTGCTGGAAGACCTGATCGACATCGGCATCGACGCCATCCATCCGATCGAGCGCGCGTCGTATGACGGCCAGTGGCTGGTCGACAAGGTCGGCGGACGGCTTGCATTTGTAGGCAACGTGGACATCAACCATATCCTGGCCGACGCGACTGAGGAAGAGGTCTTCGAGGATGTCCGCAGCCGCATCGAGCTGTTCGGCCGCGACGGCGGCTACGTGATCTGCGATTCCAACAGCATCCCGGCCTGGTGCACGGCGAAGAACCTGCTCGCCATGAGCCGCGCCGTAGAACAGTACCGCCACATTTATTAAATCATGCAAAGGCCGCCCGGAATCCGAACGGATTCCGGGCGAAGACTGTCAAAAACTATGAAAAGCAGCTTTTCAACTGAGCCGCTGGGGAAGAGTGAAGGGGCCAAAGAGGCCCCTTCGCGTTCAATCAGGCAGCTTTTCAAACTGTAAAGTTTGAAAAGCTGGACAGTCAGCGTGGTGAAAAAACTTTTCGACGCGCTGCGCCCGGAATCCGAACGAATTCCGGGCGGCTGTTTGTCTGCCCTTATTTGGCGGCTGCTTTCGCGGCCAGCGCGGCGTCGCGCTGCCGGTCGAGACGGCGGTTGCGGAAATAGATGGGCACGTTGATGCTCACAGCACAGAGATTGAAAATATAGACGGCCAGCACGTAGGTGATGTTGTGCGAGATCAGCTTGCCGGTCAGTCCGCAGGTATAGCCGAAGATGATGAGCAGGATGAACGGCAGACTCATCCCGCGCGCCGTCCGGGCGCGGAAATTGTGGACGACGGAGATCGGCCAGGAAAAGCCGAAGCAGATCAGCATCATGGTTTCCAGAATATTGTGCATAAATACTCCCTCTCTTTCTCCGAATCATTATAGGAGGCAGGGAGGGGAATGTCCAATGCGGATTTTGCATGCCTGTGCACAAAATTGCATGGGCAGCGGCGGGAAATGCGCGCCAAACCGGGCTTTTTTCGGATTTGCCCTTGTGTTTTCTGGCAGTATCGGTTATAATACGGTGTATGTTTGCCATTTCGGGAAAAGGAGGTTCTTCCCAATGATCCGTATGAAAACAGACTGCGGCGCGATCACCGTCGATAACGCCGTTTATACCAATATCGCGGGCTACGCTGCGACAAACTGCTTCGGTGTCAAGGGCATGGCTGTCCGTTCGATGACCGACGGGCTGGTTCACCTGCTCCGGCGCGAGGCCATGAGCAAGGGCGTAAAGGTCACGTTCCACGAAGAAGGCCAGATCTCCATCGATCTGCACATCATGATGGACAAGGGTGTCAACATCTGCGCCATCTGCTCGTCCATCATCCAGGAAGTCCGCTATTTCGTCACGAAGTCCACCGGCACCGAGGTCCGGGCCGTCAACGTCTTTGTCGACTCCATCATCATTGACTAAGCCGCGGACGATCGTCCGCCATCACGGAGGTGTTTCCTTTGAGACAAACTTTTGACGGCGCGGCCTTCGGCCGCATGATCTGCTCCGCCGCGGCTTCCATCGAGCTCAAAAAGCAGAAAATCAACGAACTGAACGTATTCCCCGTGCCGGACGGCGATACCGGCACGAACATGAGCATGACACTCGGCGCGGCTGCGGCGGAGCTTCGCCGCAAGCCGGACGTCACGCTGGCCAAGGCAGCTGACACCGCTGCCTCCGCGCTGCTCCGCGGTGCCCGCGGCAACTCCGGTGTCATCCTCTCGCTGCTGTTCCGCGGCTTTTCCAAGACGTTCAAGGGCAGGGAAGAGGCCGACGGCCGCGACTTTGCCGCCGCGCTGACCGCCGGCGTCGAAGCTGCCTACAAGGCCGTTATGAAGCCGGCCGAGGGCACGATCCTGACGGTTTCCCGCCTCACGGCGGATGCTGCGCGCGACCTCGCCGCCGAGGACGCCGGCATCGAATCCGTCCTGACGGCAATCGTCCCGATCGCAAAGGCTGCGCTGGACAATACGGTCAACCAGAACCCCGTGCTCAAGAAGGCCGGCGTTGTCGACGCGGGCGGTATGGGCTTCCTCGTCATTCTCGAGGGCATGCTCAGCAGTTTACAGGGAAACGACATTGCCGCAGACAAGACTGCCGCTGAGAACGAGCAGGCCGACTTTGCCGAGTTTGACTCCGAGGATATCACCTTTGCATTCGACACGGTCTTCATCGTCCGCAAATCTGCGCCCGACATCTCGCTCGAACCGCTGCGCGCCTATCTGGACGGCATCGGCGACAGCCTTGTCATCGGCGAGGACGACGAGGCGTTCAAGGTTCACGTACATACGAACATTCCCGGAGACGCGCTCAGCGAGGCCCAGAAATACGGCACGCTCGAACTTGCCAAGATCGAGAACATGCGCATGCAGCACGACGATCTTGCCGCCGGCCGCAAGGCCCGTTCCACCGACGATCTCGAGGCCGTTGAGCAGGAACTGGAATCTGCGCCCGAGAAGGCACCGGAAAAACGGTACGGTGTGGTTGCTGTCTGTGCGGGCGAGGGCCTGGCCAGCGTCTTCACCGATCTCGGCGCCGACCAGATCATTGAGGGCGGCCAGACCATGAACCCCTCGACCGAGGACATTCTCAGCGCTGTGGAAAAAACACCCGCAGAGATCGTCTTCGTCCTGCCAAACAACAAGAATATCATCCTCGCGGCGCAGGCCGCGGCGGAGCTGGCTGAAAAGGATGTCGTCGTCATTGAGAGCAAGACCGTCCCACAGGGCATCACGGCGCTGCTGAACTTCGATCCGGAGCTGGAGCCGAACGACAACATCACCGCCATGACCGCCAGCCTTGCTACCGTCACCACCATGCAGGTGACCTATGCTGCCCGTAATTCCGACTTTGACGGCCATGATATCCATGCCGGCGATTATCTCGGTCTCTGCGACGGCGCGCTGCTCGCGGCCACGCCCGATCTCACCGCTCTGCTTACGAAGATGGCCGAGCGTGCCGGCGAAGCGGAGCATGCTTTCGTCAACATCTTCTACGGCTGCGATATCTCCGAGGCAGACGCCGAGTCGGCCCGCGCGCTCTTTGCCGCGCACCTGCCGGACGCGGAGATCAACCTCCTTTCCGGCGGCCAGCCCATCTACTACTACCTCATCTCTGCTGAATAAACCATACAGGGGCCGATGCCGATGCATCGGCCCTTTTTTGCAGCAGACCGCGCCGCAGCTCCGGGGGGTGATTTTTTGGAAAAGCGATGTTATGATGCAGATAAAACAGTACCATACCAGGGTGTGGTATCAGGAAAGGAGCAGATGCAGTCGGACGAAATGCCCACTGCCCGGTGAAACTATCATGAGAGCCGATCACGACAGCGTACTTCGGAAACTGAAAATCGCGCGCGGTCAGCTGGATGGGATCATCCGCATGGTCGAGGAAGACCGCTATTGCGTGGAGATCTCCAATCAGCTGCTTGCGACGCAGTCCCTGCTGAAAACCATCAATCAGGAGGTCGTCCGGGCGCACATCGAGGGCTGCGTCCGCGACGCGCTGCAAACAGACCATATGGATCCAAAGGTAGAAGAGGCGCTTGCGCTGCTCGGGCGTATGGCGCAGTGAAAAATAGCAGGAGGAGACCGGACATGACAGAAATGGAAACCGCCGCTCTGGAGCAGCACTATCAGGCGGCAAAGCTTCTCTATCTCAAACACACCACCGACGCGGAGCTGGAACAGGCTGCACAGGAGTTTGCGTCGCTCGGCGAGTATGCCCGCGCGCCGTGGTATCTGGACCGCTGCCGCACGCTGCGGCAGTTCACGGTCGGCAATACCGTTTCCTACGGACAGTGGGACGGACGGCCGATTTCGTGGCGCGTGCTCGAACAGCGCGGCAAGCTGCGCCTGCTGCATGCGGAAGAGCTTCTGACGCAGCGGGCGTATAACGAGCAGCGCGTCCTGATGAGCTGGAAGGCGTGCAGCCTGCGTGCCTGGCTGAATCACGACTTCCCGGAAGCAGCCTTTGACCGGGACGAACGCAGCCAGCTCGTTGCCTCAGCAGTTCATGCAGCCGAAAACCCGGACTATGGTACGCCGGGCGGCCAGAACAGCATGGACAAGGTGTTCCTATTCGGAATCGACGAGCTGAAAAAGTATTATCCCACGGATGCCGACCGCACCATGGGCGACTGGTGGTGGACGCGCACTCCAGGCAGCAACCTGGTCTCCGCAGTGGCCGTCTATCCGGACGGTTCGCTCTATATCCCGGGAATCAATATCAACTATACCGACGGCGGCGTCCGCCCTGCCATGTGGATTTTGCTGAAGGCTTAGGATGTGTTTTTCCAACTGTCAACGCACCCGGACAGCGGGTCTTTTCACGCGGCGCCGCGCCATTTTTCCTTGAAATACGTCAGTATTCCTGCGAAAAACTGTCTTGCTCAGCGCGAAAATTCCTCGCTGCCGGTCACATCACCAGTTGGAAGAATACACCCTGGGAGAACATGCAAAAATGCAGATTTTACGGAGGCGGACGTGGTTCGCCCCTGGCTGCAAACCGGAAATTATGATTCCAGGTGGATTTTGTAGCAGAGATAGTTCCCGATGCATTGAAAGCCGCATTCCACGGCGGCGTCCTCGTATTCCCGTTCGCA
>DBLB01000204.1:0-18691 GCA_002298695.1 Clostridiales bacterium UBA735 | reverse complement strand
AGCGCTTTGCATCCAGCAGCGCCCCGTTCAGCAGCTCCTGAAACAACTGCGGCTCCCACCGATTGCCGTAGACGTCAACGCCGAAAATCTCGAACCATCCGTCTGAGACAGCTCTGTAGTAGACGGCGCCTTGCGGGATCCCGCGTTCTTCTTTGACGAGGATGTTCCAATGCGCCAGGTCGGCAAGGATCCGCTCCGAGTTCCAGTACATATCGGCTTCCGCCGGGCGGTGGAGCGCCTGAAAAAGTTCGTAGTTTTCTATTCCGATCGGAATCAGACCGGAATGGGTCGGAAGACTGCGGCATTCGTCGAGAAAGGCCGTATTGTTGTAATCGTCCTCGATGCAGGCAAAGCCGCGCTCTGCCAGAAAGCGCACCGCCACGCGATGCTCGGCGGGGAAGCCCAGAAACAGATCATACCCGGGGAAGCGCGTCCGCGCATATTCCAGAAATTCCGAAAGCGCCTGCTCCGTGCCCCGGCGGATGCTGAAGCAGACGGTCGAGAGATAGCGGTCCTCCGGGATCCATTCACAATGAATGACGCCCTCGATCGTGCCCTCGGATTCAAAAAGAAGCAGCTGTTCGGTATCCAGCCGGAACGCCTGACGGGAGCGCGCGGCAAACATGGCTTTTGTCTTGACCCCGTCGCAATAGGTCGGGTAGCCGGATCTTGTCAGATCGGTGGCCAGGGCGTATGCGAACTCAAGATAACGCTCAAATTCGGCTTCGGAACAAGTGCGCAGCATGGGATCCCCTCCTTCAGTGGATACCTGCATTCTATCATACGGCAGAACGGGTTTCAAGAACGGGTGCGGCGACGACGCCGTGCCCGTTTTGCGGAATATTTACAAAACGTAGGATCTATGCTATAATCAAATGTCAAAACGTTGAGAAACGCTGAAAACGGTGACGAATCGGTTTCAGAAAAGGAGACGGATATGGATTTTGATCTGGAGAAACTCGACCGGGAGGTCGACGATCTGCTGGCGGACGTCAAGGGCCTGATCGGCGAAGACGAGGAAGAAGATACGGCGCCGGAGGCTGCGGCGGATGCGCCGGAAGCACCGGAAGAAGCTGCTGCCGAGGCGCCACAGACGCCGGATCCGGACGCAACGATCGTCTTCCGCCCGCTGACGGCCTATGAGCAGTCCAAACCGGCCTATCAGACGGCAAGACGCGCCGAATATGAGCGCGCGCGGGAGCGGGAGCGGCAGGCCAGGCTGGTTGAGCGCCAGCGCCGCGAGGCGGAGGATGATCGGCTGCTTCGGGAGTTGGAGGAAGAGCGGAAAAAGCGCCGCCGCGAGCCGCCGGCGGATCCGGAGGCGTACTCGGAGTGGCTTTACCAGCAGGGGGACGATGCCGAGACGCAGCGCCGCCGCGAAACAGTCGCCCGGCAGACGCAGGAACATACGGATGACGGAACGGCCCGGAAGAAGGGCGGAAAACGGAAATCGGGGGCCGGATGGCGCGTGGCGCTGGTGCTGGTACTGCTGCTGGCGCTGGGCGCCGGGTTTGTGCATTTCATCTGGGCCAAGCAGCCGAAGACTGCGTCGGGCGGCATGGGCGCGCGGAAGAAGGGCTGCTCGACCATTCTGCTGGCCGGGACGGACGAGGGCGGATATCGCACAGATACAATGATGCTCCTTTCGGTCGACCGTGAGGCAGGCAGCATACGTCTGGTCTCGATCCCGCGCGATACGCTGGTTTACTGCGCATACTCGGTGCCGAAGCTGAACTCGGCCTATGGCTGGGCTGGCGGCGGCGAAGCCGGGATAGATGAGCTGCTGACGCGGATCGAAGAGATCATCGGCTTCCGGCCGGACGGTTATGTTGTGATCGACCTGACCTGCTTCACGGAGCTGGTCGACCTGATGGGCGGCGTGACGTTCGACGTACCGGTCGACATGCACTACAGCGACCCATCACAAAACCTTGACATCAATCTTTCGGCAGGCGAGCAGAAGCTGGACGGCGCGCAGGCGATGCAGGTCGTGCGCTTCCGCTCCGGATATGCCGACGCGGATCTCGGGCGCGTGCGTGTCCAGCGCGATTTCCTGTCTGCGGCGCTGCACCAGTGGGCCTCGGTGAAGAATCTCTATAAGCTGCCGGCCGCGCTGAAGCTGGTCACGGCAAATACAAAGACCGATCTGACCTCCGCGCAGCTGACCTGGCTGGCGGAGAGCGCGCTGCTCTGCGGCGAGATGCAGATGGCGACGCTGCCCGGCGCGGCGACGTGGCTGGGCGGCGGTTCGTACTACGTGCTGAATGCCGACGAGGTGGCCAAAACCGTCAATGAACTGCTCAATCCGTATCAGGCCGAGGTGACAGCGGCAGATCTGTCCATCCGAGTGGGGTAATCAGAATGAACGTATGTAAAACAGTTATGACCGGCCGCCCGGAGAACTGCGCGGAGCGGCTTTTGAAGGAGCAGCGCTGCTACGCGCTGCTGGACGGCCTCGGCGTGGCCTATACGCGCGTCGATCACGACTTCGCGGACACGATCGAGGCGTGCGAGGCGGTGGAACAGGTGCTCGGCGAGAAGATCTGCAAAAATCTGTTTCTCTGCAACCGGCAGAAGACACAGTTTTACCTGCTGATGCTGGAGGGAGAAAAGGTCTTCAAGACAAAGGATCTTTCCAGGCAGCTCGGTGTGGCGCGCCTTTCCTTTGCAGACGCGGCGGATATGGAGCGGCTGCTCGACATCACGCCGGGGTCGGTGAGTGTGCTGGGGCTGATGAACGACACGGACGATCAGGTGCAGCTCGTCATCGACCGGCCGATCGCGGAATCGGAGACGGTGGGCTGCCACCCATGCATCAATTCCTCCACGCTGGCGATTGCCACACGGGACATTCTCGACAAGGTGCTCCCTGCGGTGCATCATACGGCGATCATCGTCGATCTCCCGGAACCGGAAACCGAGACGTGATCGAAAGCGCCCCCGCATACGGCCTGTATGCGGGGCGCTGCTTTGTATGGGCGCAAAACTGGCCGAAGCGGAGGCCAATTTGCGATTGAGCAGGGAAGAATGGCGGAAATTCATTCCGGGAGGTTGTAATTTGAATTTTTTTCTGCTATAATCAGAAACGATTTGTAACCTTTTGAAAGGATTGACACCCCATGATGAGACGGATGCTGCGGGCGGCGCTGCTGCTCGGACTTACGGTCTGCCTGCTGCTGGGGACGGCGGCGGCAGACGGGGACGACAATTACGATCCCTTTACCCAGCTGCCGCCAGCGGAGACGGAAAGCCGGTTCTCCGACGTAGCGCAGACGGACTGGTTTTATGACGTTGTGATGCAGCTGGTGGAAAACGGAACGATCGACGGCTACCCGGACGGAACGTTCCGGCCGAAGAATACGGTCACGACCGGACAGGCGCTCAAGATGATCCTGCTGGCCGCCGGCTTTGAAGAACCGGAGCGCGCCGCGTCCCACTGGGCGCGCGGATATCTCGATCTTGCCATCGAGCATGGCTTTGTGACGCGCTTCAAGGAGATCACAGACCTTGACGTGCCAATCAGCCGCGGCCTCGTGGCGCAGATCGCGGCGCTGGCGATGGGCCTGCAGCGGCCCGACACGCTGGTAAGTCCGTTTACGGACACAGACAGCGATTATGTTGTGGCGCTGTCGGCGGTCGGCATTGTGGACGGCTATAAGGACGGCACGTTCCTGCCGGACAAATCGCTGACGCGCGCAGAGCTCTTGGCCATTACGGCGCGGATCTGCGACTATCTGGCGCCCGGCACGCCGGAAGACCCCGCAGACCCGGCAGACAGCCTGGATGACAACACGCCGATCACGCTGCGGACGACCGAGAACGGCGTGGCGTTCATCAAGGCGCGCGAGGGATTCCGCGCAACAGCATATTGGGACTATTCCCAGTATTCCATCGGCTACGGTTCGCGCTGCGAGGCCAACGAATACCCGAACGGCATCACGCAGGAGCAGGCCGACCATCTGCTGCGGAAAAAATTGCAGGAATTTGAGAAGAAGCTGGACGAGTTTTTGCAGAAAAACAATCTGACACTGACGGATGCGCAGTACGACGCGCTGATCTCGCTTACATACAACATCGGTTCAACCTGGATGAACGGCAGCCGTCTGGCCCAGTGCCTGATTGCGCAGAGCTGTTCCCACAACGAATTCGCGTCGGCGATGGGCGTGTGGTGCCACGTGACGGAAAAGAGCGGCACGTCGATCCATGATGGGCTGATCGCGCGGCGGGTCCTGGAGATCCGGCTGTTTCTGTATGGCGACTACAGCGGAACGGCGTCCCAGACATATCATTACGTGAAATTCAACTCGGAAAAGGGCAAGGTAGACGTGGATATTGCGTTCTACGAGTCCGGCACAGCCTTTGCGCCGTATTACACAGCAGAGGCGGACGGGGACGTCTTCCTCGGCTGGTTCCTGGAAGACGGCACGGAGCTGACACAGGACACGCTCATCACGCAGGACGTGACGGTGACGGCGCGGTGGCTCTACGAGGATTCCGGCGGGAGCGGGGCGATCGTGGATCCGAACCCGGGCGGTACGGGCTTCTGGAGTTGAAAAAACTTTTAAAATGTCCGAATTATCGGACATAGCATGCGCTATACTATGCACAGATCAACCGGAAGGGGAGCTGTGCAATGGAAATACGGATGCGCTATGTCAGAGGTCATGTCGAGGTTTACAACGCGTGCGGAGAATTCCTGTTCTCCGCCGATACCGAGGCCGAGGCCGAGGCAATGCTGGAGGAATGAGCTTGAACATTCAGATTTTCGGAAAATCCAAGTGCTTCGATACAAAAAAGGCCGAGCGTTGGTTCAAGGAGCGCCGGATCCCGTATCAGTCGGTCGATCTGCTGCGCTACGGCATATCCGGCGGCGAGTTTGACAGCGTACTGCGTGCGGTGGGCGGCATCGACCGGCTGATCGACTGGGAAGCAAAAACCCCCGAGATCGACCTGATGCGCTATATGGATGATACGCGGGCGAGGGAGGACAAGGTCTTCGACAACGTAAAGCTGATGAAGACGCCCGTGGTGCGCAACGGAAAGCAGGCGACCGTCGGCTATTGCCCCGAGATCTGGGAAACGTGGAAATAACAAAAGGCAGCGCTGCGGCGCTGCCTTTTTGGAATGTGGGCTTATTCGGAATAGGATGCGAGGATCCCGCGGAGATAGTCCTGATAATCCGCGGCGGCGGATTCCGGCTGGACGATCCGAACACGGTTTCCGAGGCCGGCCAGCCAGGCATAGAACTGTGGGGAGACGACAACGTCGGCCGTGAACAGAAAATGCTCCGGCCCATCAGGAACGCAGAGGGAATTGCGGCCGAACCGGTCGATCACAACGCCCGAAAGACTGTTTTCAAAGCGGAGTCTGATGGTGGAGCGCGTGCCGCGGAACATGCCGAAGACATTTTTGCCGTATCCGGACAGGTCGAGAGATTCATAGTCCGGGCCGAGCACGCGCGCCTGGCCGGTCTGCGTGATCGAGGCCATCTTGTCCACGCGGTAGTGCGTGAGGCCGTGGCGCTCGGAATGGGCGATGAGATAATAATTTTCATCGTCCCAGCAGAGCGCATAGGGGCTGGCCGTATAGCGGCCGGGGCGATAGCGGCGCTCGCCGCGCAGATCCCAGTCGAAATAGCGGAACGAGATCTGGCTGTTGTCGGCAATGGCTTCATGCAGCCGGTCGACGTTGTAGTAGATGCTCTCGTTCATGGTCTTTACACGGCCGGATACCACGACCTGCCGCCGCAGCGCGCCGCTTTCATAGCGGCTGGCCAGCGTGCCGAGCTTTTCAATGAGCTGGAGCGATTTTTTTTCAGAGAGGAATTTGGACGACTGAACGGCGTCGACGAGCAGTTTCAGTTCCGGCAGCTCAAATTCGCGGGAGGCGAGGTAATAGCCGCCGCCGGGCCCTTTGATCTGCATGATGTCCATGCCGTATTCCCGGAGGTATTCGACGTCGGAATAGATGCTTTTCCGCTCGGCACGGATGCCGCGCTGTTCCAGCAGATCGATCAGTTCCTGCGCTGTGAGCGGATGTGCGGCGTCTGTCTGTGCGGTCAGGATATCCTTGAGATAGAGCAGCTTCAGCTTCTGCTTTTCAGAGCGGGACATGGTATCATCTCCTTTTCCTGTATTTTACTATACCGAACAGAATCTGGCAAGCATATTTCTGAATCCTTATAAATTTCTCCGGGAACTTTTTCAAAAGGGGTGCGAAACATGAGAATTGGCTGTCATCTGTCCTCGTCAAAGGGCTTTTATGCAATGGGAAAGACGGCGCTGACGCTTGGCGCGGATACCTTCCAGTTCTTTACGCGCAATCCGCGCGGCGGTGCGGCGAAGGCCGTGGACCCGGCAGATGCGGCGGCGCTGGCCGCCATGCAGGCGGACGGAACGTTCGGCGTGCTTGTGGCGCATGCGCCCTATACGGTCAATCCCTGTGCGCGGGAGGAAAAAACCCTGGAGTTTGCGCGGCAGACGATGGCAGACGACCTGCGGCGGCTGGAGCTGCTGCCGGGCAACTGCTACAATTTCCATCCGGGCAGCCACGTCGGGCAGGGAACGGCGGAGGGGGTGCGGCGCATCGCTGCGACGCTGGATGCGGTGATGTTTGCCGGCCAGCGGACGACGGTGCTGCTGGAAACGATGTCCGGTAAGGGCACGGAGGTCGGCGGACGGTTCGAGGAGCTGCGCGCAATTCTGGATGCGGCGGCGATGGGCGGGCAGATCGGTGTCTGCCTCGATACCTGCCACGTGCACGACGCGGGCTATGACCTCGTGAACGACCTCGACGGCGTGCTGGCGGAGTTCGACCGGGTGATCGGCCTCGACCGGCTGCGGGCGCTGCACCTGAATGACAGCAAGAATCCGTGCGGTGCGCACAAGGACCGCCATGCCTGTATCGGGGTGGGCTATCTCGGGGTGGAAACGTTCCGGAAGATCGTCCGGCATCCGGCGCTGCATGATCTTCCGATGATTCTCGAGACACCGAACGAGCTTCCGGGCTATGCGGCGGAGATCCACCTGCTGCGGGAGCTGGCGGAAACCTGAACGGCAAATTAAGAATCCGTTTCTTGACGTTTTTTGCGGCGTATGGTACTCTAAAAGACAGATGCAGACTGGGGGCGGAGATATGGAACACAGATCGGACAAGCGGTATTTCAAATGGGGGCTTACAGCCCTGGTCGTGATTTTTATCAGCATTCTGCTGGTCGTGATCTTCACGAATCTGCCGGGATTCTTTGCGCTGCTGCGCTCGGTGGGGAAGATTCTCTCGCCGCTGGTGACCGGCGTGATCCTTGCGTTCCTGCTCAATCCGGTCGTGCTGTTTATAGACACCAGGCTGACGCCGCTGCTGGAGCGGAAGCTCAAAGTGCAGACGGCGAAGAATCTCAGCCGCGCGGCGGGCATCGTCGCGGCGCTGGTCGTGGCCGGCCTTCTGACCTACGGCTTTTTCTCGATGCTGCTGCCGCAGCTCTACGAGAGCGTCATGAACATTGTGGACAACGCGAGTACATACTTCAACAGCATCGAGACCTGGGCGCAGAATATTCTGGAGGATAACCCTGAGATTCAGGGCTATGTTGATAAGGGGCTGGAACAGCTGCGGGCTTTTATTGAAAACTGGGTGAAGACGACATTCCTCAGTGATATGTCAAAGCTGGTGACGACGGTGTCTACCTCTGTGTATGCCGTGGTCAAGAGTCTGGCGAACTTCTTCATTGGTCTGGTGGCGTCGGTGTACATGCTGTGGTCGAAGGACACGTTCCGGGCACAGGCGAAGAAGATCATGGTCGCTACGATGCGGCCAGCGGCGGCGGACAAGCTGCTGCTGTTCGGGCGCAACGCCTACCGGATCTTCAACGGCTTCATCATCGGCAAGCTGATCGACTCGGCCATCATCGGCGTGCTGTGCTACGTCGGCTGCTCGATCCTGAAGATGCCGTTCACGGCGCTGGTGGCGACGATCGTCGGCGTTACAAACATCATCCCGTTCTTTGGCCCGATCATCGGTGCGGTGCCGAGTGCGTTCCTGATCCTGCTCGTGAGTCCGCTGAAGGCGTTCTACTTTATTATTTTTGTGATGGTGCTCCAGCAGCTCGACGGCAATGTGATCGGCCCGAAGATCCTTGGCAACACGGTCGGCATCTCGGGATTCTGGGTGCTGGCGTCGATCACGATCGCAGCCGGGATCTTCGGCTTCGCCGGGATGGTGCTCGGCGTGCCGGTGTTCGCCCTGCTGTATGTGATCGTTTCCGACGGTGTCAATGCGCGGCTGCGCAAGAAGCAGCACTCGACGGTGACGGAGGATTACCGGGATATCCAGACAGTAGAGGATCTGGTCATGCCGCCGCATGCGCCGCGTGTGGAGCCGCAGCCGGCAGAAAGCGCGCCGCGGGCCGAAGAGACACAACAACCTTGACAGCCAAAGCGCCTCTCACAGAAATGGGAGGCGCTTTGCGGCAATTCCGGGGGAGACAAATGGAAGATTTTCTGACAAAACTGAATGAATGGCTGTCGGCGCTGCCCGACGCGGAGCGCGCGGGCGGCGTGCTGCGCTTTGTGTTCCCGCTGCTTGCGATTGCGATTCTGGCGCGGTGCGCAGCGTCACTGCTGACGTTCCGGCGGGAGCCGGAGATCTGGGCCTGGCTGACGACGCAGAGCGGGGAGCGGATCCCGGTGACGCACTGGGAAAACCTGCTTGGCCGCGGCCGGGGCAGCGACGTGCTGCTGGACTACCCGACTGTCTCGCGAACCCACGCGGTTCTGACACGGTACGACGACGGTAGCTGGACGGTTTATGACTGCGGTTCAAAATCCGGTATCCAGCTGAACGACTCGGATGTGACGTTTGCGGAAGTGAAATTCGGCGACGTGCTGAGCCTCGGCGGCGTACAGTTTACACTGGTGCCGATCACAGCGGAGCAGGAGAAGATCCAGGCCGAGGCGCGGCGGAAGAGCAAGCTGCAGGTCTCGCCGTCGGTCACGCTGCTGAGCCTGACGCTCTTTCAGCTGCTGGTCGGCTTCCGGCTGGTCATGGCGTGCGGGCAGAAGGCGGAGATCCTGCTGGCGTTTGCCGGGCTGATCGCAGTGGAATGGGTACTGTTTTTTGGACTGAAGCTGATGCGGCGGCGCGGATTTGACGTGGAAACGCTGGCTTTTTTCCTGACGACGATGGGTTTTGCCGTCGTGGCGACGAGCGCACCGGATGGGCTGAAAAAGGAATTTCTGGCGCTTTGCGCCGGCATTGTGATCTTCCTGTTCGTCGGCTGGACACTGCGCGATCTGGAGCGGGCAAAGGTGTTCCGGTACCTCGCGTCGGCGGCAGGCATCGGGCTTCTGGCGGTCAATCTTGTGCTCGGTACGGAAAAATTCGGCGCGCGCAACTGGATCCAGCTGGGCGGCATGTCGTTTCAGCCGTCGGAGCTCGTGAAGATCTGCTTCGTGTACGCGGGCGCGTCCACGCTGCACCGCCTGATGGCAAAACGCAACCTGATCCTGTTTATCGGCTATTCCGCGGCCATCTGCGGCTGCCTCGCGCTGATGAACGACTTCGGTACGGCAATCATTTTTTTTGTGGCGTTCCTGGTCGTGGCGTTCCTGCGCTCCGGCAATATGGCGACGATCGCGCTGGCTTGCGCGGGCACGGGCTTCGCGGGGGTGCTGGCACTGCGGTTCAAGCCATATGCGCTCAAGCGCTTCTCCGCATGGGGCCATGTGTGGGAAAACGCGCTGACGACCGGCTATTCGCAGACGCGCGCCATGATGTGCATCGCGTCGGGCGGCCTGTTCGGCCTTGGGGTCGGAAAGGGCTGGCTGAAAAATGTCGGCGCGGCGGACACGGATCTGGTATTTGCGCTGGTCAGCGAGGAATGGGGGCTGATCCTGGCGGTGGCAATGGTTGCAGCGATTGCAGTGCTGGCAATTTTTGTTGTGCGCTCGGCTCCGATGGGGCGCAGCTGCTTCTATACGATCGGCGCGTGCACAGCGGTGACGATCTTCGTGACGCAGGCGATCCTGAATGTGTTTGGCACGGTGGACATCCTGCCGCTGACGGGCGTGACGTTCCCGTTCGTGTCGAACGGCGGGTCGAGCATGCTCTGCGTCTGGGGGCTGCTGGCGTTTATCAAGGCCGCAGATACGCGGCAGAACGCGAGTTTTGCCATCCGTTTGCCGGGCAGAAAGGGGAGAGCAGAATGAAAAAGGTATCCGGACGCGCGCTGTTTCCGATGATTCTGGCACTGATCCTGCTGGCCGGGACGGCGCTGCTCTGCGTCCGCTATTTTGCGAAGGCGGACGAATGGGTCACATTTTCGGGCAGCCCGCACGTCTACACGGGCGTGAATCTCGACGGCGGCGTCGTGACCGACCGGGACGGCACGCTGCTGCTTGACAGCACGGATGGGCGGACATACGATGCCGACGCGGTCACGCGCGCAGCGACGATGCACCTGCTGGGCGACCGCTACGGTTACATTCAGGCACCGCTGCTGGGGAATTTTGCCGATGCCATGATCGGTTTTGACAAGATCAACGGCCTCTATGGGGCGGAGGGCACAGAGGCGAGCGCAACGCTGACGCTGAGCGCCGCTGCACAGACTGCTGCCTATCAGGCGCTTGGGAACTATCATGGGACGGTCGGCGTCTACAACTACAAGACCGGAGAGATCCTCTGTGCGGTGACATCACCGAGTTATGATCCCGACAACATGCCGGACGTCGATGCTGACACGAGCGGCAGATACGACGGAGTTTATGTCAACCGCTTTTTTCAGGCGGCATATACACCTGGTTCGATTTTCAAGATCGTGACGCTGGCTGCTGCGATCGAGACTGTGCCGGATTGGGAAAACCTTACATTTACCTGCGAGGGGAAAACCATCATCGGCGGCCAGGAGATCATCTGTGAGGGCGTCCACGGAACAGTCAATTTGAAGCAGGCACTGGCACATTCGTGTAACGTGGCATTTGGCGAGCTGGCCGGGAAGGTCGGCGCGAAGACGCTGATTGAGTACGCAGAGAAGCTGGGCCTGACCGAGAGCTTCGAGTGTGACGGCATTCCAGTCAAGGCCGGGATGATCGATCTCAAGGACGCGGACGCGGGCGACCTCGCTTGGGCGGGCATCGGACAGTATACCGACCAGGTGAACGCGCTGACGTTCCTGCGGGCGATAGGACGCATCGCAGGCGGCGGCACGGGTGCGGAGCCGTATCTGATGGCGAAGATCATGCGCGGCGAAAAAACCGTATATGAGGCGAAGACCGAGACGAGCGGACGCGCGCTGAAGACCGAGACGGCCGCAAAGCTGACGGAGTATCTGCGGAATAATGTGGCGACGATGTATGGAGACTGGCAGTTCGGCGGGCTGAATGTCTGCGCGAAGTCCGGCACGGCGGAACACGAGGGTGAGACAGCAGACGCGATGTTCGCAGGCTTCTGCGTGGACGAGAGCTGCCCGCTGGCGTTCGTGGTGTTTGTGGAAAACGGCGGTTCCGGCAGCGCAGTGGCCGCGCCGATCGCGGCAAAGGTCCTGCTGGCCTGTGCGGCGGAGTGATCATGCCGTTTTTCGGATTTTCGGCACTTGCTTTCTAAAAAATGAATGCTATAATTATAAATTATTGCCCTATACACACGGTAAACACGTGATATATATGTGAATTCGTCCTGGATTCGTGATCAAAGCAGAAGAGGAGATATCATATGGATATTCGATACATAGACTATATCCTTGCCATATCTGAATATGGGACGATTTCAAAAGCCGCAAAATCCTTATATCTGGCACAGCCTACATTAAGCCAATATCTTGCAAACCAGGAAAATGAGCTGGGGATGCTGCTGTTTGAACGGACCAAGCATGGCCTTGTGCCGACAAAAGCCGGCCTTTTGTATATCCAGACCGCACGCCAGATCCAAGCTTTACGGAACAAATTCGATACAGAGCTTTCGAAGCTGAAGAGCGATGTCTCGGACTGTATCCGAATCGGATTTATGACCGTTGCCGGCAGCGCAATGTTTTCCAATGTATTTCCGCTTTTCAAGGCGGCACTCCCTGATGTCAATTTGGATGTTATCGAATCCAAAACTTCGGAATTGTTAGCGGAGCTGCGGGGAAATGAACTTGATATTGCAATTATCGCATCTACCGCCCCTTCGTTGCCGGATATGAAAAACGTCATACTCAAGAAAGAGCCATTTTTTCTGGCAATCTCAAAGAAACATACGGTATTTTCCAAATGGGCGACGCCTCCCCAGACATTGTCAAAAGACGATTTTCAGCATCTGCGGATCAATCACATCATTCTATCGCCTGAAAATACAGTCAAGCGTCAAGTTGAATCCAGTATTATGAAGCAGTGCGGATTGAATCCGGATCGTGTGACGGAAATCCGGAACATCAACACGACCCTGAATATGGTTTCAAGCAGTAACGCCATCGCGTTTGTGCCGTCCGGCTTTATTCATACGAATGATAAAAATCTGTATTTTCCACTTGATTTTTCGCCGCACTGGTATTTGAACGTTGTATATATGCATATGCATGTACTTTCTGCTCATGAACAATACCTGGTTTCTCTGATTCAGGACTATTATCAGGAGAACGAATACTACGGATAATACCGCCGTTCACTACCGCGGGATGTGAAACGGTGTGTCTTTGTCTCCCGTATCGCCGTTTTCGTTTGTATAAAAGAGGGAAGGAGGCTGTTTTGTGATACTCAGCAGCGACATTGCGAATCAATTTATTGACAAGATTACTGCATTTTCCCAATACAATATCAATATTATGAATGCGCAGGGAATTATCATTGCGGCGAGCATTGAGAAAAAGCGTATTGGTACATTCCACGAGCTCGCCTTCCGAATGGTTCAGGAGCATATTGAGGAAATCAAAACGGAACCTGACTCACATCATTATCTCGGTACAGAATACGGAATGAATGCGCTGCTCAAATGCGGGCATGAAGTGATCGGTGTCGTAGGAATGACCGGGGTACCATATGAGGTTGAAGCTTTGATTCGAGTTGTCAGGATCTCGCTTGAATCCATGATTGAATATGAAACACGGCAAAGCTTTCTTCTTCAGCAAAAGAACCAGAAGCTGAAGTTCATGAACACCCTGCTGTTTTCGGAAAATGAGGAGGAACTTTCCTGCCTTTCGGAATACGCCGCTGCATTCGGTTTTTCAGAGCAATTGAACCGCGTTCCTATTCTGATCTCTCTCCTGCCATTTGAAAATTCCAATCTGCTCATCGGTGAGATTCAGAGTTCGCAAGGTTACTCCTCTCAGGATATGATTCTTTCCCCCGCCGAGAATGAAATTCTGATTTTCAAAAGTCTCCCGCAGTCTCTGGATCGGACGCTTGAAAATTGTGCGTTCCTCATCAATGATTTTCTGGCGCCATTTTTCAACTATGCAGCCAATCATTCCATTGTATACCGAGTTTTTGTCGGCAGCATCCATAAACGTTTGATTGATTACCGCCACGGATACCGACATTGCAACTGGATGCGCTTTTTTTATCGTAAAGATGACCGCCGGGTCTTGTATTTTTATGATTGCGTGGAGGACTACCTTACCTACCAGATCCCATGCACGGAACTTGAGCGCGTTTACTCTTTTTTTGCGGAAAATATTCCAGCAGACCTGAAAGCAAGTCTGCTGGAATTGATTCCTGTTCTGGATGCAAATGGTTACAATCTGAACAAAGCCAGTAAAGAATTATTCATTCATAAGAATACGCTTGTGTTTCGCCTGAATAAACTGCGGGATTATCTTTCGATGGATCCGCTGCAGGACAGCCGCACACGGAAGTTCCTATATTATCTGGCTTATTATCTGCGCAATGTCAAACACGATGGATGGCCTGCTCTGCCCGGCTGACTCACTTGAGTTATTTCACCGGCCCAAACTCTTCCACCTTCTTTTTCAGATAAAGGAACCGTTCGAAATCAGCTGCCGCAGGCAGGGTATCCGCAACAGATACAATAAAGTGATCGCCCTTGCCGATATCCTGCAGTGTCTGGTCTACGATCTTCAGAAAATCCGAATCCGAGGTGCAGTCCTTTACCAGCGCAGTCGACGGGACGCCGCCCCAAATTGTGATTTTATGATCGAACACGTCAACAGTTTCTTTCAGAGAGATACTCGTCATTGGCTTCGGGCAAATGGAGTCTGCGATATCAAAACCAGCCTCGAGATACAGCGGCAGCAGCATTTTGTTTTCGCCGTCCGTGTGCGTTGCGATGAATTTCCCCTGCTGATGTGCCTGATCGGACTGCTTCTTCAGCTGCGGCACCACAAAGTCCCGCACGACATCGGGAGACGTGAAGGTAAAGTCATAATTTGCTCCGGACAGGATGACTTCTGCCGGGCTGTTGAGCGCCGCGGAAAACAGTTTATCGCAGAACGGCTGCAGCTTATCTGCAATCTGCCGCAGTGCCTCCGGGTCATCGATCCGTTCACTGTAAAAATCTTCGAACCCCATCAGTTCCTTGATCAGATAATGACCGCCTGACGCCCACATTGCCGACAGCGCAACCGCAACACCGCGGTCGCCGACGACATCCTGGCGATACTGTGCAAATCTTTCCCAGTCCTCGACGACTTCCATGTTCTCAAAAATATATGCAGCGGCATCATAATCATCACAATCTTCAATTGCATGCTTTGTGATGACATACAGTGTAATGCCATTCTTTTTCATTGCATCCGTGTACACAGTCTCCGTGGAAATCACGCCGTAGGGCGTTTCATATTCCACACGATGCTTGCCTCCCGGCAGGCGCTCCGACTTGATGCCAACGTTGTGCAGTTCAATATGCCAGGGCGACAGTGCCAGGTCATAAAGTCCAAGCCCGACATGCAGATCCTGGCATCCGCCGTCCCGCCAGCCCTGAAAATTGGGGATAATCGAATGGTAACCGATCCCAAGATCATCCACCATTTCCTGCAGCGTTGCATTTTTTAATCTGTCAGGAAGCGTCCCCTGCGCTTTCTGTGCGTAAAACCAGTTGTCAATACGGGGAACAAAGGGCAGTGCGTCCGTGGGCTGGCCTTTCAGCGTAGCAAGGATTCTTTCTTTTGGTGTCATCATATCAGCGATTCTCCTGTTAAACAAAGTATATATTTATTCTATTCTTTGTTTTGCCGCTTTCAACGTCCGTCGACCCAAAGTCTGCTGTAATTTTTGGTTTGACAATACAATCGATCAGCCTCCATCCATTCAATGCTCTGGATCTGGCACGAAAAATCTCTCGCCGGCCACAGCCGCTGGCTGATTGAATAAATAACAACCATCCATATCGGAGAAAAAAAGGAGGGGCATCCTATGTCACAGGTGACAAAGCGTGCGTTGGAGCAATCGCTGAAGAATCTGCTGCTCCAGAAGCCGCTGACCAAAATCACGATCAACGATATCGCGGAGGACTGCGGCATCAACCGCATGACCTTCTACTATCACTTCAAGGACATCTATGACCTTGTGGAATGGTCCTGCCTGGAAGACGCGCGCAAGGCTATCGAAGAGAAGAAGACCTATGACACCTGGCAGCAGGGCTTTTTGCAGATTTTCGAGGCCGTCCGGGCCAACAAGCCCTTTGTGATGAACGTCTACCGCTGCGTCCACCGCGAACAGGTCGAGCGGTATCTCAAGCCTCTGGTGGACAATCTCCTGCTCGGCGTCATTGAAGAGGAAGCCGTCGGCATGACTGTCCGGGAGAGCGACAAGCAGTTCATTGCACAGATCTATTCCTATATTTTCGTTGGCCTGATGCTCGACTGGATCAAGGACGATATGCGGGAAGATCCGGAGGCTATCGTCAGCCGCCTGTCTACGCTCATCCGCGGCTCTGTGCCAGAAGCGCTTCAGCGCTTCCGCATCTGAATTGATCATTTCCCCGCATTTGATTAAATTTTTTACACCTTGCCGCCTCGTGATAAAAGCTTTATCACGGGGCGGTTTCTGCTGATTGTAAGACTGGCAGATCCGGATATAATACAGGCAAGAACACAAATTACAGGAGGTTTTTGATATGTATTATTCCGCAGGAACGTATGAATCATTTGCACATCCCGAAAAGCCGAAGGACGTCGAAAAGAAATCCGCCTATATCATCGGCACCGGCCTTGCCGGTCTGACCGCAGCATTTTATCTTGTCCGGGATGGACAGATGAAGGGCGAGCACATCCACCTTCTGGAGAAGCTGGAGCTGGCCGGCGGCAGCTGTGACGGTCGCAAGGACATCACCAAGGGCTTCTTTATGCGCGGCGGACGCGAAATGGACAATCATTTCGAAGTTATGTGGGATACATTCCGCGATGTGCCTTCCATCGAAACGCCGGGCGTCTCCGTACTGGATGAATACTACTGGCTGAACAAGCACGACCCGAATTATTCTCTCTGCCGCGCTACAGTCTCGCGCGGACAGGACGCGCACACCGACCGGAAATTCACGCTCGACCGCGAATCGGCCATGGCGCTTTCTAAGCTGTTTTTGACGCCGGAAAAGGATCTGGAGGGCAGGAAGATCTCCGACGTCCTGCCGGATTCGTTCTGGCAGACAAATTTCTGGCTCTACTGGCAGACGATGTTCGCGTTCCAGCGCTGGTCGAGCGCACTGGAAATGAAGCGCTACCTCTGCCGTTATGTCCACCACATTGATGGCCTGCCGGATTTCAGCGCGCTGCGCTTCACAAAATACAACCAGTACGAGAGCATGATCCTGCCGCTCGTCAAGTATCTGGAGGCCCACGGCGTCCGCATCGAATACGGCATGGACGTGAAGAACGTCGTCATTGAAACCAAAGCGAACAAAAAGGTCGCCCGTCAGATCGTCTACGTCAAAGACGGCCGTGAGCAGACCATCGATCTCATTGAGGACGATCTGGTCTTCATCACCAACGGCTGCTGCACTGATTCGTCCTGCTACGGCGATCAGACGCATGCGCCTGATCTTTCGCAGCTGAAAAACGGCGTCGGCGAATCCTGGGACATGTGGAAGGCCATCGCCGCGCAGGCACCGGACGGCTCATTCGGAAACCCGGACGCTTTTTGCAGCGACATCGGTGCCACAAACTGGATGAGCGCCACCGTCGCCACCTCCAATGAGGAGATCATCCAGCACATCATTTCCATCTGCAAGCGCGACCCGCGCGAGGGCAAGGTCACGACCGGCGGCATTGTAACAGTCAGGGACAGCACGGAAAACTGGTATCTCTCCTGGACCATCAACCGCCAGCCGCAATTCCGCTCGCAGGACAAGAAGATGATTCTTGTCTGGCTTTACGCGCTGAATACTGACCGCGAGGGCAATTATGTCAAAAAGCCCATGCGCCGCTGTACCGGCGAAGAAGTCTGCCGCGAATGGCTCTACCACATCGGCGTTCCCGAAGACCGGATCGGAGCGCTCGCCCGTGAAGCCTGCAACACCACGACCTGCTTCATGCCGTATATCAATGCGTTCTTCCAGCCGCGCAAGGAATCCGACCGTCCGAAGGTCGTACCCGTCGACGCCGTCAACTTTGCCTTCATCGGTCAGTTCGCCGAGACGCCGCGCGATACCATCTTTACAACCGAGTATTCCATGCGTACCGGCATGGAGGCCGTGTATACCCTGCTCGACGTCGACCGCGGCGTTCCGGAGGTCTGGGGCAGTAAATACGACGTGCGCGAGCTTCTGCGTGCCTGCTACTATGCGATCGACAAAAAGCCGATCACCGATATCAAGCTCTCTTTCAAGGAAAAGACGCTTCTCCGGATCCTGCTCAAGAAGGTGCAGGGCACCGACGTCGAGCTGCTGCTGAAGGAAAGCGGCCTGATCGAATGACGCGCTTTCTTTGCGTCTGCGCACAAGAGCAAAAAAAAGAACCGCCTGACGGCGGCAAGCAAGGTGGCGGACGGGCTTTCCATTGCCTCTGTCACACACGGCATTGAGAATCCGAAAGACCGGACCTGCCTTGTGATAATTCAAATGCGAGCAGCGGACTTTCTGGCAATAGTGCTGTTTGCGGCGTTCCTTGCCGCCGAGATCATTTGGAAGGCGATGGATCGAATTCAAAGATGTATCCTTTGCCTATCCGGACAGCGCAGACGGCGGGCTGGAAGCTGTAAAAAGCGCCGGCGTTTGGGAAGTGTAACCGGTACAAATCAGATTTTCAAACAGGCGGATCCCATGGAAACGGGATCCGCCTGTTTGTAATAGTGCGCCCGGCATGGGTAACAGCTAGGTGGTGAAAGACCACTACGCGCTCGGCAGTAGGAAGCGTTAGCCGAAGGCAAGGGTGTCCACCGTGAGGTGGAATCTGAAGGAAGCCGGATGTCAGCAAAAAAACGCTGGCGGGCAAACTCCCGAACCGACGAACAGAAATCACATAGTAGGCCGCATAGGGACGGACGAGTGTGCTATACAACACAAAGTCCAATGCTGCCCGAATCCCGTGCGGTAAATATGGCGGTTACATGGGAGGAAAGTTGTTGCTCTTACCCGGGGAGGTCTTGCAGGCGACAAGTAGGGGAAAAATCCGAAAGCCGTAGTAACAACGAACTGCAAGAAGTCAGCCGAGACCATAGTACCTTGAGCTTTTTTTAGGGAAGGGTCGAACAATCGTAAGTCTCAAGTACAGACCGGAAGGAGGTCGGTGTGTTGAAAGCAGAATACCAAGGAAACGAGGGCTTCCTGCAAAGAG
>DBLB01000049.1 GCA_002298695.1 Clostridiales bacterium UBA735 | reverse complement strand
CGACGTTCTCCGCCTGCTTCGGCCAGGCCTTCCTCGAGCTGCATCCGACCAAGTATGCCGAAGAGCTCGTCAAGAAGATGGAAAAGAGCGGCGCCAAGGCGTACCTCGTCAACACCGGTTGGAACGGCACGGGCAAGCGCATCTCCATCAAGGATACCCGCGGCATCATCGACGCCATCCTGAGCGGCGACATCAACAAGGCCCCGACCAAGACCATCCCGTACTTCAACTTCGAGGTCCCGACCGAGCTGCCCGGCGTTGACAGCGCCATCCTCGACCCGCGCGACACCTACGCCGACGCCTCCCAGTGGGAAGAGAAGGCCAAGGATCTCGCCGGCCGCTTCATCAAGAACTTTGCCAAGTACGAAGGCAACGAAGCCGGCAAGGCCCTTGTCGCTGCCGGCCCGCAGCTGTAAGCGCGGCATTTTCTGAACGGAATCTTTAATTGCAGCCCGGGGAAAACCGAGATACAATAACAGGCGGGCGCTCTGCGGCCGCGCAGTGCGTCCCGCCTGTTCTCTCTGCGTTTGTTCCGGGCGGTCTGCAAGGAAGGAACCACGCCACAGGCGTGAGAATGATGGAGGATACAGATGAAAAAAGTTCAAATTACGGAAACTGTCCTGCGCGACGCGAACCAGTCCCTGATGGCGACCCGCCTGCCCTATGCCGATTTCGAGGCCATTCTGCCCGAGATGGACAAGGCCGGGTATTATTCCGTCGAGTGCTGGGGCGGCGCAACGTTCGACTCCTGCCTGCGCTACCTCGGTGAGGATCCGTGGGAGCGCCTGAGAGGCATCCGCAAGGCCATGCCCAACACGAAGCTGCAGATGCTGCTTCGCGGCCAGAATCTGCTGGGCTACAAGCACTATCATGACGACGTCGTTGAAAAGTTTGTCCAGTTGTCCATCAAGAACGGCATCGATATTCTGAGAATTTTCGACGCGCTCAACGACTTCCGCAACATCAAGACGGCCCTCGAGGCCACCAAGAAGTACGGCAACAAGAACACCATCGCTTCCGGCTGTATTTCCTATACGCAGTCTCCGGTGCACACCGTCGAGAAGTACATCGAGATGTGCAAGGAGCTGAAGACCATGGGCTTCGACACCATCTGCCTGAAGGACATGGCCGGCACCATGAGCCCGTATGAGGCCGAGCACCTCATCAAGGGCATCAAGGATGCCGTCGGCGACACGCCGCTCATCCTGCACACCCACTGCACCACCGGCATGGCCTATATGACCGTCACCAAGGCCGTCGAGTCCGGCATCGACGTCATCGACTGCGCGACGAGCTGCTTCTCCAACGGCACCAGCCAGCCCGCCACCGAGACGATGTACTACGCGCTGGAGCAGTACGGCATCAAGACCGGCCTGAACGAGGACGTCATCAACAAGGTCAACGACTTCTTCAAGCCCGTCAAGCAGAAATATGTCGACTCCGGCCGCATCAACCCGAAGTCCATGGCGACCGACGCGCAGGCGCTGGTCTACAAGGTCCCCGGTGGCATGCTGTCCAACATGATCGCGAACCTGACCGATATGAAGGCCATGGACAAGTTCGACGCCGCGCTGGCAGAGATCCCCGCCGTCCGCAAGGACCTCGGCTATCCTCCGCTGGTCACGCCGCTGAGCCAGATGGTCGGCAACCAGGCCGTTACCAACGTCCTCCTCGGCGAGCGCTACAAGCAGATCTCCAAGGAAGTCAAGAACTACTTCAAGGGCGAGTACGGCATCGCACCTGCGCCCGTCTCCAAAGAGCTTCAGGCCAAGATCCTCGGCGAGGGCGGCAAGCCCGTCGACTGCCGCATTGAGGACTCCAAGCGCACCGGCGAAGAGTTCAAGGCCGCGAAGGAAGCCCTCGGCGATCTGGCCAAGAGCGAAGAGGATGTTATGAGCTATATCTGCTATCCGGATCAGGCCATGAAGTTCTTCGAAGACCGCAAGGCCAAGGAAGAGAATATCTGCAAATACTCCATCGTCGAAGCGTAAGGAGGCTGCACTATGTTTCTGGTAAATCAAGCAATGGTTGACCTCAACGTCGGCACCGCGGCGCTCGTCGCTGTGCTCGGTTATGCCGTCGTGTTCGTCGGCCTGATCGCGCTGATGGTCGTTGTCATCATCATGGGCAAAATCATGGTGGCCAAGAAGAGCAAGGCCGCCGCGCCCGCGGCCGCTCCGGCTGCCGCCGCGCCTGCTGCTGCACCCAAGCCTGTTCTGGCCGCTGCCGCTCCCGGTACGGCCGGCGAAGTCAAGCTCTTCTCCGTGCCCGACAAGGAGGCCGCGATGCTTATGGCGATCGTCGCCAACAAGCTCGGCAAACCCCTGAACGAACTGCGCTTCAAATCCATCAAGGAGGTCAAGTAAGATGAAATATAAAGTAACGCTCAACGGCAAGACCTATGAGGTCGAAGTCGAGGCCGGTCAGGCCATGCTGGTGGATGAATACGAAGCGTATGCTCCGGCGCCCGCCGCTGCACCCGCTGCCGCTGCTCCTGCTACCTCAGCTCCTGCACCCGCTGCTGCTCCGGCACCTGCCGCAGCTCCCGCTGCCGCTGCTGTCACCGCGGCCGGCGAAGTTGTCGCCGCTCCGATGCCCGGCAACATTCTGAAGGTCAATGTCTCTCAGGGTCAGACGGTCAAGGCTGGCGATGTGCTGGTCGTGCTCGAGGCCATGAAGATGGAAAATGAGATCATGGCTCCGCGCGACGGCAGCGTTGCGCAGGTCGTCGTCTCCAAGGGCGCTGTTGTCGACACGGGTGCCGCTCTCGTCGTCCTGGCGTAAGGAGGGGCACTATGGGATTTTTGACTGCTGCTGCCGGAACCTTCAGCGTGGGCGATACGCTCAACAAGCTGATCGTGGAATCCGGCTTTGCAGGTTTGGTCGTGGACGGCGGTTGGAGAAACCTCGTCATGATCGTCATCGCCTGCGTGCTGCTGTATCTCGGCATTGTCAAGGGCTTCGAGCCGCTGCTGCTCGTCGGCATCGCGTTCGGCTGCCTGCTGGCCAACATCAGCTACTTCCCCGGGCTGTCCGCGGAGCTGAATGCGACCAATGCGCTCTATCATCCGGAGCTTTGGGACGCCTTCCTCGACCCGGCCAGCCAGTATTACCACAGCTACGGCCACATTCTGGCGAACGCTGGATTGCTTGACGTGTTCTACATCGGCGTCAAGGCCGGCATCTACCCGTCCATCATCTTCATGGGCGTCGGCGCGATGACCGACTTCGGCCCGCTGATCTCCAACCCGAAGAGCCTGCTGCTCGGCGCGGCGGCGCAGCTCGGCGTGTTCGTCGCGTTCTTCGGCGCGATCCTGCTCGGCTTCACCGGCCCGCAGGCGGCCTCCATCGGTATCATCGGCGGCGCGGACGGCCCGACGGCCATCTTCCTGACGACGAAGCTCGCTCCGGAGCTGCTCGGCGCGATCGCCATCGCCGCGTATTCGTACATGGCGCTGATCCCGCTGATCCAGCCGCCGATCATGAAGCTCATGACCTCTGCGGAAGACCGCAAGATCAAGATGACGCAGACCCGCCCGGTCAGCAAGACCGAGAAGATCCTCTTCCCGATCATTGTCACGATCTTCGTCGTCCTCCTGCTCCCGTCCACGGCTCCGCTGATCGGCTGCCTGATGCTCGGCAACCTGTTCCGCGAGTGCGGCGTGACCGACCGTCTGTCCGACACCGTGCAGAACGCGCTGATGAACATCATCACCATCATGCTCTCCACGTCCGTCGGCGCGACGATGGTCGCCTCGAACTTCCTGAAGCTCGACACCATCAAGATCGTCTTCCTCGGCCTTGTCGCCTTCGGCATCTCCACCGCTGGTGGTCTGATCGGCGGCAACATCATGTGCAAGGTCACGGGCAAGAAGGTCAACCCGCTGATCGGCTCCGCCGGTGTTTCTGCGGTGCCGATGGCGGCCCGTGTCTCCCAGGTCGTCGGCCAGAAGGAGAATCCGGCCAACTTCCTGCTGATGCACGCCATGGGCCCGAACGTGGCTGGCGTCATCGGCTCTGCCATCGCAGCCGGCTTCCTGCTGGCGGTGTTCGGCTAAAATACCGCAAAGAAGAGCGGCGCGCGAGCGCCGCTCTTATTTATAGCTTGTGCGTGCTTGCTGCACGCTGTCTGCCTGTTTTTGAAACCATTCTTTTCTTTCTGAAGGAGAAAGAAAAGAATGGTTTCAATCTTCCAAGAAAAGAAAGAGAGCTGGTGCGAACCGTTGTCCTGAATTGACCTCTGAAAATTTTTGATTTCAGTTGTCCGCTGCGTCAGACCCTACCTCCCGAAAGGTCTCTGCGCATCGCCTTTCGGCGGGGGTGTTCAGCAAGACCAATGCTTGCGGGCCGATGCATCGCCCCCTACGGGGTGTGGTGCAAGATCGAAGGGGTGGAAGGACAGAGGCGTCCGCCCCTACAGGGCGCGGAGGAAGATTTCGGGCGTTACAGGAGGTGAGGGCGGCGGGATGTGAGAGCGGAGAGAAGTGTGGAAATGAAAACCGGGACGGTGCATTCCGCACCGTCCCGATTTTTATGCTATCCGGAGGTGAGCCGGCCGACATCATCGGCAGCCCAGGTGATCGAATGACACAGAGGCTTTCCGTCTGCGGCGTCCAGCGCCAGCAGGCGGAACGACGCGGCGCGCGTCAGGACGTCGCCGGTGAACGTCAGCCGGAGAACTGCTATCTGCTCGCTCCATTCATCCGCTGTCATCGTCCGCATCCGGCAGCCGATCAGTTTGCCGGCGTCGTCATAGGCGGCGAGCAGCACGTTCGCATTTGTAAGCGCGGGATACTGCGCACAACTCAGCTGGACTTGGAATTCTGTATCCGTCCGTCCCGGCATGGAACCCCAGTTCCAGGCTGTCTGCTGAATACGGTAGCTGCCGCCGACCGTGACAGGGAATGTTACCGCGGCGTCCTCGGCCGACCAGCTGCTCTCAAGCGCTGTTCCGTCGGGGCCGGTCACGGAAGCACTGCCCCAGTCCTTCGGGCAGGGGATCGTCAGCGTCGGGGCCAGCTTTGCCAGGCCGCCTGCATCCTCTACCGTAACGGTGATCGTATCGTCTATCTGTCTGATCTGAAGACCCGCATGGAAGCCGTCGTTGGCAACATTTTTTCCGGCTGCAAACTCCCAGCGCCCAAGCGACACGGGCCCTATCTGATAGTAATTTTCCAGAACGTCTATGGTGGCGGGCTGCTCCAGATTCCGGAACGCATCCGGGTCCGTGATGACCAGCGAATCTGCCTCGGAATTGAGAATGCGCACCGGTAGGCCGTGCTCGATGGTCAGCCGGCTGCGGTCGACCGCAGCGCGCACGCTCTGCACTGCGATCTCCGTCTGGGCCGGGGTGCTCTGCGTGCGTTCCGTGCGGGACGCGCTTTGCAGCGGTGTCCGGCGCAGCGGCGTGCTCTGCACCCAGTTCGAATACATCCGCCGCGGGCTGACGAGGACGTTTTCCGGCGTCGTCCCGGTTCCGTTCGACACGACGGAATGGCGCGAGGCCGCGCCCTCGAGCGATGCGCCGGTCAGGGTTCCGCTCAGCGTGCCGTAGAAATTGCTGTAGAAATAATAGTTGTCCTTTGCGCTCTCCGGGATCCGGATATCCACGGTATTGCTCAGGAAGTTGTTTTCGCTCACGCGAAGATCGTAGGGCGTGAGATATGCCGGGAGCGAGACCAGATCGAACGCCGTGCCGCACTGATAGAACGTATTGTAGCGCCACCGACTGTTTGCGTTGCCCGAGGTTTTACCGTCACAGTCGATGCGCACGCCGGTTTTGCACTGCTCAAACACGCACGCCTGCGCGAGGAGATAGCCGTTGTCATTGCAGTCCAGACCGACGTCAAAGCCGGTGATGCGCGTCTCCAGGACGGAATAAACCTCGCCGCCGTCGCACAGGATGCCGAACGTCTCGCCCTTGCTGTTGCGGAGGTTCTTTTCTGCGTCCGGGTTCGGCTGAAGGTAGAGGCCGGCGATCACGTCCGCGTTTCCGTGCACGCGGATGCCGCCGTAGATGGTCGTCACGGTAGTCCCGCTTGTTGTGCCATAAATGTTCAGCCTGTAATTCGGGTCGGCCTTCGGCGCGACGTCCAGCACGCCTTCATAGGCGATCGGCATAAGCTCAAGATTGACGGCGTTCTCGCTGTCTGTCAGGTCAAGACTGGCGATCAGGGCATTCAGCTCCTCCATCGTGTCGATCGGGCCGCTGCCATTGTAGCCTTCGGCGCAGTCGATCGTCACCGAGCGGTCGATATATGTGGTGAAGCGGAACGTCAGCGTCGGTTTGTCCTCATTCTGCACTTCCACACCATCCGCCAGCGTCAGGTCGAGACTCATCATGCCCGTGCCCTCCACGGGGTGCATGCAGAAGTAGAGATTCCAGTACGGGTCATCCTCTGTGGGCGCAACGGGGGCGTTCCACGAGGCGCAGTCCGTCTCCATCGTTGCGCGGACTCTTAGATTTTTTACCATCTCGGCTATGAGCTCGGGCCGCTCCGTCCGGCTGCTGCTGTCATAATTCTCAAACACCGTCACCACAAGGTTCCAGGGTGCAAGGGTATCGCCGTTTTTCTCTTCCTCAGAAAAGGTCTGGACGAGGCGTCCGGTCAGCGCCTGCGCGCCGCCACGCGCTTTACCGCCGAGCGCAATGGCGTAATCCTGCCCCTGATAGCGGACGCGCAGCACGTTTCGTGTCTGCGTATCCGCGCCGGGATCCGTCGAGCCGGTATTCTTTCCCGGTTCGGGGTTTTCGCGGCTGTCGTCATGGTAGACCAGGTAAAAGCTGCCGCCATAGGATCCGCCGTTTTCCAGCTCGATCCATGCCTCAAACCGGCCGCGGACCTTTGCAAGCCCCTTGTTGAGTGCTGTGCCGTCCGGGAAATCGAATTTCAGCCCGCAGGTGCCATCGGCAAGCGTCTCCCGCGTGACGTGCAGGACGTTTTCCTGACCGCCGATCGTGTAGAAGCCGTCTGCATCCGGCGTCAGCTCTGTGCCGTCCAGGGAGATATGCAGCTTGCCGTCTGTCGGGAAACCATCCTTGCGGAGCAGCCAGAGCGTGAGCGGCGACGTGTCGCTCGCCTTGCGGTCATACCAGCTGGACAGAACAAAGGCGGATCCGTCATAGCGCCCCTCCGTAAACAGGCCGGTGTCCGGCAGCTGGACGCGGAGCGGCTGCTCATAGGTCGTTCCATCTACGGTGCAGCGCAGCGTATAGTCGCCAAGCGCCGTTGTCGTAAGCCGGAAGACGTTTTTCTCTGCAGAGGCAAAGTCGCCCTGCCGATCCAGCGATGCTCCGCCGCTGCCGACGATCTCCGCCGTGTCCACCGGGACATATGGGCTGTCCTCAGACGCACGGTAGTAGAACGCGAGCGGCATAAAGCCCTTCTCGCCCATCAGATTGAAGGCCATCTGGCTGAACATATGGTTCCGATTCGGCGCCCAGGTCCGTGTACCGTCCGCCGCTGTTGCGGCATTGGCGAAGCAGGCCCAGAGCTTCCGACCCGGCTGAATGATGAAGGACGTGCTGTAGAGCGACACATCCGCGCCGTTCTCCTTACCGTTGACGTCGATCCAGAAATAGAGATCGTCCATCAGCGCCGGCAGCTCCAAACCTGCCGGGAGCGTGATCTGAATGCCATACCGTTCGCCGTCGCCGTTCAGTTTTACGCTTTTCAGCTGGATCAGCTTCTGGTAATCGCCGTAGCTGTACCAGCCGTCTTCGTCCGCCGTCAGCGTCTGGTCGCCGCAGTCCAGCGTCCAGCCGGTCGGCTCCGTCTGCCCATACCGCGGGATCAGCCAGACGGTCTTTTCAGTGCCATCATAGGCCAGCGTGTCGCTCCGGAGCGTCTCCTTTGAGGCGACCGGCGCATTGTAGAGCGCGCACCAGGGCAGCGAGATCTCCGTCGAGTACAGACAGGTCGTCCCATCTTCCAGCGTGATCTCCAGCTCAGCCATACCGACGTCCAGCGTCGTCAGGCGGTAGATGCAGTCGTCTTCTGTGAGCTTTTCCACGCCGACACAGCTGTTCGTTGATCTGACACTCACTGCGGGACGCAGGCCGTCTTTACTGGTACCCAGCCAGATGCGCTGTGTGCTGGAATAGCTGTAGTCGTGGTGATATTCCACGATACTCACATACGGCAGGATCTCGCCGGTCGCTTTCCATTCGGAACCGTTGGAGTATACACGCTGCGACCAGACG